>JALYIH010000079.1 GCA_030775865.1 Pseudomonadota bacterium | reverse complement strand
CCGGGGCCGGGGCCGGGGCCGGGGCCGGGGCCGGGGCCGGCACGATGCCACCGCCGGTATAGATGTGGTTGAAATCGTAACTTCCCATAGGATCAGCCTCTCGCAACTGACGCAGCGCTTTGGCGATCGCGAGTTTCGCCGGAGGCACTAGGACGACAAGACGGATGTCGAGATCCTCGATTGTTTGTTCCCGCGCGATCGCGAAGCCGAGCGCCCTCGCCGCCTCCATCGCGGGGGCGGACGGAGAAAAGGCCAATAATTCATCGCGCACGATGGGATTACCGTGGGGGTCCGCGGCGATGGTGCGCGGGTTGGCCCGGATCAGGCGTGCGATTTGCAGATGACGCACATCGCTAAGTTGACCCAGGGTATCGGCGCTCGTCTGCCCCACCAGCTGCGTCAATTTCTGAGTGGGCAGCACCGGTAACGCACCGGGCATGCGCACCTGCGCCTGAGCCGCAGGCACGAGAGCTGTCGCGAGAGTCACCCACATCAATACACGCATGGACTTGCCCTTGGCCGAACGCACATGTTTAACACGCATGGCAGACTGTTAGCATGCGTGGATTAAACGTCAACCCTCAAACGTCTACCTCATGAGTACGAACGGCGGCACCGAAAACATCCAGCAACAGATCGTCGCTTTGCTGCCTCGCTTGAGGCGCTTTGCACGCAACCTGGTGCGCACGCCGCATGATGCCGACGATATGGTGCAAATCGCGGTGGAGCGGGCGCTGCTGCGCTTGGATCAATGGCACAGCGATGCCCGCTTGGACAGCTGGCTGTTCAAGATTCTGCGCAATGCGTGGATCGATGAGGTGAGGTCGCGCGGACGGCGCGCTAAAATCTTCATGCCGGAGGAAGCCGGTGAGCATGTCGGCGAGGCTTCGATTGATCGGGAGGTGGACCGGTTGTCGGTGGAAGCAGCACTCGTCCGTTTGCCGGAGGACCAGCGCTTGGCCGTGAGCCTGGTGTTGGTAGAAGGGCTGGCATACAAGGATGCCGCCGACGTTCTTGAGGTGCCGATCGGGACCCTGACGAGCCGGCTCGCGCGCGGACGTGAGGCGTTGCAGGCGCTGCTGCGGCTGCCGGAAGGAGATCATTCGTGACAGTATCGGACGAAACGTTAATGGCTTATGCGGACGGTGAAGTCGACGCGGCCACTCGCGCCATCATCGAAGCGGCCATGCGCGACGATCCGGAGGTTCGCAGGCGTGTTGCCCAGCATCGCGCGTTGCGCGAGGCGGTGCAGGGAGCATTCTCTGCCGTCATGGATGAGCCGGTGCCCCCGCGTCTCATTGCCGCGGCGCGCGGCGCACCCGGCGGCAACGTCGTGGATCTCGCCGGCGCTCGAGACACTGCGGCCAATAGAGCTCCCGGGAAGGGATGGCGCAGCTGGCAACCGGCTGCCATGGCCGCCAGTCTGTTATTGGGCCTGGCATTGGGTTATCTCGGTTGGCGCGGTTCCAATGCGCCGGTGAGAATGAATTCGAACGGTGAGCTGGTCGCCGACGCGGGTCTTGCCGAGGCGTTATCCACTCAGCTCTCCGCGGACCACTCGCCGGGACTGGCTGCCACGACCGGTTTGAGCTTTCGCGCCAAGACGGGGGATTATTGCCGGACATTTTCGCTGAGCGGGAATCATGCCAACTCAGGACTGGCATGCCGCGAAGCCGGCAGCTGGAAAATAAAAGTGTTGGCGCAATCACCCCCAACGTCAACGAATTCCTCCGCGTTCCGTCCGGCGGCCTCCGCCGACTCTCCGGCTGTCCGTGCGGCCATCGAGGCATCGATCGACGGCGAGCCCTTGGATCAAGCCGGCGAGATCGCAGCACGCCAAGGAAACTGGTCCTCGAGCCGTTGAGAATTTGCAGCATCGAAATGCCGGGGCGGCGTTAATAGCGTGCTCGATGGCGAGCCGGGTCCTCGCGCGACATGGCGGCCCCTTTTTGGTGCCGCTTCTTATCCGCGCTTCAAGGCAACGACCGCTGCCCCGATAATCGCCTCATGGGTAGAACACGCAGAATCGCATCGCGGTAGGAGGGACTGGAATGCAGGCAGGAGCCGGAAGACAACGTGAAGGCGAACGCGCCCCGCCCCACCGATTCCAAGTGCACGACGGCACGAATGTTCACGAGCAAGGAGCGTTCGATTCGCACAAAGCCAAGATCCGCCAACTCCACCGACAGACGTTTGATGGAGTCGCGGCTGATGTACTTGGAGCTACCGGTGTGGATGGTCACATAATTGCCGTCGGACGCGATGTAATCGATTGTTTCCGGGTTCAACGGATAGAAGCGATGTTCGCGCTCGCCAATGATCAGCTTTGCCAAGCTCACGGGAAGTCCACCGGCCTCCTGGGCCTGTTGCGCCAAGAGCAAACCTCGCGTGGAGGCGTCGCTGATTACTTTTCGATTGCAGTACTGCCGCGCGCGCTCCATTGATTGAGCAAAACGGTCTGCAGTGACCGGCTTGACCAGGTAGTCGAAAGCTCCCGCTTCATAAGCACTCACGGCATAGTCGGTGTTTGCGGTGACCATGATGCCGAGGGGACGTCTCTCCAACCGCGCGATACGCAAGACGTCGAATCCGGTCATATCCGGGAGCTCCACGTCGAGCAGCATCACGTCTGGGCGAAGTTTTTCGGCGGCTCTGATTGCCGCGCCCCCGGATGCAGCCTCGCCGACCACCTGCACATCATTGCTCCACTCGCAAAGGTGGATCAGAGCAGATCGCGCCAGCGGCTCGTCATCGACAATGAGAAGTTTCAAGAGTACATCTCCCGAGAAGGCGCATGACTTTGCTCATTCATTCGACGCTCAATCCGGCCGGCCATGCGCTTGCACGCGCCTTGCGTGGGAAACTCCCACCACACCCCATCGGAACTCAAGCGCATCCGGCGATAAACTCAACCGCATCGAGTTCGTCCCTCGAATCAACGGGTTCATCCCACGTTGGCTTTTAGGCCGCTTACCGCAAGCTGCGGGGCGTTGGCGGCATTGCCGGTGCCCGGCAAACAGGCGATTGCTTGGGTCACCTATTGACAGCGCCTGCATTTTTATGCAGGATTCGTGCGATTTTATGCAAGAGCCGAAAATGCTTAGATCCGAACCCGAACACAGCAACGCGCCGGCGCGCCGCACCCAGCTCGCCAAAATCATTCGCGAACAGTCGGTCGGCCGTCAGACCGAACTGGTGGACCTGCTGCGGAAATTGGGGCACATCGCGACGCAATCGAGCGTGAGTCGCGATCTGCGCGAACTGGGCGTGGCCAAAATGGGCGATCGCTACGTGCTGCCGCAGACGGCCATGCAGCCGAAGAACGATTTTTCCGCGCTCAAGCAATTTGTCAGCGCCCGCCTCACCGCGGGCACCAATCTCACGGTGCTGAAGACGACGATCGGCTCGGCACAAAGCGTGGCCGTCGCCATCGATACGGCTCAATGGCCGGAAGTCATCGGCACCATTTCCGGCGATGACACGATATTCATCGCCACCGCCGGCGCCGGCGCACAGCGCAAACTCGAGCTACGCCTGCTCGCAATCTTCGGACGCTAGCACCCATGACGTCTACCGCTGAACCGGGCGCCGAGCCCATTTTGTTGGCCTTTTCCGGCGGCCTCGACACCTCGTTCTGCGTGCCTTGGCTCAAAGAGACCTACCAGCGGCCGGTGATCACGGTCACGGTCGATACCGGCGGCATCGATGCCGCGGCGGCGAAATCCTTGGCCGAGCGATCGGTGCGCCTAGGCGCCATCGAGCATCATCTCATCGACGCACGGGCCGCCTATTTCGATCAGGTGCTCAAGTTCTTGATCATGGGCAACGTGCGCCGAGGCAGTGTGTACCCGCTGTGCGTCGGTGCCGAGCGGGTGTTGCAGGCGCAGACGATCGCGCAAATGGCCTTGTCGCTCAAGACCAAAATGGTCGCGCATGGCTGCACGGCCGCGGGCAACGATCAAGTGCGCTTCGAGGTGGCGTTACGCACGCTGGCGCCGGAGTTGGACATCATCGCGCCGGTGCGCGACCGCGCGTTCAAGCGTCCCGAGCAGCTCAAGTATCTCGAGGAACACAAGCTGCCGGTGCCGGCCTTCGGCGCAGAGTATTCCGTGAATCGCGGTCTATGGGGCGTCACCATCGGCGGCAAGGAAACCCTCACGTCTCAAGGCAGCATCCCCGACGATGCCTGGGTGCTCTCAAAAGATGCGTTTACGCATCCGCGATCCCCGGAACGGCATACCGTCGGGTTCACGCAAGGCGTACCGGACAGTCTCGACGGTAAGCGCTTGTCGGCCGTTGCCATTATCGAAGCCCTGGAAATGCTGGCCGGCCCCTTCGGCATCGGCCGCGGCATTCACCTGGGCGACACCGTGATCGGCACCAAGGGCCGTGTCGCATTCGAAGCGCCGGCGGCCGAAGTGCTGCTGACCGCGCATCGCGAGCTGGAGAAATTGGTGCTGACGGGCAGGCAGTCGCGCATCAAGGAAACGGTTGCACAACCGTACGGCGACCTGGTGCATGAGGGTCAGCACTTGGATCCGGTCTGCCGCGATATCGAAGCGCTGCTCATATCCTCGCAGGCGCGGGTCAGCGGCGAAGTGAAGGTACTGTTCCGGCCCGGCGCTGCGTTCGTCGAGGGCGTGAGCTCTCCTCATTCGTTGATGGCTGCCTCCAAAGGAGTTTACGGCGAGTCCGCGGGCGAATGGACGCCCACCGATGCCTTGGGTTTCTCGAAGATGCTGGCGTTGACCGGCGTGTTCTACAAGCGCGCGGGAGCGGGCAAATCATGAACAGCATGCGCACGATGGTGGTCGACAAGATCGCCTCCGTGACGCAGGCGTGCGCACTGTCGCATGAGCTGCGCATCGCCCCCGAAATCCCCTGCGAAGAAGGCCTGGTGTTGGTGGTCGAGATCCTCAACAACAAGGCGAACTACAACACCTTGGAGCTCATCAGCGGTCGAATGGCAAAAGTCGTGCGCGGCGACATCGTGGTCGGCGCCCTGGGGCATCGCAAGGCGCTGTTCGGCTACTCCGGCCACATCCCCGCCACGCTCAAGCCCGGCGATGTCATTCAAATGCTGAATATCGGCGGCGTGCTCGGCATCTGCGATTCGGCAACGCAGGACAAGGGCAAGCCCTTCGACTGCAAAGTATTGGGCACGGTGCTGACGTTCCCCTACCTGGGCGAGCGCATCGGTGTCCCCGCCAAGGTCGGCTACGCACCGCTGAACTACGAAGCTCCCCTGGACGCGCGCGGCATACCGGTGGTGGCGCTCGCCGGTACGTGCATGGAAGCCGGTAAAACCGCGGCTGCTTCGGCCATCATCGCGCGCATGCGCCATCGCGGATTGGTGGTGGATGCCTTCAAAGCCACGGGCGTGTCCCTGCGCCGTGACATCATGGCCTTCGAGGACTCGGGTGCCCGTCGCACCATGCTGTTCACGGACTTAGGTATCGTAACCACCACCGCGAAATGCGGCCCAGCTCTTACCCGAACCATGCTCACGGAAATGGCGGCCGGCCGGCCGGATGCCATCGTCTTTGAATTGGGCGATGGCTTGTTGGGCACCTACGGCGTGGAATCCATCCTGCAGCAGCCGGACATCAAGGCGGCGTTGACGGCGGTGGTGCTGTCGGCGAATGACCCTGTCGCTGCCTGGGGCGGCGTCAAATTGTTGCGCGAGCGCTTCGGCATCGAGCCCTGCGTGGTCACCGGGCCCGCGACCGACAATCAAGTCGGCATCGAAATCATTCGCGAGCAGATGAACGTCGAGGCGTTCAATGCCATCAGCCATCCCGCAGATCTAGGCGATCACATCATCGCCTCGCTGGGACTGCGCAACGTGCGCGAGTCCAAGGTCGCCGGCGAATGAGCGCGCCGACGCCGGCCATCGTGCTGGGCGGCACCGGCTATGTGGCCGGCGAACTTTTGCGCCTGATCGCGGGACACCCGCAGCTTGAAGTAGCCGCGGTCCTGTCGGACAGCCAGCCTGGCGCGCCCGTCGCAGATGCCTTCGCGCATTTGCGCAGCGCCTATCCTTCTCTCAAGTTCGCAGCCGCCGACGAAGTGCAAGCCCTCGTGAGCCGCTCGCCGGTGTCGGCGTTGTTTTCCGCCGCCCCGCATGGCGTTTCGGCCGCCCTCGTCGATCGTCTTCTGACGGCAGCGGCCGCGGCAGGCTCCCGGGTGCATTGCGTGGACATTTCGGCTGATTTTCGTTATTCGAGCCAGGCGGCCTACGAGGCGGTGTACAAACATCCGCACGGCGCGCCGTCGAGAATTGCAGAGTTCACCTGCGCCATACCTGAGCACCTACAGAAGCCGCCGACGCCGCATGTCGCGCACCCGGGCTGCTTTGCAACGGCGACCTTGCTCGCCAGCGTGCCACTGCTGGCGCTGGGGTTGACCGACACGCGTCTCTTCGTCACCGGCATCACGGGCAGCACGGGTTCCGGCCGCAAGCCGGTCGAGGGCACGCATCATCCGCAGCGTCACAGCGATCTGTACACCTACGGTGCGCTCAGTCACCGTCACGTGCCTGAGATCACCGCCTGCGCGAAACTGGCGACGGGGGTCGAGGCTGATTTCAATTTCGTGCCGCATTCGGGACCCTTTGCGCGCGGCATACACGTCACCGTGCAAGCCAGTCTGAAAAACTCGATATCCACGGCGCAGGCGTTGGAAGCGTTCAAGTCGTACTACAAGGCCTGCCCTTTCGTGCGGGTCGCCGCCGCCGCGCCGCGCGTCAAGGATGTCGCCACCAGCAACTATTCGAACTTGAGCGCTGTGACCAATGGCAATTCCATTGCCGTGATGTCGGTGCTCGACAATCTCAACAAAGGCGCCGCCGGTGGTGCCCTTCAATGGATGAACCGGCTTTTGGGCATTGCCGAGACGACCGGCCTGACCACGCCCGCGCCGGGATGGACTTGATAACCATGGCAGCGACCAATCCCACGGCGACGGCACATGCGACTCATCTGGCGCAGGTGTTCGCGCAATATCCCATCGAAGTGGCACACGGCGAGGGCGTCTGGCTGTATGCGCGCGACGGACGCAAGATTTTGGACTTTTACGGCGGCCACGCCGTCGCGGGTCTGGGCTACGGACATCCGCGCTGGCTGGCGGCGCTCGAGCGCCAAGCGCGGCAAATGACATTTCAAACCAATGCACTGCCGATGGTCATTCGCGAGCGCGCCGCCGCGCGCCTGACGAAGTTCGTCGGACTCGGTCTGGACACAGTGTTCTGGATCAACAGCGGCGCAGAGGCCAATGAAAATGCGCTGAAGCTTGCATTCAAAATCACCGGGCGCAGCAAGGCTGTTGCGCTGGAGCAGAGTTTTCACGGCCGGACCGCTGCCGCCGGTGCCGTGACTTGGGGCGCGCTTGAGAAATGGTATGGCTTTCCGCGTACGCCCTTTGATGTGAGCTTCACGCCGCGCGACAACCCGGGAGCCATCGAGCAACACATCGACCGCGAGACCGCGGCCGTCATCGTCGAGCCGATACAAGGCGTGGGCGGCGCCTACGATGTGGGCAAACCGATGCTGGAGGCACTGCGGCGGCGTTGCGACGAAGTGGGCGCCATCCTGATCTTCGACGAGGTTCAGTGCGGCGTGGGCCGCACCGGCGCCCCTTTTGCCGCGAACTATTACGGCGTGACACCGGACATCCTTACGTCGGCCAAGGCATTGGGCAACGGCTTTCCGGTATCCGCCCTCTTGCTGTCGCGCGGCGTTTCCAGCCGGCTTAAAGTCGACGACATGGGTACGACGTTCGGCGGCGGTCCCATGGCATGCGCGGTAGCGGAATCGGTCATCGATACCATCGAATCGGAATCCTTGCTGGCCAATGTCCGCCAAGTATCGGCCTACATCCGCGCGAGTTGCATCATCGGCCCCATCACCGGCGTGCAGGGCGCAGGATTCTTGTTGGGCCTGAAAACATCGCGCCCCGCGAAGGAAGTTCAGGCGGCGCTCATGGCGAAGAACATCCTCACGGGTACCAGCGGCGATCCGCACATTCTGCGCTTGTTGCCGGCGTACATTTTGAATGAAGGCCATGTGGACACCTTGAGTGACGCGCTGGCGAAAATTTCCGCATGAAGCGATTTATCGATTTGGCGGACTTCAGCCGCGAGCAGGTTCTGGATCTGCTAAGGCTCGCGCAAGCGCTGCAGGACAGACCGGAGCCGCGGGCGCTGGCCGGCAAGGTCTTGGGATTGGTGTTCTTCAATCCGTCATTGCGTACGTTGGCGTCATTTCAGGCGGGCATGGCTCGTTTGGGGGGCAGCTCATTCGTCATCACCCCGGGTCAGGGAACATGGCATTTGGAGACGCAGCTGAATGCCATCATGAAAGGCCCCGCCGCCGAACATATTCGCGAAGGCATCCCGGTGTTGGCGTCGTATTGCGACGTGCTGGGTGTACGTGCATTTGCCGACGGCAAGAGCCTGGAGAGCGATCTCAATGAAACCTTGTTCCGGATGATCGATGGGCTATGCGACAAGCCGCTGATCAATATGGAATCCGCCATGAATCATCCCTGCCAAGCGCTCGCCGACTGGCGCACCCTGGATGAGCTCAACGTTCCGACCCGGGCCAAGTTCGTCTTGAGCTGGGCCTATCATCCTAAAGCGCTGCCGCTGGCCGTGCCCGCGGCCACGGTGCACATGGCCGCGATGCGCGGCATGGAGGTCGTGGTGCTGCGCCCTGATGGGTACGCGCTGCCCGAGCAAGTCATGGAGAAAGCGCGCCTGGCGGCCCGCGATGCCGGCGGCTCGGTGACCGAGACCAGCGATCGCAACGCGGCTTTGAGCGGCGCCAGCATCGTGTACGCCAAAGAGTGGGGTACCACCACCTACTATGGCGACGTGGAAGCCGATTCGCGGCTGCGCGCGGATCTGTCTGACTGGTGCGTGCGCGAGCGGTGGTTCGACTGCGCGCTGCCGGATGCGAAACTGATGCATTGCTTGCCGGTACGCCGCAACGTGGCGGTCGCTGATGAAATACTCGACGGTCCGCGGGCGGTGGTCAAGCGCGAGGCCTTCAATCGACTGCCGGTGCAAATGGCTGTATTGCATCGCATGCTGGCTTAGTGCTGGTCCGACCGTTCGCAAGATGCGGAGAATTCTAAAATGATCCTGAACCGACCCGATCCATCCATTGCCGTGCGAGCGTTGAAGAGCGCGGCGCCGTACATTCGCATGTACAAGAACAAGGTGTTCGTCATCAAGGCGGGTGGCGCGGTATTCAGCGACGAGGCTTCGACGCGCGGCTTGATCGAACAAGTCGCCATCTTGCATCAGGTCGGCATCAAGACAGTGCTGGTGCATGGCGGCGGTCCGCAATTGGATGCGCTGCAGGCTACATTGGGTATTGAAACGCGGATGATCAACGGCCGGCGCGTCACCGATCAGAAATCGATAGACGTGACCGCGATGGCGCTGAATGGGTTGATCAACACGCGCATTCTGGCGATCTGCCGCGCGCTCGATATCGAGGCCGTGGGCTTAAGCGGTGTCGACGCGGGATTGATTCGCGCGCACAAGCGCCCGCCCGTGACCACCTTAGGCTCGAGCGAAACCGTGGACTATGGATTCGTCGGCGACATCGACTCGGTGAACTCGGCAGTGCTCGAGAAACTGCTGGAAAGCGGCCTCATGCCGGTGGTCAGTCCGTTGTCGGCCGATTCGAATGGCACCTTGCTCAACATCAACGCCGACACCGTCGCGGCGGCGATCGGCGGCGCACTGTCGGCCGAAAAACTGGTGCTGTGCACCGGTGCGCCGGGTATTCTCGAGCGTGTGGAGGAGCCGGGCTCGGTCATCTCGTATACTGACATCCAGGGATTGAAGCGCCTGCGCGATCAAGGCAGCTTGAAGGACGGCATGCTGCCCAAGGCCACCGCCATTGAAAATGCCATTCGCGGCGGCGTGCGCCGGGTGCACGTCATCAGCTACAGGGCCCCCGACAGTTTGCTCGCCGAGGTTTTCACGAACGAGGGTACCGGCACGCTGGTGGTCGCGGATTTGAACGCCCTGAGCCCGGCGGAACAATTGTCCGCGGCATCATGAAGCGGCCTGCATGACCCGGCTTTGGGACAAGGGAACTCCGCTCGATGCGCAGGTGCTCGAGTACACTGCGGGCGATGACCATGCTTTGGACGATCGGTTGGTGCGCTATGACATCCGCGCCTCCCTTGCACATGCTGAAATGCTCGGGGAACAACAGCTGTTGTCGGCGCACGACCTTGTCTTGATTCGCGATGCCCTGGCGGCGATCGGCGAAGGGCATGCCACGGGGCAGTGGCGCATCTCACTGGAAGACGAAGATTGCCAGACCGCCATCGAGAATCTGCTGACGGCGCGCATCGGTGCGGCCGGCGGGCGCTTGCACGCCGGCCGCTCGCGCAACGATCAGGTGCTGGCGGCCTTGCGGTTGTACTTGCGCGACGCCGCGGAAACCTTGCGCCAAGGCGCGGCCGCGGTAGCCGACGCCCTCGATGCCCTGGCCTCGCGCCACGGCGGCCAGGAGCTTCCCGGCTACACGCATATGCAGCAGGCAATGCCGAGCAGCGTGGCGCTGTGGGCGTCGGGGTTTGCCGCTGAACTGCGCGACGATGCCGAAGGGCTGGACCTGACTCAGCGGCGCATCAGCAAAAACCCCTTGGGTTCGGCGGCCGGGTTCGGCACGCCGAATCTCGACATCAACCGCGAATCGACTCGGCGTCGCTTGGGATTCGCGGCGACTCAGGTGCCGGTCACAGCGGTGCAATTGTCGCGGGGCAAGGCCGAGGCGCAGCTGTTGTTCGAAATCACGCTGCTGACGCAGGACTTGGGCAGACTGGCGGCCGACCTGATGCTGTTCTATACGCAAGAATTCGCCTACGTGAGTTTGCCGGCCGCCTTTACCACCGGCTCCTCGATCATGCCGCAAAAACGCAACCCCGATGTCTTCGAGTTGATGCGCGGGCGCAGCGCGGTCGCGCAGGCGGCGCTCAACGAAGTGCTCGGCATCACGCAAAAACTGACGTCCGGATATCACCGCGACTTACAGCTCATCAAGCCGCCGTTGTTTCGCGGCATCGATTCCTGCCTGCAGACCCTGGAAATTCTGCCGAGTGCCCTGAATGGCGTAAGCTTTCGACCGGAAAATATTCGCCTCGATCCCGGAATTCACGCTGCCGCCGCCGCGAATGCGCTGGTGGCCAAGGAAGGCATTCCATTTCGCGAGGCCTATCAACGGGTGGCCGCTACACTGAAGGATAAAGAATGAGCATTTGGCGCAGCTTGCAAACTCTCGAGAATCTGAACGGCAATCGCGGCGGAACGCTGATCGGCAATCTGGGGATTTTGTTTACCGAAATCGGCGACAATTTTGTTCGCGGCACCATGCCCGTGGATGCGCGGACCGTGCAACCTTACGGACTCTTGCATGGAGGCGCCTCGGTGGCGCTCGCCGAAACCTTGGGCAGCATGGGCGCGGCCATGTGCGTGGATGCCGCCGAGTACCAAGTCGTGGGCCAGGAAATCAACGCAAACCACGTGCGCGCCGCACGCAGCGGCCTCGTGACCGGAACGGCGCGGGCGGTGCATCTGGGCGGACGCACGCATGTCTGGTCAATCGAGATCGTCAACGAGGCTCAAAAGCTGGTATGCATTTCACGCATAACCATGGCAGTCATCAAGCGCGGCGCGCTCTCCTCATAGAACTTGCGCCCGGCACATGGAGTTTGCGCCGGCACCTGGAATTTGCGCTGGCATTTGCAACCTGAAGAGGCGTATCTTTTGCGCCATGAAAAAATTTACCGTTGGAATATTGAGCTTGACATGCAGCCTGCCGCTATTGGTTGCATTCGCGACCCTTGGCGTCGCACAAACTCCCCCTCCGGCACCGAAGCCGCCGCCGGCCACCGCGCCCGGCGCAGATCCGGGCCCCGCGGCGACGCCCGATCAGATCAGCTATACGGTCGGGTTGATTTTCGGCGCGCAAGTGCATGGCACCGGAGTCACCAACGAATTGGTGCCCGACTCCATCATGCGCGGCCTCAAGGATGGCCTGCAGGGCAAGCAGCCCAGCCAGGCCGATCAAGCGCAAGTGCAGGCATTCGTGCGTTCAGTGAGTGAGGCCGCGGCGGCACGCAATGAAACCGCGGCGAAAGATTTCTTGGCGCGCAACGGCCGCGAAAAAGGTGTGGTGACGACCGCCTCCGGCCTGCAGTACAAAATTATGGCCGCCGGCGACAAAAAAGCGCCGCCCGTCGGTGCCAGCGATACCGTGACCGTGGACTATCGCGGCAAACTGATGGATGGATCGGAATTCGACAGCTCGTATTCGCGCGGCGTACCGGCGACCTTCCCGGTCAACGGGGTCATCAAGGGCTGGCAGGAGGCATTGGTGCTGATGAAGCCGGGTGCGAAATGGAAACTGTTCATACCACCCGAAATGGCGTATGGCCCGCGGGCACAGCCAAAGATTCCTGCCAACTCGCTGCTGATTTTCGAGGTGAACTTGCTGAGCGCCGAATCCGGCAATGCACCGCCCAAGGCTCCGCCCGGCACGCCCCCGACACCGCCGCACGTCAAATGAGGATGGCCGCGCGGTGAGTGCGCGCGCGGCGAGTGAACGCGGGGCTAGTGAGCTAGATCGAGCGCATTGGTCAGATCGCCCATGGTCGGCGCACCATGCGCGGCGAGGCCGTGGTCACGCTGGGTGATTCCGGGCAGTACTTCAAGATCGAAGCGGCGCGTGATCAGGCGCAGGATGGATTCCGTGTCGTATTGCGTATGATCCACCGTACCGCGCCTGGCGAATGGCGAAATGATCAACGCCGGAATCCTCGCTCCCGGACCCAATAGGTCTGCCTGTGGTGGGGCGATGTGATCCCACGCCCCGCCGAATTCATCGTAGGTGATCACGATCACCATGTGGTTCCATTGCGGGCCCGCGCGCAATTTCGCGACCAGATCCGCAATGTGCGCATCACCCTCCGCCACCGAGGCATAGCCGGCATGCTGGTTCAAATTACCCTGCGGCTTGTAGAAAGCGACCGCGGGCAATCGTCCGGCGGCAATGTCTGCCAGTAGATCGTCGTAATCTTTCAAGTGCGCAGCGCGATGATCGGCATGGGTCTTGGGATCGAAATGCTCGAAATAGTTGAACGGCTGGTGATGGGCCTGGAAATCAGGGGAGCCCGCGGCGGTCTGCGGCGCGTAAATGATTTCGCGCGTTTTCGACGGCGAGCGCCTGCCGTCTTCCACAGCCGCGTTCCACGAGCCTGCATACCAGACCCAATTGATGCGCTTCGCATCCAGCGCATCGCCGATGTTGAGCCGAGATTGCGGGGGCAGCGTCGTGGCGCCGCCGGGATCTGCATAAGCGAAGCTCGAGTCGGCGGTCGCCGGCTTGTTGCCGCTCGGCTGATACGGCGGCTGCATGGTGTTCACGGCGTAGAATTTGCCGTCGCCGAAATAATCAGCCGGGGCGATATTGCCGCTTCTTGCAAAAGTGGGCGGCGCATCCAGCGCCGAGGCCGGTGAGTTCGCCGCTGTCTTCAAGCGCGGCAAGTAGCGCCCACCGCCATCTTGTTCGAGCACGGCAATCGAGGGCTTCGCCGCCGCCGAGTCGGCGTTGGGGTATTCCGGCGCGCAGGCGCAGATCAAGTACTGATGATTGAGGAACGAGCCGCCGAATGCGCCTTGGAAAAAATTATCGGCGAGCACGAATTCCTTGGTCAGAGCGTACAGCGCCGAGGCACTGTAATCGTAATAGCCCATCGCTAGACCGCCGGCATCCGACCAGGCGACGTAGCCGTCATTCTTGCCGCCATCGATCTGCATCTGGTGTTCATAAAAGCGATGCCATAAATCCCGCGTCACCGTGGCGGTCGACAGCGTGACTTGCGATTGCGCGGTGAAGCCATGCTCGATGGAATACGGCGCATTCGGCAGGCCGACGCTTTGCTGTTGCGTGACCACCGGCGTAACGCCGGGTGCCGTCACGCCAGCCCATGCCGGCGGCAGAACGGGCAGCACCGTGCCGTCGCGATCCAGCTGGGGTCTATAGGACGGCAGCGGTTTGCCGTTGCGATCGATGACTTCGTTCAAGCCTCTTGCGCCGGGAAAGTTACCGTACAAGGTATCGAAGGCGCGATTTTCAGCATAGATGACGACGATTGTGTCGACCTTGCTGCGCAGTGCACGGGTGCTCGCGTCAGACGCGCTGCCGTTGCCGCCGGGCGTGGTGCTCAATACCTTTTGGGTGCAGCCGCACAGCGCCGCCGCGACGGCGAATCCGGCGACAAGCGCGGCGTGCGCGCAAAATCGTGATGAATGTGACATGCGCGCAAGTATATGCGGGCCTCCGCCTAAGGGCGAACGGCAGCAGCCAGACGAACGCAGCGGCAGCTACACGCAGCAGCCTAGAACTGCCACAACGCGCTGACGATCAGCGCATCGGGATCTCCGAAAGGTGAACTGATGCGCTCGTATTCACCGCGAATCGTCAGCCCGAATGGAAACCGGGACTGCACGCCGACGCCGTAGGCAAATCGCGTGTCGATCACTTGGTGCCGGGAGGTGGGCACAAAGTAAGGGCAAGGTCCGGTGGCTAGACAGGGCTGCTGAACGAAGTCCGTGAGATTCGTCGACAGGCGCGCGGCGCCCGCCTTGGCGAACACGTCGATGAACGGTACGGGTATCGGCAGGTAGCCCACCGCGAACAGCGCAGCAGCGGTGGGATGCGAATCGCTGCCCGACACATTGAAGTCATAGGAGTGGTGCCGAGAGGGTTGGCCGAAATCGATATAGGCGGCCTCGAGGCCGATCAGCTTGATGGGCCGGATACCAACGAAGCCTTGCCATGCGGTCTGGTAATCATTGTAGTACCCCGGGAACCCATATCGAGAATCATCGCTCCTGATTTGGGATTCACCCGCGCCTGCGCCGATATAAAATCCCACGGGGTTGTCCGCAAACGCCGCAATTGAGGCGCCGCATGCTGCAATAGCGAGCAGGGCCGCCAGGGTCTTTGAAATCCGCATACGAAACCTCCGTTTTGAGTAACGCATTCGACTCGGAGGCGTTGACAGAAGTTCCGAGCAACCTGGGAGCCTGTCTGAGTATTCCCCGTGGCCGCGAGCGAGACGGATTTGCCTTCAGTCGAGGCGGAGCCGACGAAGTTGGGTATGCTCCCAATGAGGAGGCGACAACGACGAATGAAGGC
>JALYIH010000078.1 GCA_030775865.1 Pseudomonadota bacterium | reverse complement strand
TTACTCACCCGTTCGCCGCTCGTCAGCATGTATTGCTACACCTGTTACCGCTCGACTTGCATGTGTTAGGCACGCCGCCAGCGTTCAATCTGAGCCAGGATCAAACTCTTCAGTTAATAACACTTTTTCACTGAAGCAAATCTCGATCCCAAACTCTCACCGTTCATCAATGCCCTGAAGGATAAACCAGGGGCACGAATGAACACTGGTCGTTTGGAACTCGAATCATCGAATTGCACCAAAGGCGCATCGACGCGAGTCCCTGCACAAGTTACCTATTCGAATTTTTAAAGAATGCCCGGGGGCGACAAAGGCCTCGGGCGAACTTCCAAGTATAGCGCGTTTTTCGACCCCGTCAATCGCCGGAAAGTCTCGAAAAACCCGTTTCAGCTGGAAGGGCGCGCAGTATAGCCGTGCGCCTGAGTCTGTCAACCGCTTGTCACATCCGTTACTGTTTCGCCGTTAGTTTTGCGCGCTGTCATCGGCACAACCCTGCTCCGCGGGTAGGGGGATCCCGAGGAAGAGCGATGATCTTTGGTTTCCGGCGGGAGCGACATTTGCCTGTACCAGCCTGAGCACCCGACGGCATTGGGCAGACGTTAGCTAACGATCCAGGGCAAAATGGCGAATCATTTGCCGCCGCCCGCGGGCCATTTTACCGCACGACGATGCGAGAGGGTTCTCGATTGATGGGTCCATTTAAGTCTGATTTTCTGCGCGTTTTGAGCGAGCGCGGCTACATCCACCAGATCACCGATCATGCGGGCCTCGATGCGCGCGCCCTGGCGGGCGTGATCTCGGCCTACATCGGCTTTGATGCCACCGCCGACAGCCTGCATATCGGCAGCTTGGTGCAAATCATGCTGCTGCGCCGCCTGCAGCAGACGGGGCACCGCCCGATCGTACTGATGGGCGGCGGCACGACGAAGGTGGGCGATCCGTCAGGACGCGATGAAACTCGGCAGCTCCTGACCGAGCAACAGATCAGCGCCAATATCGCCGGTATTCGCGCGACCTTCGCCCGCTTCCTGCGTTTCGATGCTGGCCCAACGGGCGCGATCATGGCCAATAACGATGAGTGGCTGAGCTCACTGAAGTACATCGAGTTTCTTCGCGATATCGGCCGCCACTTCACGATCAATCGCATGCTGACGATGGACAGCGTCCGAATGCGATTGGAGCGCGAGCAGCCGCTGACGTTTCTCGAATTCAACTACATGATCATGCAGGGCTACGATTTCGTTGAACTGTTCAGGCGCCACGCGTGCTCACTGCAGATGGGCGGCAGGGATCAGTGGGGCAATATCGTGCAGGGAGTGGAACTGGGAAGGCGCGTGAGTGACGCGCAGTTATTTGGGCTGACCTCACCGCTGATCACGACGGCATCGGGTGCCAAGATGGGCAAAACTGCGAGCGGGGCAGTTTGGCTGAATCCCAATCGTCTTTCACCGTATGACTATTGGCAATTTTGGCGCAATACCGAGGACGGGGATGTCGGGCGGTTCCTGCGCATGTTCACGGATCTGCCGCTCGAGGAAATCGCCCGGCTCGAGCAGCTGAAAAATGCCGAGATCAATATCGCCAAGGAAGTCCTCGCCGCCGAGGCTACGCGCCTCTGCCATGGCGACGCGCATGCCGGCGAAGCGGCGGCGACAGCGGCACGCGCCTTTGCCGGCAACGCGGCCGACGGCTTGCCCACTTTCATTTTGGAAGGCGGCGAGCCTAAGCTGGTGATCGATGTGGCGGTGGCGCTCGGGATGGCGAACTCCAAGGGCGAGGCTCGCCGGCTCATCGAACAGGGGGGCGTGCGGCTCAATGATCAACCGGTGCGCGCCGCCAACGCCACTGTCACGCAGGCCGACCTCGATGGCAGCGGCACCGCACGGCTCACGGTGGGCAAGAAACGTCACGGCGTGATTAGGCGAAACTGAGTATCTGGGGGCTGTGCAATTGACCCCATAGGGGTCGACGGATAGCCTACGTGGTCTCTCGCTAGGGATGTGCTGGTGCCACGCAACAAAATCGGACTCTGGAAAAAACCTCTGCGAATCAGGGTATTGGCGATAAGCGTGGTGTTGGGCGGCGCGCTCGCCGGAGCCGCGCTCTGGGGGTGGCGACCCACGCCCGCACCGCTGGACGGAGCGACCCCCGCCTTGCCGGTCAGCCCCGCTGCGGACACGGCCACAGTTTTATCCAGTGCAGCCGCACCCCCGAGTCCCATCGTCGTTCAGCAAGCCAGCGTCGCCTCGATCATTGAGGTTGTGGTCGGGCGGAACGACACGCTGGACGGCATCTTCCGGCGCATGTCGCTCAACAAGTCCGACTTGGCGGCGATCCGCGCCCTGCCGGGCATTCGCCAGAGTTTGGATTTCTTGAAGCCGGGCGACGCCATCAAACTCACGCACTCGGCTGGAGACATCAAAGAACTGACCCGCAAGGTCAGCGAGACCCAAATCCTCAATGTCGTGCGCCAGCCTTCCGGGTTCGAGGCGAAGATGATCGACAACCCTGTCGAAGCTCGCGTGCGCACCGCCAGCGCTACCATTGACTCCTCGCTGTTTCAGGCCGCCGGAGCCGCCGACATCTCGGATGTGGTCGCGCTGAAACTCGCCAATGTGTTCGCCTGGGACATCGATTTCGTGCTCGACATCCGCGAGGGCGATCGATTCACGGCGGTGTATGAGCAAATCTATCAAGACGGAAAATACCTTCGCGACGGGGAAGTATTGGCAGCCGAGTTCGTCAATAACGGCAAGGTGTATCGCGCGGTGCGGTTCGTATCCGACAGCGGTAACGCCGGCTACTACACGCCGGCCGGTTTGGCCATGCGCAAGGCCTTCTTGCGTGCGCCGGTGGATTTCACGCGCGTCAGTTCGGCCTTCAACCCGCACCGCCAGCATCCGATCTTGAACACCATTCGCGGCCACATGGGCACCGACTATGCCGCGCCCACCGGCACGCCGGTGCACGCCGCCGGCGATGGGCGGGTCAGTTTCGCCGGCCGGCGCGGCGGATACGGCAATGCCGTCCTCCTCACGCATGGCAGCAATGTCTCGACCCTGTACGGCCACCTGTCGCGCTTCGCGCGAAATGTTCGCGTCGGCACGCGCGTGCAACAAGGCGATGTCATCGGTTATGTCGGCATGACGGGTCTCGCCACCGGTCCCCACTTGCACTATGAGTACCTCACCGACGGCATACACAGAAATCCGCAGACGGTGAAATTGCCGGGAGCGGAACCGCTTCATGCCGAGGCATTGCAAAGGTTTCGCGAAATGGCGTCGCCCCTGATTGCCGGCCTGCAACTACCGGGCGCGTCCGCGCCTGGCGCCGTCGCAGGTCCGGTGGGAACGGCTTCCGCGGGCGCCGCGCACCTCGATGCGGGCCCCATCCCTGGCGCTGTCGAACTGCGCTCGAAAGCCGCCGTCAACTAGTCCGCATCCATCAATGAGCTAGATCGCGTATGGGGATTTACCTTGGATTGATTTCGGGAACCAGCATGGACGCCATCGATGCCGTGCTGGTCGATTTTGATGCCGCACCGCTGCGCGTCATCGCGACCGGCGCCACGCCATTCGAACCCGTGCTCAAACGTCGAATATCGGCGCTCATCGAGCGTGCCGACAGCGTGGCACTGGATGAGGTGGGCCAAATCGATGTCGAGTTGGGACGCGCATTCGCCCAAGCCGCTCTCAAATTGATGCACAGCGCAGGAGTCAGCCCCGGGCGCGTGACCGCCATCGGCAGCCACGGGCAAACCTTGCGCCATCGCCCGGACTTGGCGACGCCGTTTACCTGGCAGATTGGCGATCCCAGCACGCTGTCGGAAATGACCGGCGTGACCGTGGTCGCCGATTTTCGAAGACGCGATGTGGCGGCAGGCGGCCAAGGCGCGCCGCTGTTGCCGGTATTTCATGATCAGGTCTTTCGCAGCGACAGCGAAGACCGTGTCATCGCAAATTTAGGCGGAATTGCCAACATTACGATTCTGACGCGCGACAGCAGCGTCACGGGTTTCGATACCGGGCCCGCCAACCGCCTGCTCGATGCATGGATCTCGCTGCATGAGGGCAAGGAGTTCGACGCGGACGGTGCGTGGGCAGCGACCGGTCAGGTCGACGATACCCTGCTCCGAGAGCTGCTCGACGAACCCTATTTTCGTTCGGCTCCGCCCAAAAGCACCGGCCGGGAGCTGTTCAATCTGCCGTGGCTGCAAAACAAGCTGGGGCTGTTCCCGCGCAACCCTAGCGATGTGCAAGCCACCTTGCAGCAATTCACGGCTTGTTCGGTCGCCGATGCAGTGCGCCAATATGCGCCGGGCGCGGCGGTGTATGTTTGCGGAGGCGGCGCACGCAACGTAGGCTTGCGGAACGCCATCGCGGCCCTGATAGCACCCAGCCGCGTCGCGAGCACTGACACGCTCGGCTTGGACCCGGACTACCTGGAGGCAGTCGCTTTCGCCTGGTTTGCGAAGCGCACCCTCGAGGGATTGACCTCGAGTGCCGGCAGCGTGACGGGCGCGAAGGGCGCGCGCATCCTCGGCGGTGTGTATCGGTACGCTTAGGAGCCTGTATTCCCCGTAGCCGCGAAGCTTCATCAAAATGTCACACCCCGACCGCCACACTTGAAAAGATGAACGACACCGACCTGCAAGTACCGCAACTGTATTTCAATCGGGAACTGTCGTTCCTGGAATTCAACCAACGCGTACTGGAGCAGGCAAAAGACCCAGGAATTCCACTGCTCGAGCGGGTGAGATTCTTATGCATCTCATGCGCGATTCTCGACGAGTTTTTCGAGATTCGCGTGGCCAGCCTGAAGGAGCTGTTGGAGGCCGGCGCGATCCAAGGCGGCCCTGACGGGTTGTCGGTGCCCGAACAGCTTAAGGCGATTCGACTGCATGCCGTGCGCTTGGTCGACGAACAATACGAGCTGTTGAACGATGTGCTCATGCCCGAACTCGCCAAGAGCGGCGTCGTGTTCGTCGAACCGGAAACCTGGACCCCGGCGCAGGCCAAGTGGATCGCCGGGTACTTCACCCGCGAAGTGGAACCGGTCTTGAGCCCCCTGGCACTGGATCCTGCGCGCCCGTTTCCGAAGATTCTCAACAAGAGCTTGAACTTCGCCGTCGTCGTCGAGGGCGAGGATGGCTTCGGCCGCAACAGCGGACTCGCGGTGGTCCAGGCGCCGCGCTCCTTGCCGCGCCTGATCAAGCTGCCCGACGAACTGGGCAACCGTAATTTCGTGTTCTTGGGCACGATTGTCGAGGCGTTCGTATCGACTCTCTTTGCCGGCATGCAAATGCGCGGCTGCTACCAGTTTCGCGTTACGCGAAACAGCGATCTTTTCGTCGAGCAGGAAGAAGTCGACGATCTGCTGCGTGCCGTCGAAGGAGAGCTGGCATCCCGACGCTACGGCGATGCAGTGCGGCTGGAAACGGCGCACGATTGTCCCGAGGAAATTCTCGCCTATCTATTGGAGCAGTTTGGACTGACCACGGATGATCTATACAAGGTCTCTGGTCCCGTGAACTTGAACCGCTTGATGGCGGTTTATGACCTGGTGGATCGCGCTGAACTCAAGTACTCGGCGTTCACGCCGAGCATTCCGGACCGACTGAAGATGGGCGGCGATCTTTTTTCGACGCTGCGCACCGGCGATTTGCTCCTGCATCATCCGTTTCAGGGTTTTGGGCCGGTCACTGATTTCGTCAAGCAAGCGGCCGGCGATCCACAAGTACTGGCCATCAAGCAAACCTTGTATCGCGTCGGCAACGACTCCGCCATCGTGGCCGCGCTGGTCGAGGCCGCGGCAGCCGGAAAGGACGTGACCGTCATCATCGAGCTGCGCGCGCGCTTCGATGAAGAAGCCAATATTGAGCTTGCTACCAAGCTGCAGGAAGCCGGTGCGCACGTCATGTACGGCGTGTTCGGCTTCAAGACGCACGCCAAGCTGGTCATGGTGGTTCGCCGTGAGGAGAAGGGCCTGCGGCGGTACTGCCACTTGGGCACCGGCAACTATCACACCAAGACCGCCCGGCTCTACACCGATTACGGTCTGCTGACCGCGGATGAGTCCATCGGCGAAGATGTTCACGAAATATTTCTTCAGCTTACCGGTCTCACGCAGGTGCCGAAGCTGCGCAAGTTACTCCATGCACCCTTCAGCCTGCATCATGCGCTGCTGACAAAGATCGAACGCGAGGCCAGGCACGCACGTGAGGGGAAGCCGGCCCGCATCATCGCCAAGCTGAACGCGCTCACTGAGCCGACCGTGATACAAGCGCTGTATCGTGCCTCGCGCGCGGGCGTGGACATCGACTTGATCGTCCGCGGTGTTTGTTGTTTGCGGCCGGGGGTCCGCGGAGTTTCCGAGCGCATCAAGGTGCGCTCGATCGTCGGGCGCTTCCTCGAGCATTCGCGTGTCTATTATTTCGAGAATGCGGGAGAGCGCGAGGTGTACTGCGGCAGTGCCGACTGGATGGACCGCAATCTATTCCGCCGCATCGAAATTGCATTTCCGATCGACGCTCCGGATCTCAAGGCACGCGTGGCGGAGGACCTGAAGCTGTACTTGGAAGATGACATGCAAGCCTGGGTGCTCGATACTGACGGTGGCTATGCGCGCGCCGCCGGCGACGGACAGATGTCCGCGCAACTGCGATTGATGAAACTATACGACGAACGTGTCGCGCTGACCGAAGGCTAGCCTAGGCGATGGTCAGGCGAAAGCCGGCCTCTTTGAGGTACGCGCGCTCTTGCTCGAGATCCTCGAGCGTCAGCGGATGTTCCTTCATCCAGCGCTGCGGCAACTCCAGCGTGATGTTGCGGCTCTTTACCGCCAAACGGACTTCCGGCAGCGGTTGCGGACTGCGTCCTCGATGCAGCAATACCGCGAGGCGCAGCAGCACGATCAAAAACTCCGCAAGACGATCCCACGGCGGCAGCAAATCCTCGAGGGACTCGAAGGACAATTGACGGCGGTGGCCACCGACCAGCGCGGCAAGCAACAACTGCTCTTCACGCGGAAATCCCGGCATATCGGCATGCTCGAGCAGATACGCGCTGTGGCGGTGATATTTGGAGTGCGCGATATCGAGACCGGTTTCGTGCAGCCGCGCCGCCCAGCGCAGCACCGACTCTGCCAGCGGATCTTCCAGCCCCCATTCGGACTCGACTTGTTCGAGCAAGCCCAGCGCCGTGGTCTCGACCCGCTCCGCCTGGCTCTCATCGACGTGATAGCGCTTTCCCATGGCGCGCACGCTGCGCACGCGCGCGTCTTCGTCGGTGAAGCGGCCCATGAGGTCGTACAACAACCCTTCGCGCATGGCGCCTTCGGCCACGCGCACGCGGTCGATGCCGAAACTCTCGACCAACTCCAGCAGAATTGCGAGGCCGGCCGGAAACACCGGTGCACGCTCTGCGTCCACTTCGGGCAAATCCAATTCATCGACATGTCCGGCGGCAATCACGCGCTCTGCCAAGCCATTCAGATTCTCGAGCGTGATGTGCGGCGATTCGGGGTTGATGGCGCGCAAGGAATCGCCGATGACGCGTACGGTGCCGGAACTGCCGAAGGCTTGCAGCCAACCCATCTTGCGGTACGCCTCTTGTACGGGCTCGAGTTCCAGCCGGACTGCCGTGCGCGCACGCTCGAGGCGCTTTGCGGAGATTCTGCCGTCGTCGAAATAGGCGGCGCTCAAGCCGACGCAGCCCACCGACAGGCTTTCGAGCAGCAACGGATTGAAGCCCTCTCCAATGACAACTTCCGTGGATCCCCCGCCGATGTCGATCACCAACCGCTTGTCCGGACTCATCGGACTGGTGTGCGCCACGCCTGAATAAATCAGGCGCGCCTCTTCCAGGCCGGAGATGATTTCGATGGGGTGGCCGAGCGCCGCGCGTGCGCGCTCCAAGAACCAGCGTTTGCGCTTGGCGTGGCGCAGGGCATTCGTACCCACCACGCGTACGCTGTCTGCTCGCATGGCGCGCAGTCGCTGTCCGAACCGCTCGAGGCAGCGCAACGCCCGATCGGTTGCAGCGTCATCCAGCCGGCCGCTGGCGCCCAAGCCTGCGGCCAGGCGCACCATTTCGCGCAATCGATCGAGAATAACGAGTTGGCCATGCGAGTAGCGCGCGACGACCATGTGAAAACTGTTGGAGCCCAAATCGACGGCGGCGAGCACGTCGGGCACGACCCTACCGCCGCTCATCTACACGATCAACATTTAGGAGCCTGTCCTAGGCCGAGAATGAAGACCCGCAGCCGCAGGTTGTTTTCGCGTTGGGGTTACGAATGACGAACTGCGCGCCCTGCAGATCCTCTTTGTAGTCGATTTCCGCGCCCATCAGATATTGGGCGCTCATGGGATCGACCAACAATTGGACCCCGTGGTTTTCGACGCAAAAATCACCGTCTTCGATTTTCTCGTCGAATGTGAAGCCGTACTGAAAACCGGAACAGCCGCCGCCGGAGACGAATACGCGCAATTTCAGGTTTGGGTTCGCTTCCTCACGGATGAGCTCGCCCACCTTGCCTGCAGCGGCATCGGTGAAAACCAGCACATCGGGCGCTGCAACGGGCGTATCGGAGATGTTCATCGATTCGGAAGTCATGCTCATACCGTCATTCTACTCGGCGCACCGTGGCCAATCAAAGTTATGAACCGTCTTTGGGACCTGCGTTCGCCGCCGCGGCCGGCGAATCGCCCGACCCGGGCCCCGGCTTTACCCGGTGAATCAATTTCCCATTTATTTGGGCGCCCACGGCAGTTTCAATGGTCGTGTAATGAACACTGCCCAAAACCCGAGCTTTTGGACCGAGTTCGACGCGGTCGCTCGCCTCGATATCGCCCTTCACGATGCCGTTCAGCACCATGTTGGTGACGATCACGGAGCCCTCGATGCAGCCCTGTTCGCTCACCGACAATGTGGACCCGCTGCCCAATTCGCTTTTGACGTTGCCATTGATGTAGCCGTCCAGATGAAACCCGCCGACAAATTCGACATCGCCATTGATGCGGGTCTTGGCGCCGACAAGCGTGTCGATCTCTGCTTTTTTACTCGGTTTCGGTTTGAACATCTGCCTCACCTTTGCCCGGGATATCGCCGTTCGCCTCGGTTTCCACCGACATTCCCTGTGCTTTCCACACAAAGGCTTGCCGGAAACTGTGATTGGCGTCTCTGCCGCTATGAATCTCGATACCCACGCGCGTCGGCTCGAAACCCGCCGGCAAATCGATGGGCTCGTTGTATTCCTGAAAGTACTTCAAAGAGTATGCCAGGCTGATCCGGTGGTTAGGCGAGACTTGCGCATAGGTCAAACTCAGCGGCTTGCCCTGCAGCAGACCATCAAGGGTGATGGCCGCATTGCCCACCACCTCCTTTTCCGGCTTTCCGGTCTGCATCAACACGAACTTGAGGTGATATTGACCGGGAGGTCCGTCCGGAACGATCTGCATCTGCTGCACCTTTACGTGGATGAGCGATTCCGGCTGCACCAAACCGCGGTAAAAGGACAGATCCTGATTGAGCCGCGCAATCTGGCTCTGCATGTCGCCGAGACTTCGCTCGACTTGGGCGTAACCCTCACGGTCGACGCGCCTGGCTGTTTCCGCCGCCTCGAGTTGACGGCGTTGATTTTCATTTTCCGCCGCGAGCGAGCGAATCCGCCGGCTTGCCGACAATGCGCCGCGCACCGAATCGACCACGCGAAATCCCGCCTCGTAGCGACCCAGCTCGAACGCCGCATACAGGATGCCGATGGTGGCCAGCGCCGCAAGCGTCCAAAGCACCGCGCGGCGCTTCGGCGCATACGACCGTACGACCAATTTGCCGAACGCATCAGCCATATCGTTGGTTTACCGCGCGTGAATAGGCAAATGCCATTATACGAAGCCGAGCCCCTTAAGACAGGTGCTCACGTTATCATCTATTCTCACGCCCAATGGAACGCCCATGCTTTGGTTGAAGGCCCTGCACGTCATCGCGGTTGTTACCTGGTTCGCCGGCCTGTTCTATCTGCCGCGGCTCTACGTCTATCACGCGGATGCTCACGATGCGATCAGCACGCAGCGTTTCGAAATCATGGAACGACGCCTGTTCGCCATCATGACCATCGGCGCCGCAGCCAGCATTTTTTTCGGGCTTGCGATGCTGATCGAATCTCCGCAGTACCTGCAAATGACATGGCTGAAGATCAAATTGCTGCTGGTGGCGCTGGTCATCGCCTACCACGTTTATTGCTACAAGCTCTTGCGCGATTTTGCCGCACGGCGCAACCGGCGCAGCGCCAAGTGGTTCCGCGCCTTCAACGAGATGCCCTCGCTGCTGCTTGTCGGCATCGTGATTCTCGCGGTGCTCAAACCTTTTTAAGCGCTTCGCGCAACTATTAAGCGCCTCGCGCAACTATTCCCGGGGCCTGGTTAAGCGCTTCGCGCAACTATTCCCGGGGTCGATGCGACCCCGTCCGTTAGGTGTTAGAGGCCGCTATTTCCGGCCACCATTCCGGATATGGCGGCAGCCCGTCGGGGAACATGTACTTGCCGAGAGTCTGCAGTGCTCGCACGTATACCCGCCGTTTGAAATACACCACTTCGCGCACCGGTGTCCAGTAATCAGTCCAGCGCCAGCGATCGAATTCCGGCTGATGGGTGAGGTCGAAGCGCAGTTTTGACTCGTCGCTCAGGAGCTTCAGCAGATACCAACGCTGCTTCTGTCCGATGCAGCGATCGCGCACGTATTGGCGCGGCAGGCGGTAACGCAACCAACCCTGGGTGGACCCCAGCATCTGGACATCCTCTGATCCTAAGCCGATTTCCTCTTTGAGCTCGCGATACAGCGCGTCCTCGACCTGCTCACCGCGATTGACGCCGCCTTGCGGGAACTGCCAACCGCGCCCACCGACGCGTCCGCCCAAGAAAAGCTCCCCGGGACCGCGCGTGAGAACGATACCCACGTTGGCGCGAAATCCGTCCTTATCGATGTAATCGGTGGGTGGTTCGATGGACATGGGTTCAATTGTTCCATATCGCGGGCCGCTTTTGGCTGCGGCGCAACGATCCGGTGAGTCCGGACCCGCGGCCCTTGGCCTCTCGCCACTCGGTTCGAGCGCTCCTGAGGGCATTTTGAGGGTTGGGAGGAGCGACTGGATGCCGATTTGCCAATGAACCTGGCCGATTGCGCCGCTCACTCGCCGAATCGCTGGGCCACGGCCGCATCGGACTACCGATCAGCGTGACTGCCAAACGTCCCGCTGGAAATCACGCCGGCCGATCGAGCCCCTGCTGGGCCGATGTCGGCATCGTGTCCACTAATTCGGCCATCAGGCTGAGTAATCGACTTCTTTGCTCGCTTCCCAGGGTTCCGAACTTCAGTATGAGGTGCGCGAGTTGCGGGTCCTGGCAATAAAAATACGGGAGGGGCACTTCCAGAGCAGCGGCCAGACGTGTCATGAGCCATATACTCGGCAAGTGCGTTCCGGTCTCGTACTGACAGATTTGTATACCGCAGTTACCTTCGTTCATTCGCGCTTTGACGCCGAGCTGCGTCTGCGATAGACCGGCGAGTTCCCGCCTCTCCAGCAAACGCGTCGCGACGATCGAGATCCGTGCCATCCCTGTCCCATGTTTGCCCGAGGGACTCAGAGATTCTTAGCTTTTGCGTTGACGCGATACTAAGACTTCCTTAGTATCCGCCGATCCCGGCGATGCCGGCTACAAGGACGTTCTTCAGTGACTGTCCGATCCACGCTTCGCAACGCGCTCACTGATCAACTCGCCGCTCTGCGGCGCCGCCTCCTGCAGCGCGGACGATCCAGCCGGCGCGACATCGATGACTTGATTCAGGAGGGTTTTCTTCGGCTCTGCCTCTATCAACAGGAGCGGAAAGTGACGGTTCGCGATCCGGTCGCATTTCTCGTGGACGTGGTGGAGAAAGTGCACATCGATCGCGTGCGTCGCGCCACGATTACCCGGCGCATCTTCTCTGATCGGCCCTTGGAAGAAGTTGATTGCGTGGATACGGGGAGCTTGCCTGAGCAGGACGCCGAAGCGTCCCAATTGGTCGCACGCATCGAGAAAAGCCTGGCGGCCGCCAATCCGCGAACGCGCGAGGCCTTCTTGCTGCACCGCTTCGACGGAATGAGCTATGTCGAAATCGCCAAACGGTTTAGCATTTCCACCCGGGCGGTCACGAATCATATCGCGAAAGCCCTGGTTCTCATCGACAACGAGCTATTGCGCGAATGAGCAGGACCCAGGTACCGGATGATCCGGTCCCCTCCAACGAAGTGCGAGCTGAAGCCGCCGACTGGATCGCCCGCCTGCGCGACGAGCAACGTGGTCCCGACTTGGAAGCCCAATTCCGCGGTTGGCTCGAGGAAAACGAGGAACATCGGCGCGCGTTCGCTCGCATGACGCAGGTTTGGGAACACTCGGGCAATATCCGGATGCGAGCGCGCGACGACATTTCCGCCGTCCGCAAAGGGCGAAGCTCACGATTCAACCGTTGGGCGCCCGCATTGGCCGCAACTCTGATTCTCGTGGCCGTCGGCGCCGTCTACTACTGGCGCGACGGCGCGCTGGTAACCGGAGTCGGGCAGCGGCAGACCAGGCTGTTGCGCGATGGAACGCGTGTGGTGTTGAACACCGACACCCGCATCGAAGTGAACTACGATCAGCACTTGCGCCGGGTGCGCCTCATACGCGGGGAGGCCTGGTTCAACGTATCCAAGCACCCGACGTGGCCCTTCATCGTCAGCGTAGGAGATCAAGAAGTCCGCGCACTGGGCACCTCTTTCATCGTGCGTCGTGATGCCCAGGATCTCTCGGTTACGCTGATCGACGGACAGGTCAGTGTCACGCCCAGCGCTCAGAACGAGGACGCGCCGTCGCAAGCCCCGCAGATCCTGGCGCCGGGCCAGCGGCTCGTCATCGCACGACATCATAAAGCCGCCGTGGATCGGCCGGAACTGAGCCGCGTCACAGCGTGGGAGCGTGGACAGGTGGAATTCGCGGAAACACCGCTTGAGGATGCCATCACCGAAATGAATCGGTACACCACCACTCATATCACGGTTCCTGAAGCCGAAGTCGCTCAGTTGCGCATCGGCGGCGTCTTTCATGCGGGCGACTCTGACGAATTCGTCAAGGTCGTGACGGCGGCCTTCGGCCTGCGGGCCGACCGAAACGGGAGCGATACCGTTTTGTCCCGCCCTGGGACGCCGCCTCCCCCGCCGTCGGCTCAAGAGCCTTAGATTCTCTATGACTCGCCCATCAAGCCGAGCAATCGCCTCTTATGCGCCCTTCCCAAGGGTGCGATCTTGAGAATGAGCTCGGCAAGCTCGGCGTCGGTACAATAAAAATAGGGGACGGGCGACTGCATGACCGCGGCCAGGCGCGTCAGCGTCTGCAGATCCGGCATATGTTTCCCACGCTCGTATTGGTTGATACGGGCGCTGGCCGAAAATTCGTCGATTCCAGCCAGAATACCGAGCCGCTTTTGGGATATGCCGGCGCGCAGCCGCGCCTCCTTTAAGCGTCTCGCAACGATTGAGATCCCGCCCATCCCTACCCCGTGTTGTGTGGGGCTCAGAGACTCTTAGCTTTGGCGTTGACGCGATACTCAGACTTCCTTAATATCGGCCCGGCGACGCCGGCGAGGCGTGCATTGCGGTAAAGGTCCGGGGAGACCCCTGCGGCATCCCAACGATGGCGAAGGACGTGCCATGCTGATACTGACAAGAAGGGTTGGCGAGGCTGTCATGGTCGGGGACGATGTCACCGTGACCATCATTGGCGTGAAGGGCAACCAGGTGCGTATCGGCATCAGCGCACCTAAAAATGTCGCCGTTCATCGCGAAGAAACCTATGAGCGCATCCAACGTGCGCAGCATCCAGCGCCTTTGGCGTAGCGTCTCGACGATCACCAATAGTTGAGCCCTTGCGACTCGCAGAAGTGCCCGCTGAGCAAAGCCGGCACCAAAAAAAGACATTCGAGGGTTCCGTTTAATTTTTCTGAATCGACCTCTTCTCGTTGGGATGGATCTGAACGTGCGCGGCGGAGCTGCGCTGATAACGGGGGGTCTCGATGCGTAGAGTCAATGGCCGCATTCGCTTTTCTTCGGCGTTATTCTTTCTAGCAACCGCATTCTGCTGCGCCGGAGCCTATGCGCAGACGTTGGTTCACTTCGATCTGCCGGCACAGCCCTTGTCGCGGTCACTCAGAGCGATAGGGACCGCCACCAATACGGATGTCGGATTCAGCGCAAGCCAAGTCGCGGGGCTGCTCGCACCCGCGCTCAAGGCAGACCTCACCGTGGACGGTGCGCTCACGCGCGTGCTGGTCGGGACCGGATTGCGACCACGGCACCTGGATGACCACACGATTTTGATCGCAAGTGCCGAATCGCCCCGGACGGCCTCCGTGGATATGAAACTGTCATCGATCAGGGCACTCGAAGCGGAACCCTACGATCAGCTCAATACGCCCCGAACTGAGGCGGCAGGCGATCCAACTGACAATGCGCCGCCGTCGAATGAGCGCAAGAAGGAACTCGAGGAGATCATTGTCACCGGAACAAACATTCGCGGAGTCACAAATAGCGCCTCGCCTATTCAAACTTTCACGCGGGAAGACATTGATCGAACTGGACTTGGATCTCTACAGTCATTCCTTGAGAAGCTTCCACAGAACTTTAGCAGCATCTCCGAGAACACGATATCCACGGTGGCGGGAAGTATAACTTCGGGAAATGCTGCCGGTGCTTCCGCAATAAACTTGCGCGGGCTTGGAAGTGACTCGACCTTGCTCCTCATAGACGGACACCGTGTTGCGACAGGCGGAATCAACGGTGACATCGCAGACATATCACTCATTCCCCTGAGCGCCATCGACAGAATCGAGATCGTTACCGATGGGGCCTCCGCAATTTACGGTTCTGACGCCGTCGGCGGGGTAGTAAATGTAATTCTAAGGAAGGACTTTGACGGCGCTGAAACACGCGCGCGCTATGGATCGGTATCCGATGGCGGAAGCCATGAAACCCAGATTGGACAGACCTTCGGGAAGACCTGGTCGAGTGGATCCGCGGTCTTGAGTTACGAGTATTTGGACCGAACTCCCCTCAGTGCAGCTGATCGTGAGTTCAGCCGGACGGCCATTGAGCCGACGAATCTCCTTTCCGAGCAGATTCGCCATGCGGTATTCGGGACATTCCAACAAGATCTCGCAAACGGGTTTTCTCTGTTTGCGGACGGCACGTTTTCACACAGGGCGACGGATCAGCTCATCTCCAGCCTTGGATTTGCCGAACAAAATCCGGCCTCCATCGACGCGTACAGCGGAGTACTGGGCAGTCGGGCGCGCCTTGCCGATAATACCGAAGTCGAGATCAGCGCCTCGTATGCCAGCAGCAAGGAGCACCTCGAGACTTTCCAGAAAAGCTACCTCAACGGCGCTTCCCCTGATTTCGCCTTCGACATTGACACCAGCGTGCTGTCCTTTGACGCAAAAGTTGACGGTTCGCTCGGTTCTTTTAGGGCGGGCGACTTGTCGTACGCCATTGGGGCTCAACTGCGTCACGAAACACTTGAATCGGGGCAATACGTGTTCCCCTTGGCAAGCGGCTCTTCATTCGATCCGCACCGAACCATCGGCGCGGGGTTTGCCGAGCTCAGAATTCCTCTCGTGGCCGGATCGGTACGCTCGAATGCCGCGTTGGAACTGAATCTTGCTGACCGTTATGAACATTACAGCGACTTTGGAGCCACGAATAACCCGCAGCTGGGCCTCATATGGAAGCCCCTCGTCGACGTTAAATTGCGAGGTACGGTCGGGACGTCGTTCAAGGCGCCGTTGCTCAACGACTTGAATCCAAATCCGTCTCAAATAGTCGTATTGCCGGAATTCGATCCTCAAGGCGGACAGAAATCTTGCTCTCCTTTCAATACGACCAACACCTGCAGCAACGCCATCATCCTTCTCGGCGGAAATCCGGGGCTCACCTCCGAGAAGGCGCGCACATGGACGGCTGGTTTCGACGTGAAGCCATCGGCTATTCCAGGCCTTTCTGTCAGCGCAACTTACTACGATATCTATTCGAAGGACCGCATCACTGATCCAAGCGGACTGTTCCCTTTGACGGTGGCACTCCAAAACGCGCCGACACTTGGGCCTTCAATCGTGCAACGCAATCCGTCGACGGCTTTGGTAGGGCATTTGGCCACTTCGCCTGCTTTCATTAATCCGTTCAATATTGATCTTGGAAGCCTGGGCGCATTCATCGACTACAGACTTCACAACCTGTCTTCGGTACGTACCAGCGGAGTAGATCTCAATACCAGCTACAAGACGGCGCTTTTTGCAGGAGAGTTCGAAGCCGGCATTGACGGCACCTATATTCTCAAGTTCGACAACAAAGTTACCGCCGCCACTCCCGACACGGAACTGCTGAATACGCCCTTTAATCCTGTGAACCTCCGGTTACGTCCGCGTGCCGAGTTCCGATGGGGCCCGGTCAGCGCGGCGGCATTCCTAAACTACACGAATTCCTACGAGGACAACCGCGGACCGACACCGGTTCCGGTCGCATCATGGACCACGGTAGACATGAATGTCGGCTACACGTGCAGTAACGACTGCTGGTTCATGCAGCATGCAACCGTCCTGGCCGGCGTCACGAATGTCGCCAATCGCGCGCCTCCGTATCTGATGAACGCGTTGGGTTATGGGGTCAATTTCGACGGCACGAACGCCAATGCGCTCGGCAGGTTCTTCTTTCTGCAGGTGTCGACCAAATGGTAACCGGTGGTCGAGTTACAGAGGCCGTGCGGCGATCCTGCGCGCGTCTCTTGCTGGCGGCTCTGATGGTTGTTGGGATCAAGAACGTCGCACCGTCACAAGCCAATGATTTCTCAACTACTCCCCCTGTCCTATTGCCGCTTTCACTGCAAGCGGCGGCTAACGTCCTCGAAGTCCAAGCACCGTTTTCATCTCCGGACGGTCGTTGGGTCGTCTATACAATCGCTGATCCGGGCCGGACGGAGCGTTCGGGATACGATCAGGAGTTATTCACGCCAACAGGCAAGCCTCTTCAAGCCGGCGGTCTGCGCTTGCGCGTAGTCAATCTTGCTTCCGGCCGCACATACGAAATAAATGGAAGGCAGGGCTCGACATGGTCGCCCGCCTGGTCGCCCGACAGCCGCTACCTTGCCTTTTTTTCGGATCGCAGCGGTACGGCAACATTGTGGTTATGGGACACCGCCACACAACGGCAACGGCAACTCTCCAAAGCAATCGTACATTCGTACATCAAGGAACTGCCGGCCTGGAGTCCGGACTCAAGGACGGTTCTTTGTAAGATCATTCCTTCGGACATGACCCTCTTGGAAGTCCTGAAACTTAACCCTTATTACCCCAGCGCACGCACTGAGCCCGAAAATGCCGAGCACGCGAACGTGTCAGTGTACAAATTTGCGCCGTCAAGGCAGTCCATACCGGCCGCTTCATCGGAAAGCACGAAGGATTCTTCGACGTCCGCAATGATCGACAGGCTGTTCCTTTCCGATCTTGCTTTGGTGGATGTTGCAACCGGGAAATTGCACCGCATTGCGAAGCACGTGCATCCATGGCCATGGTACGCATTCTCCCCCGACGGCACAAAGGTCGGATACATGGAATCGATGACCGAAATCTCCAACTCAACAAGGAATGTGTCCGATCTCGATGTGATTTGGCTTGCGTCCGGCAAACAAAGGGCGCTCGTCGAGCACATCGTGACAAATTTTACGGGTGGGGGCGCGTCGTGGTCGCCCGATAGCAGTCGAATCGCGTACATCGTAGCAAATGTGGACGGAAGCCAGCGGAGCAGCACGCTTTGGGTACTCTTCGTCGAAGAGGGAGCGATTCGAAAGGTCTCTGGTCCCTTTGATTTCTCATTCAGCAGCTACAGCAGCTTAGATCGGCTTGGGCGGCTTGCCCCGCTTTGGGACGCCGACGGCGAGTATTTCTACAGCATCGACGATATCGAAGGAAGATTGTTGAGAGTCGCGGCCGATGGCACAGGAAGCATGGCGATTCCGATTCCCGGAAATTGGCTGCTGGCCACGTTGGCGGCGGCGGACGGACGGCGCTATTGGTCACCTGACGGCGGACGTTCAATGCTGCTGCAACTTCGGAACACCACAACGCACTCGATAACTCTATGCCGCTTCGATCTACGGACCAATCGGTGCAGTGCCATGTTGGACGACCGGAAAAACATCACATTGGGTTTGGGGCCGGCAAACGCGCAGCCGGAAGCGCTGCTCCCCTACGTGGCGAGCGATGCCAGCAATCCGAAGAGTGTTTGGGTGACAGACGGCGCCTTTACATTTGTCCGTCAGGTTTCTAACGCGAACCCTGCGATCGCCGCAGCGAAGCTCGGCAAGTTAAAGGTTGTCGATTGGATGTCATTGACTGGAGAGCATTTGAGCGGCGGACTGCTATTGCCGGCAAACTATGAAGAGGGGAAGCGGTACCCCTTGCTTGTCGCAGTATATGGCGGCGCATACGGCGCAACTGACACAAACGTCTTTGGCCTCTATCTTGGCGGCGGCGGGGGAGAGTTCAACATGCAAGTCCTTGCCTCGCGCGGGTTCGCCGTGCTCTACCCGGATATTCCGATCCATAGGGAGCGGCACAGCCCCATAAAGGATGTCTATGAGGCGGTGATTCCGGGCATCGACAGAGTCGTGGAGCTGGGTATTGCGGATTCAGGCAAGGTCGCCGTAATGGGGCAAAGCTTCGGCGGCTACAATACGATTGGGCTCATCACGCAGACAAATCGCTTTGCGGCGGCGATAGCAACGTCTCCAGCATGGCCTAACCTCTTCGAGGGCTACGCGACGTTCAAGGATGGCGTCAGCATGAACATAGGTAATTTCGAAGAAACACAAATTAATATGGGGTGTCACCCGTGGGAGTGCCGCGATCGATATCTCGATAACTCGCCGTTTTTTTTCCTTGATAGGGTTACGGCGCCGTTGCTCATGGAACGTGGAACAGATGACGAGATGTCTGTGCAAAACGGCGAGATTTTTGTAGGCTTACGCCGCCTAGGAAAGGAAGTGACATCGCTCGAGTATGTCCATGAAGGACATGTCCTCGAAACGCCGGCGAACATCGTCGATTTCTGGGAGCGAACACTGGAATTCCTCGACGCGCATCTCGGTGTTAGCTCAGCCAAGTGATCTCGCCGAAGGCTACGCTGCCATCCTCAAACGGCCATTGCCCCATGACCGAAACCAGATCTCGGCCGAGATGCAGGCGATTAACCTTGGGAATACCGCAATGGGTATGGGTTGAGACAAATTGAAATAGGGATCCAGCAATTTTCCGTCAATGATTCTCTCGCGGTGCAGGGTGCCGTCCATGATGAGTTCCCTGAGATAGCCGCTGCTTTGACGTACAGTCTGCATCCAGTAAGACGTGGTGCCGCCTTTGCTTCGTCGCTCAAGGATTGGTGAAGGCACATATCCTTGAAAGGCAGTCCGCGCCAAGCCGCGAGGACGGCCACCCAAAAGCAATGTGTATGTGGGCAGACGTAGGCATAGTTCCATGAGGGGCTGCGACAGCAGCGGGTGATGTTCGGGTGCCAGCTCCGGCATCGCCGCAGGTCTGTGCCGATTAGTGACCTCGGCGAGCAGCCAAATCTGACCCTGCTTCCCCTTGGGCAGATCCCGGATGTCAGAAGCCCACGGGTGTGCAACATATGCCAGTTCGTCATCGGGCGGCTTGCACTCAAGCGTGAAACCTGGCCCTCTACTTGTCAAATGCGAGGGGGCCCAGGGCGCCTTCGTGCGCCAATCCCTAAAGACCGTGCGGGCTACCGACCAGTAGCTTTTACCACTGAGGCGCGCCGCGTCACCCATCGCCGACAGAAAGCCAGGTCGCAAACCCCGCGAGCGCATGAAATCCGACGCGCCGCAAGAAGATAGCTCCTGAAAAAACAGGTGATCTCCGCCTTGCCCGGTCCACATAGCCTCTGCGCCGACCTCGGACGCCAACGCATTCCTTACGCGCATATCCAGACTCGCACCGATTACCGACATCGATGGTTTGACGGTGGGCGGAAGCATCTCGAGGTATCTGTCAAACCGGCCTTCGCCGCATTGCCAATCCCGCTCTACCAGCGTTACGTCGGCATGCTGAGCCGCGAGCCTTGCGAACGAGCGCTCGTCTTCACTTGCCACATCCGTGAACCTGTTCAAGCAGGTGATCGCCGGCCTTCTTGGTGCGCGGGAAAGGCAGGCAAGGACGATTGATGAATCCACCCCGCCCGACAAGCTATGAATAATACTGGTGTATATGGATGCCCATCGCGCCACGCACTGTTGAACGGTGAATCGGAGATCTTCAAGTGCCGGCGAGTCGCCGTCTGAATACCCTCGTCTCGCGACGCGGCCAGGATTCCACAGAACCCGCTGATCAACTTCGAGTCCGCGGAATTCAACAATGTCGCCGCTCAGAACTTCGATCACTTCATTGAGTCCCGAACTGCGGACTTGAAGTTGCTCGTAGAACAGAAACTCAGAGATGTAGTCCCAATTGACAGTCAGCGGCGGTAACGGAAGGCATCTGAGGTCGTTAACATCCGCGAAGACGACATTTACCGTGCTTGCTCGTATGCGAAAGCACGGAAGCTTTCCTGAACAGTCTCGGATGATGTATCGGCGACCATTATATGGGTCGTTGAAGAACGCGACGTATCCGCCCCAATAATCGTCGATGAACTGTTGACCACCGTCCCGCGCGTAGCGCCGGCCGCTAGCGCCATCAATGACGACTGGCTTTTCGATCGCGGAACGATCGCTCAGATTCGAATGGAAAAGCCTTCCCAAGATAATCCCGTGCTCGTCTGGCAATACGTACGTCTTAAAGTCTGGGCGAGGATACGGGCAATGGAAAACGGTTAGCCCTCTCGTCTCGAGTGCACAAATCCAATCTGGCATCGATCGGCGGAAGGCCGCAACCAACGTCGCGCCGACCGGAGCGCTCTGTGAAGGATCCCACACGAATGCGACATACCTGCACATGAGCGTACCCCGCGGGCTCAGATCGCCATGATAGGTGTGTAGAGACTGACGCGGTCAACAGTGTCGTTCAGCAGAACCTCATTCTGTTGAACCCAACAGTGAGCGGCGAAGGGCTCCGACTGAACACCAAAGACCCAGGTCGGAAAGAAATCGTACCTCGCGAGAAAATTGAGCAGCGCCAGTGAATCGAACAAGCAAAGATATTTGCGATTCCAAAATGGCCTGAGTTTACCGAATATCGACACCAGAACTCGCGCCCAATCGATGTCGAACGGCACCGAGCGGTGCGCTCGCCGGCGCCTTCGGTCCGTAACACGATCAACTGTTTGTGAAATCGGAAGCTTCAGCCAAGCGGTCGTGACCCGAAGCGAGGCCACAAACGGGAAAATATAGCGCAAGGCGAGACCGAGACTCGGTGTGCATACCTCGCTCAGCGTTTCGGCGGGCTTAGCAACTGATTCCCCGGCGCGCGTTTGAGCCTTGCCGTGATTCTCGGTGAGTAATCCTCTCTCGACGAGTTCGCCCAAGAGTCTTCGAGACTCAGCCGTCAGCTCGCGACTTCCTCGTTCGTGTGAACTATCGCTCAATAGCCACGGCAGCGAAGTACGACAAGCCAGTGCCTCATAATCTGGTTTGTCCACGCGAAGGTACATATCGGCGAGCAAGTCAAGTATCACGTAATGCCGATCGGCGAGGCATACGAAGGCATGTTCGCGCAGAAAGTATGTCGGCGAATTCAATGTGCTGTCCATGTAAATGCGCGCCCCGGAAGGTGGAGCGCGATCGATGACCGCGCCCCCCTTTTTTTCGTTCCGCTAGCCCAGAGTCGATGGATGCATCAGATTTTCAAACGCTAGAATGACGCTTCCCTTTGTCTCCTCCGACACGCGTCCCATCTCAATTACCGTCGATGATTCTTTCGACGCGTGTTGGGTCTCTTCGACTTTTGCTGGTTCCATGTCAATCTCCTAAGTCAATCTAAGTTTCGTGAGTTTCGCCGCCTATCGGGTGGCGCGATAAAACCTGACTACGCCGCAACTGTTTTGTCAACGGACAATTTCACACGGAGCGGCGTACGGTGACTCTCGACCTGCTTTATTTGCGGGAAAGCACCGTAAGACCTGGCGCGGGAATGCCGCAGTACTCGCAGCAAATGGCTCTGTTGAGAGGGCTTGAGCAAAGATGCGTGTCGCACAGGTGTACGAGACGAAGTCTCGCACACGCGAGGAGTGCGCACTGTCCGACACTGCGACGATGACATAACTGAAGTGGCAAGCACCGTTGCAACATCAGACGGGTCCTGCCCGACACTGCGAAGGTTGCATAACTAATGGGTATTGCCGCCGCCTGTGACGACAACTTATAGTTCACGCAAAGTTGCTCTGCCAGCGTTCGAGCGTTGACGGCGAAATGAGTGCCATGCACTCATCAAGAGATGAGCAATTCGCTGGCAGTAATGCGATGCAAGGAGATGCAGAATCGCTTGCCGGCTACCGGAGATCGGCAAGGGGTGGCGTCACTGTCGTGAGAGGGACTCACACAGGTCATGCAAGGAGGAATAATCATGCCCCGGCTCATGCGCCTGCCGTTTATTCCATTCGGGTGGTACTACATCGCCCTGCGTGCCGGGCGCGGACGTAGCCTCGTCACGAACGCAGCGGATCTCAGAATGTTCTTGGACCTATTGCGCGTGACGATTCAAAAAAAGGGTGCTCACCTTCACGCCGGATGCGTAATGCGGAAGGAAGTGCATCTCGCGATTCAAAGCGGCGAGACGGCCGTGAGTGCAATCACCAGAAGCCTCTGTCACGAGTACGCGCGACGATTCAACCGGGCGCATCAGGAGAGCGGCACGCTATTTCGATCGCATGCTCACGTGTTACTCATCCAACATGGGTTGTGGCTCGTGCCTCTAGCTCACTTCATCCATTGGATCCCGCGACTTCGACCGCTGCAATCCGGCGACGACGAGTATTCGTGGAGCACCGACGCGGTGTACCGCGGACGAGCGAGGCGCAAAGGGCTCACCACACACGTGGTGCTTCACATCGTGTCCGACGGGGCTCGGCGACGTGAGATGCAAGAGCGTGCGTATAGCGCACGCTTTGACAACGCTCCGAATCCCGAACACACACGGCTGTTTGCGCACGGATCAGCTGACGACCCTCGTATGTTGGGCGATGAGGAGTTCATCACAAGGATTTGGGAATCCACCGATCAACAATCTCCCCGTCGGAAGCGGGTTGCGCCCCATAACAATGGAATTCGAGACGCGGTAATTGACGTAGTCCAACGATTCTGTGCAATGTGCGACGAAGTACTGCCACCGCGTCAGGCACGCGCGTGGAAACGGATCGTGACCATGGAGCAACTACGCTCTCATTCACGCAAGCGCCCGTTGCCCATGATTCGGGCGGTAAGCGCGTCATACGTGATCAAACGTAAGATCGCGACTCGCGCTCAGGCTGCGAGTTTCTTTGGGTGCCGCCCAGAAACCCTATCGGCGCATAGACGCAGACACTACCTGCAACTATTGCGCGAGTGGTTTGGCGCCATGCCTGGAATGCTGCTTGGTTCGGGGCGCGACGGCGATCGAAGTGGGGGGTGATTTTTTTCGGGCCGCCGCCTCGCTCCGCGCACAGTCATCCTTTAAGCCGCGAGCCGACGAGCGCTTACCTTGAACTCGGTTGGTGCAGAAGGGGGATATGCTTGGTCGATGAGGGACACGCAAAATACCTCCTCGATTTTGTCGCGCAGGATACGTTGCCGAAGTACGAATGGATCCAGACCGTCGATGGACCGCGCCACCAGTTCGCGCGCCAGCTGTGCCACTGCGGGGTAGTACGGACCGTCGAGGGGATCGTTTTGATACTCCAGTGAAACCACCATGCAGGACAGAAGCGCCTCCACTTTGGACAGGTTATCGCGTTCGGCTGCGATCGCTTCGCGCAGACGTTCTGGAACCGGTACACCGTAGGGGTGTTTCGCGGGAAGGGATTCTTGGCCAAGGGGATCTTGCCGGTCGGCAGGTGCCTTTAGCGGACTAGCCTGCCGAGCCTTGGACGTGGGCTGCCGACTTGCCATGGTCATACCTCGCATCAGCTTGATAATCGGTGCAAAAATGTAGCATACAGCTAGGTAGCTGTATATACATCCAGGTTAGAATTTAGCGAGGCATTGACACCGCACCGGCACAGCGGGTCATGGGGCCGCCGGCTTAGCCTGTGCCGACTTGCACTCGATTCCTGCCCAAAGCCTTGGCGCGATACAGCGCCGCATCGGCATCCGCAACGAGGCGGTCCGCCAGCGCCTTGAGATCCATTTCGTCTCTCCCGGGAGAGGACGCCGCCACGCCCACGGAAACGGTCAGACTGCGCGAAATCTGCGAATTGAGGGCGAACGGCTGCGCCGCAATCGCTTCTCGAATGCGCTCCCCCAGCCTGGCCGCTTCGGCGGCCGTGGCCTCAGGCAACAGGATGGCCAGCTCGTCGCCACCGAAACGCGCAGCCGTATCCATGCTGCGAATTTGTCCCTCGATGCGCTGCGCGACCTCTTTGAGCGCGTTGTCGCCTGCCAGGTGCCCATAGCCGTCGTTGATGGCCTTGAATCGATCGATGTCGATCATCAGGCAGGCGATGGTGCCGCCGCGCCGTTGCGCGCGAGCGAGTTCTTCCTTGAGGCGCTGCTGCAAATAGCGTCGATTGTGCCAGCCGGTCAGGAAGTCCGTGATGCCGGCGCGCAGCAGCCGCGCTCGGTTGACGGCGTTTTCAATGCACACCGCCGCGACCGCACCCAAATGCGCCAGAAAATCCGTACCGTGATGACGCGTGAAGCGCGATGCGTCGCGGCTGCCGAAGCACAGGGCACCGGTGGCGCGGTCCTTGCGCGGCAGCGGGACCAAGGCGGCGCTCTTGAGATTCGGAATGCCCGGAAAGAGCAGGTGATGATCCGCGCCCACAAAGGGCCCGAGCCAGGGTTTGTGCAGCACGGCAAGCTGGGGGGCGAGGCCCACCAGCGAGTCGACGAAGAATATCTGCTTGAATTCCTCCGGCCGATCTCCGCCGGCCACCAGCAAGTGCCGTACCTCATGCTGTGGGTCGAGCAGCACCACACTCACCGCGTCGAGCGAATAAGACTCCCGCAGCCCGTCAACCATGGCATGCAGCAGCTGTGACAGGCTGTCGGCGCGCAGCAGCGTCAATTCGCGCGCCTGCGTGCGCTTCATGATGGTCTCGTTGTTCGAAGCCTCCGCCGTCATTTCCGCAACGCGTTTCCTGAGTTCGTCTTTCTCCCGGCCTACGTCATCCACTTCGGGCATTTTCATTTCCTTCAACCCTTGCGAGCCGCCGCGCGTACGTCCAAGTAGGCTCTGCCGCGATTCATGATGGCCGTGAACTCCGTCGCATTCTTGGTTCTAACTGTCGCCACCAGCCGCTCCACGGCTTTCTGCAGTGCCAGCAGCGATTCGCTGCCATAGTCATTGGAGCTCTGGATTTCGAAATACAGATCGGGGCTTTCCGCCGCCACCCGGCTGGCCACTTCCAGCTGCGAATCGAAAGTCGTGCTCGACAGCTTCGCCAACCGCGGCGCCGCTTCGCCGCTGTCGGCCAGCGCGGTGAAGAAGGCGATATTGAGTGCATGCGACAAGCCCAGCACATAGGCGATCAAGCGATCATGTTCGTCAAGATCCATGACGACCCGTTCCGCCATGGTGGGCGCGAACAATTCCTGTGCCTGCGCCAGCGCCTCCGCATTCCCCAGGTCGATGAAGATCACGTGCCGACCGGACAACAGTTCGGTGTCGGGGCCGAACATCGGATGCACGGAAGTTACGCGACAGCCAGCCTTGACCAGGGCGTCGAGCCCCGCGCGCAGCGGGGTCTTGAGGGAGCCCAAATCGAAGATCAGGCCTCGAGGCGCGCGACTCGCCAGAACCTGAAGCAGGCCGGCCGTGGCGGAGAGCGGTGTGGCGAGCACGATCAGATCGAAATCCAACGCATCCGTCTGCCAGTCCGCAACGACGTCAAAGCCGGCAAGGCCGCCCTCGGGATCGGCAATGGCGACGCGAAACCCCTGAGAGGCCAAAAACTCGGCAAACCACCCGCCCATCTTGCCATGGCCCCCGATGACCAGGGCTCGCTTGCCGCTGCCATGCGCTTGGGCCGCCACCCGGGCCTGCTCCTGGGTGGCCAGTGACGATTGGATGAGCTGCCGCAGCAGGGATTCGGCCAGATCGGGCGAAATACCAAGCCCCTCTGCCGTGGTGCGGCCCCGCAATATCACTTCCCGCTCCCGGGCGAAGTCTCGGGTCGCCCGGCCGGTGGCCCGCTTGACGGACGCCACCTGTTCGCTCAAGGCCTGGCGTCGCGCCACCAATTCCAACAGTTGTCCATCGAGGCCCGTCAGTGCCGAACGCAATTCATCCAGATTCATTTTAAAGAAAGCCCCATGTTTCTATCGGCACGGCTACCATTCTCATATGAGCAGCAGCAAAAAGACATTTTGGACCGAAACCCTGCCCGACCCCCTGCCGGCCAATCCGCTCGCGATCGCGGCGCAGTGGTTGGCCCAGGCCCAGCGTGATGCCGCCCAACCCAACCCCGACTCGATGGTCTTGGCAACGGTCGACAGCCGCGGTTACCCGTCCGCTCGAGTGGTGCTTTGCAAGGAAATTGCGGCGCAACAAGGCTACCTACTCTTCTACACCAACTACAACTCGCGCAAGGGCAGCGAGCTGCACGGCAACCCGAGGGCCGCCGTCGTATTCCACTGGGATCATCTGCGCCGCCAGGTGCGCGCCGAGGGCCAAGTCGAGCCGCTCTCGGACCTGGAGAATGACGCCTATCATCGAACCCGTCCCTGGCAAAAACAGGTCGGGGTCTGGGCCAGCCAGCAGAGCCAGCCCGTGGAATCGCGCCAGGCACTGGCGGCAGCCGTGGCGCGCGAGGCGCGCCGCTTCGGTATCGCGTACGATGGCCCGGGCACTGCCGAGCCCGACAGCATCTCCGTTACTGTGCCACGCCCGCCTCATTGGGGTGGATATCGCCTGATTGCCGACGCCGTAGAGCTCTGGGTCGAGGGTGATTACCGCATTCACGATCGTGCGCGCTGGACCCGATCACTGTCCAAGCCAGGCGGTACCGGTGACCAGAGTTCCTGGTCGGCCACCCGATTGCAGCCATAGCAAGCACGGCGCGCCTGCGCCGATCTTTTCGAAGGCGATCGAATATACTGGAATTGCATGGCTGAACGCTCATTCGCCAAGGAAGTACAGTCGTTGCGCCTCAGCGCAGGCGCCGAGTTCGAAGGCGAAGGCATCTTGGCAGTCACCAAGGCGCTGCTGCAGTCGGGCGTCGGTTATGTGGGCGGCTATCAGGGTGCGCCGATTTCTCACTTGATGGATGTGCTGGCCGATGCCAGCGTCATCTTGAGCGAACTGGGTGTCCGGTTCGAATCCTCGGCGAGCGAAGCGACCGCGGCGGCGATGCTGGCCGCCTCGGTCAACTATCCGATCCGCGGCGCCGTCACCTGGAAGTCCACCGTCGGCACCAATGTCGCTTCCGACGCCTTGTCCAACTTGGCCTCCGCGGGCGTCATCGGCGGCGCCCTCATCGTGCTGGGGGAGGACTACGGGGAAGGCGCCAGCATCATGCAGGAGCGCACGCACGCGTTCGCCATGAAATCGCAAATGTGGCTGCTCGATCCGCGGCCGAATCTGCCGTGCATCGTGCAGGCCGTCGAGCAGGGCTTCGAGCTGTCCGAGGCGAGCAACTCGCCGGTCATGCTCATGCTGCGGATCCGCGCCTGTCATGTGGTGGGCCGGTTTCAGGCCAAGGACAATCGCCGCCCGCCATTTACGCTGCAGCAGGCGATGGACCATCCCAGCCGAACGTTCGACAAGATCATTCTGCCCCCGTCCACGTACGCACAGGAGCGGGCGAAAATCGAACAGCGCTGGCCCGCCGCGGTTAAATTCATTCGTGAACGGAAGCTGAACGAGTACTTCGGCACCGACAATCCTTGCGATGTCGGCATCGTCTTGCAGGGCGGCTTGTACAACACCGTGCTGCGCGCGCTCGAGCGACTTGGGCTCGCCGACGTGTTCGGCGAAACCAAAATTCCGCTGTACGTCTTGAACGTCACTTATCCGCTTGTGCCGGAGGAATTCACCGCCTTTGCGGCAGGCAAACGAGCCATTTTGATCGTCGAAGAGGGACAGCCGGAATTCATCGAGCAGGCGGCGAGCTTGTTTTTTCGGCAAGCGGACGTGCAAACCCGCATCGTCGGCAAAGGCCCGCTGCCCATGGCGGGCGAATATACCGGCGCCGTCGTCATCGCCGGCATCCGAAAATTCCTGTCGGAGTTCGGCCGATTGCCGGCCGCGGATATTCCGCTGTTGCCGGCGGCCCTGTTGGCACGCAATGTGCCCCTGCGTCCGTCGGGACTGTGCACCGGCTGCCCCGAGCGGCCGCTATTCGCATCCATGAAACTTTTGGCGCGGGAAATGGGGCCCATGCAAGTAAGCGCCGATATCGGCTGTCATTCTTT
>JALYIH010000077.1 GCA_030775865.1 Pseudomonadota bacterium | reverse complement strand
GGAACCTGCATCGGCGGCAGCAAGAAGTCTTGCGCCTTTGGCAGCGGCGGCGCGTCGCCGGATTGCTGTGCGGGCTCGAGCGATGCTTTCTCACTGCATCCGCTTAAGGCGGCCACCAGTGCAAGTGCCAATACGCTCCGCACGACGGTCTTACTCATTGACGTATCCTCCCCGGGCTCCGCGCTCCACGGCAACGACGATGTTGCCAATGGACAGGAGAATGACGGTGCAGACCGAGAGCCCCAGGCCAGTCGGGACTACCGCATAGGCATCGCGGCTATGCACGAACGCGTTGACGATAGCCACGACTATCGCAAACAGGTTGAGCCAGAAGTCCAGCTTGTCCGTGCGGGTCGCGGTCCGTCGGGAAGTGACCCAGACCTGCGTCAGGTTGACCAGGCGAGGCACCACCGCGAACAGCAGGCCAAAGACGATGAGCCACGCGGCGCCTTTGTCCCAAAGCATCACGGCAGTCTTGGAATAGATGATGTCGAAGATCAGGGCAGCGACGAAGCAACCGAATGGGATCGGATTGAGAAGGCCATAGATGCTCTGGGCAACGACGGAGCGACGTGTTTCGGGACGGAGGCTCATGGAGCTGCTACCTCATTGTCAATCGGATTGCGGAAAGGACGGTATCGGACCTTACCGCATGTCAGTTTGCAGGGCGAGTCTCGTACAAAATAATGAGAGAAAGGTCGTCCCTTGCAAATTAGAGACATATCTCAAGCGCTCGAAATTTACCCGCGTGTGCAGTGCCGAGCCCTTTGGGTCAAACCAAATGCGAAGTGCAAGCGCGGATGCGGCTGCGGGAGATCGAGTTTCCCTACGTGCGGGGGGTACTAAAATGCACGATGCCACCCTAATATCAATCCAGTTTGATTGGGAAGCGGGTCGCGCTCGAACAGTGAACGGTCGCCACAAGCGACGCCTCGCGACCCTGACCTGCCGACCACGAACGTCTGCAATTGGGCAGTTCAATTTGAGTTGAGGCCGATCTTTTGCTTGAACGGTTTCGTTCGGGACACCGATTTACCCAAAATCTCTGAGAACTAGCAAAAACAAGTAGTTCACGGAAGTCGTTTTAGGCCTATCTCGAACGTCGTGTAAGTGAGCGGTAAAATTGCCCCAAAACGACCCTAGGGCCTAAAGAATGTCCGGCGCTCGTGAGTCGTAGATGTCGCAGGTTCGAATCCTGTCACCCCGACCAATGATCAGAGTGCACGAGTAGTTTGACGTGCCGAAATGGCTCTAGGTTGGAGCCACGACGGACAGGATAACGCCCGGAGGGCGGCCCGAAGGGTGAGGCCGCAGGCCGAATCATCCTGTCACCCCGACCATGATATAGGCGACGATTTCATCCGCCGCTTGGTCGGCGGATGTTTCCACGGTATTGACGCGAATTTCCGGGTGTTCTGGCACCTCGTAGGGTGAATCGATACCGGTGAAGTGCTTCAACTCGCCGGCCCTGGCCTTTTTGTACAGTCCCTTCACGTCGCGCTGCTCGGCGACTTCGAGCGGCGTTTCAACGTAGATTTCGATGAATTCACCCGGCAGCGACATCTCGCGGACCATGCGCCGCTCGGCGCGGAACGGCGAAATAAATGCCGTCAACACAATAAGGCCCGCATCGGTCATGAGCTTGGCGACTTCGCCGATGCGGCGGATATTCTCGACCCGATCCGCGTCGGTGAACCCCAGATCCTTGTTGAGACCGTGGCGAATGTTGTCGCCGTCGAGTAAGAAGCTGTGCTTGCCGAGCGCATAGAGTTTCTTTTGCACAAGATTGGCGATGCTGGATTTTCCCGACCCACTCAAACCCGTAAACCACAACAGCCGCGGATGCTGGTGCTTGAGGCGGGCGTGCGCGTTGCGATCGATATCGAGCGGCTGCCAATGGACATTGCTCGAACGGCGCAGGGCGAAATGCAGCATCCCGGCTGCGACAGTGGCGTTGCTGATCTTGTCGATCAGAATGAAGCCGCCTAGTTCGCGGCTCTTCGCATAGGGTTCGAACACCAACGGCTTGTCGGTGGACAGAGTCGCAATGCCGATGGCATTGAGACTCAGGGTTTTCGCAGCCAGATGTTCCATGGTATTGACGTTGATTTGGTACTTGGGGCTGTGGATGGTCGCGGTCACCAATTGCGTGGCGAGTTTCAGCCAGTACGGACGGCCGGGAAGCAGCGGCTCGTCCGCCATCCAAACCACGGTAGCCTCGAATTGATCGGCGATCTCCGGCGGATCTTCAGCGGCGGCGAGCACATCGCCGCGACTGCAGTCCACTTCATCGGCAAGAGTAATCGTTACCGATTGTCCGGCGACTGCGGCCTGAAGATCTGTACCCGATGTAACGATGCGCGAAACCTTGGAGGTCCTGCCCGAGGGCAGCACGCGTACGCTGTCGCCCGGCCGGATGAGCCCTTCGGAAATCAGTCCCGAGAAACCACGGAAATCGAGGTTCGGGCGATTGACCCATTGCACCGGCATCCGAAACGGCCGCAGCTGCGAGGCGGTACCGTCGATCTCGACGCTCTCAAGATGCGCCATGAGCGCCGGGCCCAGATACCAGCGTGTATTGTCCGATGCCGAGGTGATGTTGTCGCCGGCAAGACTTGAAATAGGTATGGCAAGAAAATCGCGGATTCCGATGCTGCCGGCAAAGACGCGATATTCGGCCACGATCGCGTCAAATCGATCCTTCGAGTAGTCGACCAAATCCATTTTGTTGACGGCCAGTACGAGACTTTTGATACCCAAGAGATGCGCAAGATAGCTGTGGCGGCGCGTCTGCGTCAGGACGCCTTTGCGCGCATCGATGAGGATAACGCCTAAATCGGCGGTCGATGCGCCGGTCACCATGTTGCGCGTGTATTGTTCGTGGCCGGGCGTGTCCGCGACAATGAACTTTCGTTTCTCGGTCGCGAAAAATCGATAGGCGACGTCGATCGTAATGCCCTGTTCGCGCTCCGCGGCGAGGCCGTCGACCAGAAGCGCGAAATCGATGTTTTGCCCCTGAGTGCCGATCCGCTTGCTGTCGGCGGCGAGCGCCGCAAGCTGGTCCTCGAAGATCATCTTACTGTCATACAGCAGACGTCCGATCAGGGTGGACTTACCGTCATCGACAGACCCGCAGGTGATGAATCGCAGCAGCGATTTATGTTGGTGGCGCAGCAAGTAGGCGTCGATGTCGTTGGCGGCGAGGTCGTGGGCCTGGTAAGAGGAATGCGGCGGCGCTCCGGTCATCAGAAATACCCGGCTTGTTTTTTCTGTTCCATCGACGCGGCTTGATCATGATCGATGGCGCGGCCCTGCCGTTCAGACGTCGTGGTCAAGAGCATTTCCTGAATGATCTTCGGTACCGTAGTTGCGCTGCTCGCGAGGGCGCCGGTGAGCGGGTAACAGCCGAGTGTGCGGAACCGAATCGATCGCTGAACCGGCACTTCGCCCGGACGCAGCCGAAAGCGATCGTCATCCACCATGAGCAGGAGGCCGTCGCGCTCCACCGTCAGCCGCGGCGCCGCAAAATACAGCGGCACGATCGGAATACTTTCGAGGTGTATGTACTGCCAGATATCGAGTTCCGTCCAATTGGAGAGCGGGAAAACCCGGATGCTCTCACCTTTGACCTTGCGCGAATTATAGATATTCCAAAGTTCGGGACGCTGATTTTTAGGATCCCACCGATGATTGGCCGATCGAAATGAAAAGATGCGCTCCTTGGCCCGGGACTTCTCTTCATCGCGGCGCGCACCGCCGAAGGCGGCGTCAAATCCAAATTTCGTCAGGGCCTGTTTAAGCCCCTCGGTTTTCCAAAGATCCGTATGCAGCGCGCCATGATCGAACGGATTGATACCGCCCGCCACAGCGTCAGCATTTTGATGCACGATCAGCTGCATCCCGCTGGTCTTGGCCACTTGGTCGCGCATGGCATACATCGCGCGAAATTTCCAGGTCGTATCGACATGCAGCAACGGGAAAGGCGGGGTGCCGGGGAAGAAAGCCTTTTGGGCAAGATGCAGCATGACGGCGCTATCCTTGCCCACCGAATACAGCATGACCGGCTTTTCGCTCTCCGCAATGACTTCACGCATGATGTGAATGCTTTCGGACTCGAGCCGCTGAAGATGCGTCAATGTGACGCCGCCAGGCGCCGCGTGCTTGTTCATGCGGCACAAACGTACGCGGCTGCGAGCGCTGCCGTCAAGCCAAACGCCGATATGGCGGCATAACCGCCATGTATGCAACCTTTAAGTTGCATTTATGGTCCGTCGCATTAATATGCATCCAGGAGGTTGCATTTGAACACATCGACGGATCGCATCGAGAGAAAAGTCCTGATCAAGGCGACGCGCGAGCGCGTCTGGCGGGCGCTGTCCGACGCCGCAGAATTCGGCAGCTGGTTTGGCGTCGATTTCAAGGGCAAGACCTTTGCCGCCGGCAAGTCCGTACAGGGGAAGATCACTTATCCGGGCTACGAACATTTGACCATGGAAGTCCTGATAGACAGGGTCGTGCCGGAGCGGTTGTTGTCATGGCGCTGGCATCCCGCGGCGATCGATCCAGCAGTCGACTATTCGAAAGAGCCCATGACACTGGTGGTGTTCGAGCTGGAGGAAGTCGATGGCGGCGTCATGCTCTCCGTCGTTGAGTCGGGATTGGATAAGATCCCGCTGGAGCGCCGCCCGACGGTACTTCGCCTGAACAGTTCGGGTTGGGATGCACAGATGGAGAATGTCAAAAAGCATGTCGCCAAGGCGTAAAGCCGGGTCAAAGACTAAGCCACTGCAAGTTCACGCACCGATCTTTGCCGCGTTGGGCGACGAGATGCGGCTTCGGCTCATCGCTGCCCTGTGCGTGGGCGGTGCCATGTCCATCACACAGCTGACTTCCGGGACCGACATTTCCCGGCAAGCCATTACCAAGCATTTGGGCGTGCTGGCAGCCGCCGGGTTGGTGCGCGATGTAAAGATAGGGCGAGAACGACTATGGGAGTTCGGGCCGACCCGTTTGGAGGAGGCACGCCGTTCATTGGAACTGATCGGCAGACAATGGGATCACGCGCTGGCCAAACTCAAGCTTGCCGTAGAAAGCGATCCCCTCTAGAACCATGAAGCGCTTCAAATACCGGCAAACTGCTATATAATCCGCGCGCACTTCCGATTCGGTTTGCTTTGGACCCGAGCGTCGGCCTGAAAAAAATACGATTGGCGCTGTAACTTGTTGATTAGTAAAGCGCCCGTAGCTCAACCGGATAGAGCACCGGCCTTCTAAGCCGGCGGTTGCAGGTTCGATTCCTGCCGGGCGCGCCATCTCAAGTCGGGCGTTCGACGATGGTGGACGTAGCTCAGCTGGTAGAGCCCCGGATTGTGATTCCGGCCGTCGCGGGTTCGAGTCCCGTCGTCCACCCCACCTTTCAAAGGTTGGGACCAAAGTCGGGCGGTGCGTTTGGTTTGAAAGGTTTATGGGCCGTTAGCTCAGCTGGTAGAGCAGTTGACTCTTAATTTAGTAGCTTTGGTTTAAAAATCAACTGGTTGGCCGTGACTTTTGTGCCCCAACGGTGCAGTTACGCTCCTTTTGTACCCCACTTAGTCGATTCATTGTGCTCCACGCCGGAGCGTGACTGGCCTCCTACCTGGCTGCTACAGCAATCTCAATCTTGTTTCGACCCAGCTGAAACCGACTCTCTCCTGTTCCAGCCGCACGCTTCGCCCCAGCCGGTTGTGCAGGAGATCGTCGTACAAAGATTTCTCATCGGCATTGAGTCGCGAAAGCGCACGGTTCGATGGCTTTTGCTCGTCGACCCACAGATTCTTGTGCGCGAGCAATGTGCTTCGATCCATCAGGAACGATTGCACGTGAGCGAACTGCGCCCTTAGTTGGTCCAGAATCGCAAAGCCGTGGGTGTCGATGTCGCCCCAGTAGTAAATTGTTCGTTGATGCAGCCAGCCGGCACCGGTGAGTACGTCAAACCCATAGCCACTGCCGAAAATCACGAGGCTGTCGGACATCAGCGGGAAGGCCAAGAAATTGATTTCGTTTTCCGTGAAAAAAACTCGAGATGCTGAGGGAGAAAGCCGAGCGAACGTATCGCCGGTAATCGTCAAGTCCTGATCAATGCCGGAGGTCAGCAAGGCTTGACGGGGGTCCAGCACGCGTAAGCGGACACGAACTGGTTTATCCAGAAACCCAAAGCGCCGCTCAAATTGGCCGGCGCCGCGCGCCGATAGATCGATCGCCTCAGCTGGTAAGCAGCGGTTCAAAAGCTCGGACAACACGGTGCGATGGTCTTCGATGAATTTGCTGTGAATGCCGGGCAGATCGACCTGCCGCAGGTAAATGCCGGGTCGAGGGTGGGTTTGCGCCCAGGCGATGACATCCAAAAGCTGAGACCAGACATCGACCAGATCGAGGGCGCGTAGCGGGGATTTGGCGAGCCACGGTAAGATAAGGGGATGCTTCAGCCGGGTCTCGGCAAGTAGAGATTCGAAGCGTTGCGCTTCGCGACGCTTATTGATCATGCCGACAGCGTCGTCAAGCGTGTCGATCCAAACCTCCTCGGGCACGCTATTGGTGCCGATTACGCGGTGTCGCACTTCACGCAGCACCACGCGATAGCCCGGGCGGTGCCCGGTCTTCGCGTTCCGCTGCAATTCGCGAGCCCAGGTACGCACGCCATCGAAGCGTTCGGAGAGGTCTGTCGAAGTGGGTCGCTTCAGTGCGAGACGCAGGGGGAACGTGTCACCACGATCAAGCATGGCGGAGAGCAATTGCCCCCGGTCCCAGAGCCTTTGAACTTGCGCACACAGGTCCGCCGGCGTTGCCCAATTCATGGCCCGCGCGCCGCCTTCTCAGCGCGATACTCCTCTATCGTAAGGTTGCGCAGACGCGATGAACGGCCTTCTTCGTTGTGGACGAAACCCACGTTCGAGACAAATGGCTCGATGACGTGAATCTTCTGCAGCGGGGTGACGATCAAGAGCTGGAGGTTGAGCTGCTCGAAGAGCCGCAGTCCATATTGTGCCGATTCATCCGAGCCGCGGCCGAAGGCCTCATCGATCATCACGAAACGGAATGACCTCGAGCGAACGGCACCCCATTCAAGGCCAAACTGGTACGCCAAGCTCGCCGCAAGAATTGTGTACGCGAGCTTTTCCTTCTGGCCACCGGACTTGCCGCCGGAATCTGCGTAGTGCTCGTATTCGGTATTGTCTTCTCGCCAGCGTTCGCTTGCGGCAAAAACGAACCACTTGCGAACGTCCGTGACTTTTTCGGCCCAGCGGCGGTCGAGTTCGGCCGTACCCTCGCGGCCGCGAAAGCGCTCGATGATGAGCTTGACCTGCAGGAACTTGGCTTCCGAATATTGAGTGTCGTCCGAGCCGGTGAGCGAGCCTTCGGTGCAGGCGCGCAGTTCCATCTGGAAGTCTCGAATGTCCGCGTCGGTGGAGAGCTGTGCCTCGAGCACGATGTAACGGCCGGGATTGTAGTCGATTCGGGTCAGCGACTCGTTGATGTGGGTAATACGCTCCTTGATCGTCTCGCGTTCACGCGCGAGCTGCGACTGAAAGTTCGCGACTTCTCGAATGGTGTTCTCGTTAAGAAGTTCCTTGAACCGGGCTTCGAAGGCGGGTAGACCGTCGGTAATCAGCTGTTCGAGCATGGCGCGATATTCGAACGCTGCCTCAATGCTGACATCGACCTCCCTAGTCTCGAGTTCGAAACTGTCTTTGTACTCGGTCATCGCCTTGATGATCTTCTCGCGCAAGCGACCGTGGCGCTTGTCCTCGATGTCGATGCGGTCCTGGAGCCATTTGCGCATGTCCTGTTCGCGGTTGTCACTGGATTCCACGGTCAGGTGATGCTCACCAAGCGCTTCGGCCCGCAGCACGTCGACGCGGCTGAAGTAGGCTGCGCTCCCGGAAAAGGAAGCATCGTCCAGAACGACGCGGATCTGGCCGAGCAGGGCCTGCGCCTGTTCCTGCTTCAGGGTTGTTTGGGCGTGGTCGCGTTCGCGGTCCTTGAGAGCAGCCTCGGTAGCCGCGATTGATGCGACAACCGTAGCAAGTTGTTCAGTCAAAGTCCTGAGCAGATCCGAGGTTGCCTCGAGGGCGCGCTTTTCCTCCTGCAGCCGCGCGATCTCGGCCGCCATAGGCTTCCAGTCGAGGTCGCGAAAGTCGCGGTACTCGTCCAGCTTCCCCAGTGTCTCCAGACGCTCCTTCAGTGATCGCTGCCTTTTCTGCAGGGCGGCGATCTTGCCGCCGAGGTCCTGAAGCGTTGCTTCCAGCGTGCGCGTTCGGGTTTCGAGGGCGGCGATTTTTGCCGCATTGCTCCAGCCGAGAACGTAGTGTGACCGGTCTTCGAGGCGGGTGCGATCGTCTTTGTCATGCCGTTCCCCAGGAGCCTTGATTTGGCCGGCGCGGGTCACCGCTCGGGTTTCGCGTCGGAACTGCTCTTGGTTGGCACAACAGGCGAAATCGAAGCGATGGGCGATTTCGCGTTCCAGCCAGCGAAAGAAGGGCGAGTCCGGCTTGACGTTCACCTTGCGCGCGAGCGATTGCAGGTGCAGCGTGGGTAGATCGGCGCGGCCGTCCGGCCGCCCGTCTCGCACGCGGTAGTAGACGAGGCGCCCCTTGAGATGGGTTCGGTCCACCCAGTCGGCCACTCGGGCATAGTGCGTGTCCGGAACCAATAACGAAAGGCCAAAGGCATGCAGCAGTCGCTCGGCGACGCCTTCCCAATCCCTCTCGTCGTCGCGGACTTGGATGAGTTCGCCGGCGAACGGCATGTCGTCCTCGGCGAGCTGCAATGCCTCACACAGAGAGGAGCGCATTGCCACCTGCCGTGCATCGATATTGCTTCGTCGCGACCTCAGACTTGTGACCTCCTCGAGCAGCGCGGCGTGTGCCTTCCGCCCTTCGGCAAACGCGACATGCGTTTCGTTGAGTTCGTTTTGAACCGCGGCTTCATCGTCCGATGCTGTCTCACGCAGTTCGCGGCAACTCATGCGCCGCGACAAAAAATCATCGGCGGTCTCCACCGCAGGCAAATTCAACCCGCGTCGCAATTCGTCATATCGCTGGCCTTTCTCGAGCCGCCGTTGGCGCTCTTCGTCCTTTTGACGCATTTCGCTTTCGATGCGCTCGAGCCGGTCGCCGCCGTTGTCGGCTACTGCGCGGCGCAGTTCATCCCGCTGCTGTATCCGACCGCTTATGAGGTCATTGAGGTGGGTAATCTGGCTGTCGAGACGACTCAGATCGTAAGCTAGCTGATCGAGACGTTTGCCCAACAACTCGGCCTTGAGCCTCGCAAAATACGGCTTGAGCGCGTCCCGGCAGGCACGGAGTTCTTCCGTCTCGACAACGAGTTCGGCGTGGCGATTGCAGTCCTCGACGAGTGGCGTCAGCAGCGCGACTTGCCGCTTGGCCTTGACTACAGCTTCGTGCGCGCGATTCAGGTCATCGAAATGTGTAATTAAAGCTTGGATGCGCGGCAGTACGTCGAAAGGTTCCAGCATATGACCGCGCACGAAGTCAGTGAGATTGCCAACCGACTTCATCGATACGGTCTGATGAAAGAGTTCGAGCGCCTGATCGCTTGAAATGCCGAAGCGGCGACGAAAGAGCGCGCCATAAGGCGGGAACGAGTCTTCGATGTCTACGCCGGACGCACGCAGCCGTTTGCGCAGCTGTGGGATTTCCGTGCCGAACTCGGCGAAATCGCGGGCGATCGTCAGCTCGCGGTCGCAGACGGCGTAAAAGCGCGCCGGCTGGCCTTGCTGGTCCTTCAACCAAAATACCTGCGCCAGTGTCACCGTCTGGTCGTAGCCGGCGTTATGAAATACCCCTAGGATCACCGAGTAACCGTTGTGGTCGCGCAATGCAACGGGTCGGCCTGAGCTGCTGATCTCGCTGCGTTCGGATTTGTAGTGTCCGAGCACGTATGAGCGCAGCGTGCGTTCCCGCGCGTCGGCGCCCGCGGCCTTGTTGTAGGCAATACGCTGGGCGGGTATCAATAACGTCGTTACGGCGTCGACGAGCGTTGATTTTCCTGAACCGATATCGCCGGTGAGAAGGGCGTTTCGGCCATCGGTATGCAAGGTCCACACCCGTCCATTGAATGTGCCCCAATTGAAGACCTCGAGGCGTTTCAATCGAAAGCCGGACAATTGCTCATCAGCCAAAAAATCCAGTTGTGGCGCGTCATTCATCGGATGACTCGCCATGTACGGCCGTCCGCGGCGCATCGATGGACGCGCGATATGCCGCGAGACGCTGGTCGAACTCCGTCAACCATTGGGCGTCGACGAATGCCTTGAGGATACGAAGTACTTCAATCATGTTTTCCTGGCCACGCAGTCGGCGCACGAAGCCAAGGTCGGCGATCTTGTTCAAGTGCACGTCCATATGGTCGACGATTCGCGTCTCATTGCTGCTATCGGGCAAGAAGACACGCATCAGCTCAACGATCTCGCTGCGCGACAGAATCAGACGGGTATCGCCACCACTGGCATCAAATTCCGCCAGTTTCTTGCGCAGGAGTGCCAGTAACAGACTTACGGGAAACGACAGCGGACGGCGGGCGACGAGGCGCGGCAACTTCGGCGAGGATTGGTCGTCTAATTCTGGGCGTGATCGGAGAAATGCATAACCCTCGGCTTCATCCAATACGAGATCTAAGCCGAGCACCGCGACGTAATCGCGTACTCTGGACTGCAGATTCAATAGTGCGCTCCACGATGCAGCATCGGCGTCACGATAAAATACGCCTTTGAGCAGCGGAATGACGACGGCCGGCAGTTCGAAGCGGGCGTCCGCACGTGATTGTTCCTGCGTTTCCCCAATGTTCATTGTTACCTCAAAAAGACGACGCGGGGTAGCCGTGCCTGCTTACTAAAGCCGTCCGGCGTCTGCCATGTGACGGTGTCGGAGGCGGCCTCATCGACCATGGCCTTGATATTCTCGACCGCGAGCTGCAAATATGCCACGAGTTCGGCCAGGCCTTGTTGCAACGGATGCAGATCAAGCAGTTCACGCAACGTGACTTGCGTTCGGTCCTGCAAGGCACGCCGAATGTGTCCGACCAACGCCTCCTTGTCTACTACGAATTGCGCGAACAGAATGGTAGCGTCCATGGCCTCATCCCCGGTTTCAAGCCGCACATCCGCGATCAGCGGCTTCAGCGGCGGCGTGTGGAGCGGGCGCTCCATGGGAAGGTCCAGGTCGGCGGCGGTGTCGGCTATCCACATGAAGACCCCAGCGGGTGCATTCTCGCGCACCGCCACTGCATGGATCTCGACATTGCGCAGGATCTCCATGATGCGGCGGCTCTCGAGATACGCTTGGTCGTCCAAAAAGCGGCGCAATTGTTGCGACAAGAGTGCCACCGTGCGCTGTGTGTGATTGCCCGCATCCAACCAGTCGTAGTGCACTCGCCGCATCCGGATATCCGGTGAGAGCTCGGTAATCGACGGTAATTGCAATACCCGGTCCAGCAGTTGTGTCAGTTCTTCCTGCCTTGCCTGCGACATAAGAAAGTCCCAGAAGGCGCGAAAGCTACGGCCCTGATCGGATTCGGCGATGAGGTCACGTTCGCCCATGATTTCCTGCAAAAGCGAGCCCTTTGCGCCTTCCCACAGAGCGATACGCTCGCGCACGCTGCGGTCCAACGCGCGGAAGTTCTGCTCGACCTCACGAAAGTCCGCGAGCAGCTCGCGAGCGATACCGGCGAATTGGATGAAGCGCTCCTTGAGCGCCGTGGAGTCGAGCAAGGGCACGTCTCCTTGCTGTATGCGTTCGATTTCACCTTCGATATCATCCCGACGCTTGACCAGCTCTCGAATGCGAGCTTGCGGATCGGCTTCGCTGCCTTCGCTCATTTGTCGCAGCAGATCGAATAATGTCAGCAGCCGCGATTCGGTGCCCACGAAGGGTCGTTTGGCAAGGCTTGCGAGCCAGGCGATCGTCCTTTCTGTGGCCGGGGTTAATTCGAAATGCGCCTCGTCTGACCCCGGGGGATAGTGTTTCCGGAGCCATCCCTTCTCGTTCGCAGTCCATTCGTTGAGGTATTCCATCGCGGACCTTGGAAATGTCTCGTTCCCCAATTGCTCGCGAAGCCCGAACAATTCATCTTCCAGTGCTTCTGCCAGGTCGGCGGCGCTCTTCATCCTTACATTGGGAGATACGAACGCCTTATGCAGAAAACTGGCGATGAGGGCGGCGTGCTCCGCGAGCAACAGACGCCAGGCAGGGTGCTGTCGACGAAGGATATCGAGAGTTGCGTAATCGAGACTCATACCAATCCCAATGACATGTGAGCTCACGCTGATCAATCCGGAAAGCTATCGGGTCGCAGCGCCAGAAGAAATTCCTCGCACGGCATGCACAACACCCCGTCACGCTTTATCCGATCTTCGCCGCGGTAGAGCAGGTACCGCTGACTCTGCGGATAATCCTCGGCAAAATGCCTTAACGCAGTCAAATCGCTAGAGTCAACGCGTCTCGAGTTCTTCACCTCGATCGCATAGATTTCGGACTCTCCGTAGATCACGAAATCTACTTCTGTGCGTGATCGAGTCTGCCAGTAGTGCAATCTGTGCTTGCCCTTCGAGTAGCTGCACCAGACATGCAGATGCTGAGCGATTAGCCCTTCTATCGCAGCGCCATCGAGTTCAGTGGTTGTATCGAGCGGTCCGGCAGGCCGGTTAGCGCGAAATACGCCGGTATCGAAGAAATAGAATTTGGGGTGAGCCGCAAGTTCGCGTTTGGCGCGTCTAGTGAAGACGTCGATCCGAAATCCCAACAGTAGGTCCTCGAGAATTTCCAGATATCCTTCCACCGTCTTGCGGCTCACTTGGGCTTCGCGCGACACGTTGGCCAGATTCAGCACGGCCGCATGACTGAAGCTCATCGCTTGTAGGAAACGGGCAAAGGCACCGATGTTGCGCACTAGTCCTTCCGCCTGCACTTCTTCATGCAGATAGAGCGCATTGTAAGCATCGAGAACAGCAGTTGGATCGTCCGCCCCCCATACAACCGGCAGCATTCCCTGCCGAAGCGCGGTGTCGAGTTTGAAGCGCTTGCCGAGCTCCGCAGCCATATAGGGATACATGAGCTTCTGACTGGCGCGACCGCCGAGCAAATTGACTCCCTGACGGCGAAGCTTTCGTGCGCTTGAGCCGGTGAGAATGAACTGCTGGTCCGCCTTGCGTTCGATCAGTAGATGAACGACCTCGAGTAGGGTAGGGAGCTTTTGGACCTCATCGATCACGATGTGTCGGGCTTTTGTATTTGCCTCGACGATGTTTATGAGATATTCGGGCTCGACGGAATACCGCCGCAGAACCGCGGGGTTGAGGAGATCGATGCGCAAAGCATCTGGATACTGTTGAGCGCACCACGAGGTTTTGCCGGTGCCGCGCGGTCCGAGGAGGAAGAAATGATCCTTGCCGCTGGCCAGCAGGCGTGGGATGAATGCCATTTGGTGGTCCGGAATATGGCGACTCTGTCGCCGTTCTGGGACTCAGAATGGCGACTTCACCGCCATTTTGCAATAGGTTTGACCGGTATGACTTCCCTTACAGCCTGGCAGCCAAAGCTCGGCGCAGCGTTCGAATCAGTCTGGGAAGCTAAGGCCCTAGGTGGCCACAATCAAAAAGCCATTTACAGGGAAAATGAGTACACTACGCACCGCACGTGATTCGACAGGCGCGGGGTTGTGCCCCACGGGGTAGAAATCGCGTCGCTAATGTTACAATACGTGACGCATATAGAATGTTTTGCAGCTAAATTCGTCTACCGATTTCTGCTAACATATTGATTTTAAAGGTTATATTGGGCCGTTAGCTCAGCTGGTAGAGCAGTTGACTCTTAATCAATTGGTCGTAGGTTCGATCCCTACACGGCCCACCATCTCACTGAAAAATAACAGGTTTTTTGACATCACCCGCGAGAATCTTAAAAGTCTCCCCCATAGATCAGAATTTCCCCCATTAGATTGGAAAAAGCTTTTCGTTCTCACTCTTTTCGAGCGTAAAACGGCGGCGAATCGCGGGACGTCTTCCCCCATTCGCGCGTCAGCAAACAATCGGGCGTCATGTGAAATGCGCGCGACTTGCGAGCGTCGTCGCTTCTAATCGCGCGCGTGTAGTACTAGCTAGGTGCCAGATAAAGCCCCTTCGGCTCAAAAGCCATTACACGGTATTCGATAGCTGGGGCGCGATGTTGTTGCTGTTCCCAGGTCAAGCAGCCAACAATTGCCGGGGCGCCGCCCGGGTTGATCGAGCCTCGATGCTCCTATGAACTGAACTCTTGCGGGCACGCAGCCGAATTCGTCGTCGTGTACCTCACGATGTCCTCCATCCTTAATCCCTGAAAGCTATTTGGGCTTGATGTCTGAATCTCCTACAGCCGGTGAGGCTGCTGACTTCTAGGGTTTCGTCTCCCAAAGATGCAGTGTAGGTCATGCTTCGCGTGCGTTATGAGTTAGTCAATCGCCCTGAATGGTGGCGCCACCGGACCCGATAAGGAATCCCATGTGGACCAGAGTTAAATTCTTCATCAACGTAGCGCTCGTCGGGGTGACCTTGGCACGCATGATAGTGGCTTGGGCCGGCAAGAAGAACACCACGAGCCAGCGAGAACGCCGGACACGATAGCCAGTGCCTGATGAGCCCGCGCCTGCGCTTTGCTCAGTGTGCCGTCGCACAGAAAATTTTCACCTTTTGCTTGCAGTGATTGTGTAGGTGGCAGTGCCCATTTCCCGGGCCGCCGTTTTCAGAAATAACTTTGAAGCTCCGATAGCACAATTCGCTTGAGAACTCGAACTTCTAAACATGTTGGGAATTCATGAGTCATCGACACCAACCGACGATTGACAGGCGACAACACGCGGTCACACCCCTGACGAGAGAAACTCATCTCTGCGACCGAAGAGCCGTGTGAAATCCATGTTCGAGAAGTCCCTCCGCAACTAAAAGTAAGTGCGAGCATTGGGATCGCTGTTTGTCCACAACACGGAGCAAATGCCGAGAGCCTGGTGAGTAATGCCAGTGCGGCCATGTATGAGGCAAAGCGCAACGGATCCGGAGATTCATTCGCCCTCCTGGTTTGATACCTCGCGGCAGCCGCTAGTTGACTGGTACGTGCGACGGTCAGGTCGCCTTTCCCCATCCCCGGTGCTTTACGGAACATGCGGATTGGGCGCATGCTCCCTAACACCCACCCGAGAACGTAATTGTTGGAAAAAAAGTGACATTTCCTATCGTAGCGATCGGCGCCTCCGCGGGCGGCCTCGAAGCCATCACTGAACTGCTCAATGCTTTACCCTCCAAGAGTGGGATGGCCTATATCGTCGTTCAGCACTTAAACCCCGATTACGAGAGTCTGCTTTCCG
>JALYIH010000076.1 GCA_030775865.1 Pseudomonadota bacterium | reverse complement strand
CACGGCACGCAGTAATTCGATGATTTGCGCCTGGATGGTCACGTCGAGCGCCGTTGTCGGTTCATCGGCGATCACCAAGGAAGGTTCGCACATCAAACTCATCGCGATCATGACCCGTTGCCGCATGCCCCCCGAGAGTTCATGCGGATACTGATTCAAGCGGCGTTTCGGCTCGGGAACTTGCACGCGATCGAGCATGCGCGCGGCGCGCGATCGCGCATCGCTCCACGGCATTCCCAAATGAGCAACCATGACCTCGGCGAGTTGGGTGCCGATTTTCAAATGCGGCGTCAAAGAGGTCATCGGATCCTGAAAAATCATGGTCATCCGCGAGCCCCGGACCCGGTTCAGCGTAGGTGCATCGGCAGCCAACAGCTCACTGCCCTCAAATCTGACGCTGCCGCTGACCTTGGCATTGCCGGCAAGCAGTCCCATGGCCGCCATGAAAACTTGAGTTTTCCCCGATCCGGACTCGCCGACAATGCCGACACATTCGGAAGGCGCGATCTTGAGCGACATGCGGTCAACGGCCTCTATGCTGCCGGTGCGATGCGAAAAGCTGATACTCAGTTCATCGATGCTCAATGTCGGAATCATGTTCAGCCGTCCTTGACGTCGAGGGCGTCGCGCAGGCCGTCACCGACGACATTCAAGCAAAGCAGCAGCAGGGCCAGAAAGCTGCCGGGCACCAGCAAGATCCAGGGAGCCGATTCCATTTCGGCCGCACCCTCGGCGATCAACGTACCCAAGCTCGCACCCGGCTCCTGAATCCCCAATCCCAGAAAGCTCAAGAAGCTCTCGAACAAAATGATTTGCGGTACGGTCAGCGTGGCGTACACGATCACCGGGCCGATGACATTGGGGACCACGTGCCTCAGGATGATGCGGCCCGTACTCGCTCCGGACGCAATCGCGGCCTCGATGAATTCTTTCTGACGGATGCTCAAGGTCTGGCCGCGCACGATGCGGGCCATGGTCAGCCAGCCGACGGCGCCTATCGCGAAAAACAGCAGATATTCGCTGCGCCCGAAAATGACGGTTAGAAATATCACGAAGAAAATGAGCGGCAATCCACTCAAGATTTCGATCAATCGCATCATCAAATGATCGGCGCGTCCGCCGATATAGCCGGCAATGGCGCCATAGGTCACGCCGACCAGGAGACTGATGAGGCTCGCGGACAAACCGATTGCCATGCTAACTCGCGTACCCGCGAGCGTCCTGACGAATAGGTCACGCCCCAGCCGATCGGTCCCGAACCAATGCGCACTTTGCATGCCGGGGCGTGCCGCAATGTGCAGCCAATCGAGCGACTGCACGTCATTCGGGCTGATCCAAGGGCCGAGCAATGTCAATACGACGATCGCGCACATCACCGCCAGAGCTGCAACGGCCGCGGGATTCGACTTCAGGCGTCGCGCTGCCTCATCGGCGAATGCCCCCACGCTCAATGTCTCACGCGCGGGTCCAGCCACGCGTACAAGAGATCCACCAGCAATCCCATGCCGATGAGCAACGTCGAATAAATGATCACCATGCCGAGCACCAATGTGTAATCCCGGTTGAGCGCGCCTTGCACCAGATATCGTCCAATTCCGGGAAGTCCCGAAATGGTCTCTACGACCAATGACCCGGTCATGATCGAGGCGACGGCGGGGACCAAGTAGCTCGCCACCGGCATGAGCGCCGGGCGCAGGGCGTGGCGCAATATCAGCGTGTGAAGCGGCAAGCCCTTGGCGAAAGCCGTGCGAATGAAATGACTCCGCAGCACCTCGAGCATGCTGGCACGCGTGAGCCGCGCGATGTATGCCAACGGCGGCAGTGCCAACGCAATGACCGGCAGCGCAAGATGCCGAATCGATCCGGGCTCCCAGCCGGCGACCGGCAGCCAGTGCAGAGAGACGCCGAACAACAGCCCAAGAAACGGCAGCACGACAAAGGTAGGAATGGCGATGCCCACCACCGCGAGCGACATCGTCATGTAGTCGGCTGCCGCGTTGTGGTGAAGCGCGGCAAAAGTCCCCAAAAGAATGCCTACGCTCAAGGCCAGGGCCATCGCAATGACACCCAGCTGCAACGTGACGGGAAAGCCCTGCCCGATCAATTCGGTGACCGTAAAGTCCTTGTACTTGAATGAAGGTCCGAAATCGCCATGCATGAGCGATTGAAGATAGCGTCCGTACTGCTTCCAAACCGGCTGGTCCAAGCCGTACGCCCTCTGGAGGTTAGCCATGATTTCCGGAGGCAGTGCTTGCTCTTGATCGAAAGGGCCGCCGGGGGCGGCGCGCATCAAAAAAAAAGTGGCCGTAACAATAATCAGCAGCGTGGGAATAGCGCCGGCCAGCCTCGTGAAAAAGTATCGGATCACCGCGCGAGTCTATCGGCTGACCGCAAGGTGGACAAGGGAAGTGTGTCTCCTTAGACTAGCGGGCCGCCTAACCGATCGAGGTTTCATGGACTCAACCCGCCCAATCCGCGCACTCACGCGCGGCCTTGATGCGCTGACCATTCTGAATTTACGCGACGGTGCGACGGTTTCAGAGGTGGCTCATGAAATCCGCCTGCCGCGCACGACGGTTTATCGAATCTTGGAGACCTTGTGCCTTTCGGGATTCGTTTATCGGGACCGCGCCGATGAACGCTATCGGCTGACGATCATGGTCCGGACTTTAAGCCGAGGATTCGATGACGAGGCGTGGGTCAATCAGATCGCCAAGCCCTTGATCCATGAATTATGCAGCGACATCGTCTGGCCCGTGAGCATTGCCACGCTTTCCGGCACGAAAATGATGTTGCGCGAGGCGACCGATCACAGCACTCCGCTGGCGATCGAACGTCATTCAGCCGGCTTTCAATTGCCGCTGCTCACGAGCGCGACCGGACGGGTGTATCTGGCGTACTGTCCTCTCGCACAACGCGATGCGCTGATTGACATTTTAGCCCGATCCAACAAGGAGGAAGACAAGCCCGCACGCGATCGCGGCGACTTGCTGCGCACACTCGCGGAGATCAAGGCACAGGGCTACGCAACCGCGACGCGTTCGCGCCGCCTGGTAGACGAATGCGCGGTAAGTGTGCCGGTAGCCATGAGTGACCGCACGTTGGCTGCACTGACAGTGCGCTTCATTGCTTCCGCGCTGCCTCCAAAGACCGGACTCGAACGTTTTTTACCAAAGTTGCGCCAATGCGCGGCTAAAATCAGCACCGTATTATCGGAACAACAGGCCGACGCGAGCGCCAAAGCTGCGCCGCAGGCAACCGCTTAAGGAGCATTCGTGCAGAAGATCATGGTCTGTATCAAACGCGTCGTTGATTACAACGTGCGCATTCGAGTCAAGCCCGACGGCAGCGGCGTCATGCTCGACGGGGTGAAGATGAGCGTGAACCCATTCGACGAAATCGCGCTCGAAGAGGCGCTGCGCATCAAGGAGCGCGGCTCGAACATCGAGGTGGTCGCGGTCAGCATCGGTGTCGCTGACACCCAGCAACAGTTGCGCACGGCCCTGGCCATGGGCGCCGATCGGGCGATTCTCGTGCAGACAGACACTGCCGTCGAACCGCTGACTGCCGCCCAGACCTTTCTGGCTTTGGCAAAAAAGGAAAATCCGGATTTGATCTTCCTCGGCAAACAAGCGATTGACGATGATGCCAATCAGACCGGCCAAATGTTGGCGGCAATTTGGGATCGGCCGCAGGCAACCTATGCATCGAAGATCGAGATTTCGGCGGGCAAGGCCAGCGTCACTCGCGAAGTAGACGCGGGCCTGGAGACCATCGAGGTGGACCTCCCCGCAGTGGTGACGGTGGATCTGCGATTGAACGAGCCGCGCTACGTGAAGCTGCCGGACATCATGAAGGCCAAGAAAAAGCCGTTGGAGGTGACCTCGCTCGATGCCCTCGGCATCAGCTCGGGGGTATTGCTCAAGACCCTGAAGACTGAGCCGCCACCCCAGCGCCAAAAGGGCATCATGGTGAAGGATGTGGCGGAGCTGGTAGACGTTCTCAAGAAAAAGGGTTTGATCTGATGCACAAGATACTCATTATCGGCGAACACGACGGCAAGGCGCTGAATCCGGCCACCGCCAAGTGCGTCACCTGCGCAACCGGCATTCCTGACGCCGAGATCACGATCGCCCTGTTCGGCGCCGACACATCAGCGGTTGCCGTGCAGGCTGCCGCCCTCAGCGGCGTAAAATCCGTTTTGCGCGTCGATCGGCCTGAGAATCTGCACCCGCTCGCCGCCACCTTCGCGCCGCAACTCGCCGCCCTGGCTGCCGACCACACGCATGTGTTCGGCCCCTCGACCAGCTTCGGCAAGGATTTGATGCCTCGAGTGGCCGCGCTGCTTGGGGTTGCGCAGGTCAGTGATTTGATGGCAGTCGAAGGCGCATATCGGTTCCGCCGCCCCATCTACGCGGGCAACGCCATTGTGACGGTGGAATCGGACCCATCGCGCAAGCTCGTCGCGACGGTGCGTGTGGCGTCTTTCCAGGCGGCCGCCGCCGGCGGAAATGCCGCCGTCGACTCCAAGACCCTGAACGTATCCCTGCCCTCGCACACGCGCTATGTAGGAGCCAAGTCCGGCTCGACCGACCGTCCGGACTTGCAAACCGCGGCGCGCGTCGTGTCCGGCGGCCGCGCGCTCGGCAGCGCGGAGAACTTCAAAATGCTGTTTGGCCTCGCCGATAAACTTGGCGCGGCGGTAGGCGCCTCGCGCGCGGCGGTCGACGCAGGCTATGCACCGAACGAAATGCAGGTTGGCCAAACCGGCAAGATCATCTCGCCGGAACTGTATGTCGCGATCGGCATTTCCGGGGCGATTCAACATCTGACCGGAATCAAGGACGCTCGCACCATCGTGGCGATCAACAAGGATGGCGAAGCCCCGATTTTTGAGGTCGCCGATGTCGGCTTGGTCGGAGATCTGTTCCAGCTCGTGCCGGAGCTCGAGCGGCTCATCGGGTAGCGACTCGGTCCGGTGATGTCGAGCGGTTGGACAGGTCGCCCGGAAGGGTAGGACGCCTCGAGGGAACAAAAAGAAACAGTTCCCTCGAGGCTTCCCATCCCCCCAGGCCATCTCGAACCGCTCAAATTCACAGCGCCGAGGCAAGGCGCTGCGCGGCGCCGTAAACTAGAGTTGCTTCAAGACGTGGTCGGCGGCGGAGACTTTGAACTCACCGGGCGCCTCGACGTCTACTTTGGTCGCGACACCATTTTTGACGATGATGGCGAAGCGCTGGCCGCGTGTGCCCATGCCAAATTTGGATCCATCCATCTCCAGCCCCAATGCCTTGACATAGGCTCCGTTGCCGTCCGCGAGCATGAGAATCTTGTCGCCGACGCCGCCATGCTTGCCCCAGGCATTCATCACGAACACGTCATTCACGGCCGTGCAGGCAATCGTATCGACGCCCTTTGCCTTGATCTGTGCCGCCAGCTCGACAAAACCCGGTAAATGCTTGGCATCGCAGGTCGGCGTAAAGGCCCCCGGTACCGAGAACAGCACCACCGTCTTGCCCGCGAACAACTGCTCCGTCGTCATCTTTTGAGGGCCGTCCTTGGTCATGCGGGTAAAGGCGCCTTCGGGCATTTTATCGCCAGTTTTGATCGTCATATTTGCTTTCCTTGATTCGATTACGAGCCGAGCTTGTCCGAGTACAGCTCCCACAACTTGAGCACGCGCGGACTGATGTTCGGCACCGACTTGAGTCCGGTGAACGCCTTCTTTGCCTCCGGGATGTTCTTCAGTGCAACCTGTGATCGGCCCAGATACACATAGGCCTCATCCTGCTGTTTGATCTGCCCCTTCCCGAGGCCGCGGGTGATGGCCGTGACGGCGCCCTGATAGTCGCCTGCGCCGAAGTAAACTTCGCCCAGCTTCACGTCGAGCTGGCCCGCGGGATTTTTGCTCGCCTCGGCGTCCAGTGCAGGCAGTCCCTTCTTGTCCGCATCCGCACGCGTCTTCATCGCGTTCAACAAGCGATTGGTGCGCTCCTTGTGATCATCCTTGAGAACCCCGGAACTGATCAGCTTTTCCAAAACCATTTGCGCTTCGCCCGGCAGTGCGGCATCGCCGAGCAATTGCGCCATTTCAATGTAGTCGGTATCCACTTGCATGGCGTTGGTGTCATACATGACGCGATAGATCATCCGGGTATTGTTATCATCGCGTTCATCCTGGCGCTCCAGGCGAATCAGATTATTCCAATAGGAGGTCTTGTTGGTCAGGCGCACCAGATCGTATAGCGTAGAAATCTCGGCGGCCGTTTCGCTGGCGTCGGCGGCGCACTGCAATTTGATCTGGTACAGAACCTCTTTTGGCGCCTCGCCTGCCTTCTTGAAGGAGGTAACCGCCCGGTCACCCCAGCTCCCGGCGCTCTTGCAATCCTTCTGCTGATAGTAGAGCTGACTCATGATCAACAGGTCATTGGGCTGCATGGAGCCTGCCTCGAACGCCTGCTTGCCGAACTCGATGGCTTTTGCACCCTGCTGATTCGAGGCAGCCAATTGAAACAGCGCGCGGTATGTCTTGGGCAGCTCCTCCGACGGGACGGCCCCCGTGCCGAGCATGGCTTCATAAGCGGTTTGCGCCGCCTTCAGGTTGTTCAGGCGGACGTAACAATTGGCTTTGAATTCATCAATCTTCAACTTGTCGTAGGCAGACAGCGGCGATTTCTGTTCCGCGGCCTCCAAATTCTTCAGCGCCTCGTTCCATTGCTGGGCCTGCATCGCCTTCTGCGCCGCCGTCATTTCCTTGGAAATGACGCGGCTGAGCTCCTGACCCTTCGGCTTATCGGCCGGCTTATCGGCTGAAAATGCCGCCGGCGAGATTGCCGCGCATCCAATGAGGGCAATCAAGCAAACAATCGCAGGGTGGCGTCGAATATCGTGTATCGAATGACTCATTAGGAGACCTCGTTATGTACCGAAATTATTGCGCACGGCATTAAAACGCTCGTGCCGGTATCTCTCGCTGGTCAAACAAACGGCGCGTACACCACATAAGGGCATGACGCGCCGTAATACCACTGGGGATACCTTAGTTAGAAGAAATCGTTATTGACGAAACCTATCTTCTTCAATCCGCGATGCTGCAGGTCAGCCAAGGTCTGCGCCACGATTTCGTACTTGGCAAACTTGTCGACCGTGATATGCACCTCAGGCTGCGGCTGCTTCTGCGCCTCGGACTCGATGTACCCCTGCAGGGTTTTGCGGTCCACCGGAGTCTTGTTCCACAACAGAGTGCCGTCGAAATCGATGGTCAGGTCGATGACCTCCGGCGGCGGCGGCGGCACAAAGTTGGGCGGCGGCGGCAGCGGATTATCGATCTTGACGGCATGCGTCTGATTGGGAAGTGTGATGATGAAAATGATCAGCAACACCAACATCACGTCGATCAGCGGCGTCATGTTGATATCGGAATAGGATTGGCCTTCGCCGCCCCCGCCTACGCTCATGGCCATGTGTTCTTCTCCTACCGATTGAAGGTGGGGCGATCGGGCTCAGTGATAAACGCCACCTTGCGTATACCGATCTTCTGAGTCGCCACGAGCACCTGGCCCACAAACTGATACCGCACATTCGAGTCGCCCTGAATGTGCACTTCCGGTTGCGGCTCTTGACGCGCGATGCCGCGCAATAGCGTCAAGAGTTCGTCCTGACCCGACAATAGCTTGGTGTTCCAATAGATGGCGCCTTGCTTGTCGACGGCGATGGTGATGTTTTCCGGGCGAGTCTGAGTGACCAGATTGGTCGCCTTGGGCAGTGTCAACGGCACCTGATGGAGGATGACCCGAATAGTGATGATGAAAATGATCAGCAGCACCAACATCACGTCCACGAGCGGCGTGACGTTGATGTCGGACATCGCAGTGCCTTCCTCTTCACCGCCTGATACGTGTAGCGCCATGAAGGATTATTCCTAGCGGGCGAGCGCAGCAGCGGGCGGCTTGCCCATCGCGGCAGGCGGCTTATCCATCCCCAGGCCCATTTTCACGCCAGAAATCAGATATGCATGCAGCTCGTGCGTGAAATGGCTGACCCGTTCCTGCACAGTCTTGTTGCGGCGCAGGAGAACGTTGTAGCCCAGCACTGCCGGAACCGCGACCACCAGACCGATGGCAGTCATGATCAAAGCCTCACCGACGGGGCCGGCCACCTTATCGATGGAACCCTGTCCCGAAACGCCGATGGCGATCAGTGCGTTGTAGATGCCGATCACGGTGCCGAGCAAGCCGACGAAGGGCGCGGTGGCGCCGACCGATGCCAGTACCGGGAGACCGGTTTGCATACGGCTGATGATGGCATCCGCAGTGCGCTGCAATGACTCGGTGATCCAGTCGCTGGTGCCGATGGCGCTCGAAAGACGGGTCTTATTGGACTCGTGGTATTCGTAGGCCTGCTTACCGGTTTCGGCCAGTGCACGAAACGGATTGGAGCCGCCCTTCAACTTGCCGATGGCATCGGTCAAGCTCGAGGAGGTCCAAAATTCCTTTTCGGCCTCTATCGCCTGGAGGCGCAGCCGGCGCTGATCGAAAAACTTGGTGATCATGATGAACCAAGTCATCAGCGACATGATCAGCAAAACAGCGAGGATCGATCTGCTAACGATATTGCCGTTGGCAATCAGCGCACCAAGGCCATATGGATTTTCAACAACTGTCTCTTGCATTGACCGATTCCCTCTACTTATAAAAGCTTAATATGAATGGAATGAGTTAAACCTTAAGTCGTCAATCAAGCCACGGCTACTTGCCCGTCAGCTTCCACACGATTGCAAATGCGAACTGCCCGTCTACCGGCTTGCCGTCTTCCATGCCCGGAAGTGCCCGCTGCCCCTTGACGCCCTTCAGACAGGCTTCATCCAAG
>JALYIH010000075.1 GCA_030775865.1 Pseudomonadota bacterium | reverse complement strand
CGTGGAACAGGCATTGGCCGACGTGGCGATTCACCATGCGACGCCCGCGACCTACATCCCGTCGGCCAGGCAGGCTTTGGCGACGGCCACTGCCTTCGTCAAGGCCAGGGATTTGGTGACGCTGCCGCCGAAAACGAATCTGCAAGTCATCGAGACGCCGGTGTTCATGCGCGGCATTTACGGCGTGGGCGGCTTCAATCAAGCGCCCCCCTTGGAGCCTAAACTGGGTGCGTTCTATTGGGTGACCCCCATTCCGGACTCATGGCCGCAGCCGCGCATCGATTCGAAGCTGCGCGAGTACAACGAGTCGGGCTTGCAGCACCTGACCGTGCACGAGGCCATGCCGGGACACTATGTGCAGGCGGAATACGCCAACAATGTACAGCCTCGGTCGCGGCGCTTGCTGCGCAATATCTTCGGCAACGGCCCCTATGTCGAGGGCTGGGCCGTATATACGCAGCAGCTCATGGCCGAGCAGGGCTACTTGAGCGACACGCCGGGTTACCGCCTCACCCTGGCAAAGCAAATGGCGCGGGTGCTTGCCAATACCATTCTCGACGTGCGCCTGCATACCTTGGGACTGACGGACAAGGAGGCGCTGGATCTGATGACCAAGGGTGCGTACCAGGAAATCGAGGAAGCCACCGCCAAGCTGCAGCGCGCGAAGCTGTCGTCTTGCCAATTGCCCACCTACTACGCGGGATACAAGGGGTGGCTGGCGGTGCGCGAGCATTTCAAAGCGACGCACGGCGATGCGGTGACCTTGAAGCAATTCCACGAGGCCGCCTTGCGCGAAGGCGCGGTGCCGCTGCCGGTGCTGGATGAGCTTTTGAACTAGTCCCGGGTCCTTGACTTAAGAGCCTTTGACTTTGCAGCCCATCTGCTCGCTACATGACGATGCGGGCCTGGCGCATTACGAAGTGCTCTTGCGCCTGCGCGCCGCGGACGGCAGCTTGGTCCAGCCGGCGGAGTTCTTTGCTCGGGCTGCGCAGCAGCGCCTCATGCCCAATATCGATCGCTTTGTGGTGCGCACCCTGCTCGTGTGGCTCACCAACAACCGCAAGCTGTGGACGCGGGTGCCGTCGGTGTTCTCGATCAATTTATCCGCGCAGTCCATCACCCGGTCAATTGAGACGCGATTTCACCACACGCGCACCCGATCTTCAGGGGCGAGGAAAAGTTCCTGCCCGGGCTTGACCTGAAAAGCGCTGTACCAGGCGTCAAGATTTCGTACCGTCTCGGCGCGATACTGAGCCGGTGCGTGGCCGTCGGTGACGATCTCATTGCGCAACGCGGGCTCGCGTAACTTCTCCCGCCAGGCCTGTCCGTAGCTCAAAAAGAACAACTGGTCGCTGTTGAACCCCGCGGCGCTCGTCGGCTCGCTGCCTTGCGTGGCCAGCCGATAAGCATCGTAGGCGGCGTTCAAGCCGGCCACATCGGCGATGTTTTCGCTCAATGTCTGCTGGCCGTTCACCGCCAAGTCGGCAAAGGGCTTGTAGCCGTCGAATTGCGCCGCCAGGCGCGCACCCGAGGCGCGGAAATGCGCGAAGTCGTCCGGCTGCCACCAGTTGTTCAACCGGCCATGGGCGTCGAACAGCGCGCCCTGATCGTCGAAGCTGTGGCTGATTTCATGGCCGATGGTGGCGCCGATGGCGCCATAGTCCATGGCCAGCGGTTGGCTGGGATCGAAATAGGGCGGCTGCAGAATCGCGGCGGGGAAATTGATGGCATTCATTGCCGGCAGGTTCACCGCATTGACCAATTGGGCATTCATCACCCACTCCGAGCGGTCGACCGGTTTCCCAAGCTTGGCGAGATTTCGCCGGTACTCATAGAGCTGCGCGCGCTGGTAGTTGCCGAGCGCGTCGCCGCGGACCACTTTCATTCCCGCATAGGAGCGCCAGTGGTCCGGATACCCGACGCCGACTTTGAGCGCCGCGAGTTTTTCTTTGGCGATCGCCTTGGTCTGCGGCGCCATCCATTCGAGCCGATCGATGCGGGCGGCGAACGCCGTCAACAGATTGTGCACCATGGTTTCGGCGCGCGCTTTTTCCGCCGGCGAGAAATAGCGCTGCACATAGAGCTTCCCGACGGCATCGCCGAGCGCGACGTCGGCCGCCGACACGGCGCGTTTCCAGCGCGGGCGCAGTTGCGGCGTCCCGTACAGCACCCGGCCATGGAATGCGAAATTCTCATCGACGAATCGCTTGGGCAGGTACGGCGCGGCATGTTCCACGGCATGGAAGCGCAGATAATCCTTCCACACCTCGAGCGCTTCGGAGGCCGTCAGCTTCGATAGACCGGTAATGGCGCTCGGCTGCCATACCACGAAATCCTTCTGCGACTGCAAACCCGCTGCGGCGAAAAAACTCAGCCAATCAAGGCCCGGCGCCGCGGCGTCGAATTGCGACCGGCTCCAATGATTGTTTCCCGCCTCGATCTGTTCGGAGGCGGCGCGCGTCCAGTGCACCTGCGCCATGCGGCCCTCGAGCTCGGCGATCTTCGCCGCGCGCGCCGCCGCATCCTTCATGCCCGCAAGTTCCAGCACCGCCGCGATGTGCGCCCGATGGCGTTCGCGAATGGCCACCATGGGCGGCGAAGCACTCAGGTAGTACTCGCGGTCCGGCATGCTCAATCCCCCCTGCAGCAGGAACGGGGAGCAGTGGCTGGGATCGTTCAAGTCCTGGGAGACCCACAGGCCAAAGAGGTTGTCGGTGTACAGATTGGTGGAATTGAGGATATCCACATCGGCGCGCAGCGTGCTACCTAAGGCAGCGCTCAACTGCGTTCGATTGGAAATCGCATCGATGCGCTTCAGGGCCGCTTGAAGCGGCTGTAATCCTTTCGATTCAATCGTGGCTTCGTCCATGAAGCTGGCGTAGTAATCGGCGATCTGCTGCGCCTCGGATCCCGCCGGCCCGCGTCGCGCGGCAGCTTGCTGCAGCAATTCACTGACCTGCTGCGTGGTCAGGTCGGACAAAATCTCGCTCGATCCGTAGCTCGAGCGATCGGCCGGAATTTCCGTGGCCTTGAGCCAGGCGCCGTTGGCGTAGCGGAAAAAATCGTTGCCCGGCGCCGTCGCGGGATCCATGCCGGCAATATCCGGACCGCGCCACACGGCCAGCGCCATCGTGGCAAAGAAACTCAAGGCGCAGAACAATATTTTATTCAATGTGTCACCAGTTGGGATTGGGGAGTTCGCTGAAGACTTCCTGCAGTGCAAAGCCCCAGCGCTCGCGGATCATCTTGAAATATTCGTTGTCCATGTCGATGCTGATATGGGTCGCCAGCTTGTATTCGTCGCGCTTGATGATGGCCAGATCCAGGGGCGGTCCGACCGACAGATTGGAGCGGATGGTGGAGTCCATCGACACCAGCGCGCACTTGGCGGCCTGCGCCAAGCTGCTGCTGCGGGTGATCACCCGGTCGATGATGGGCTTGCCGTACTTGGATTCGCCGATCTGAAAGTAGGGCGTGTCGATGGAGGATTCGATGAAATTGCCCGCGGAATAAATGTGAAACAGCCGCGGCTCCTCGCCCTTGATCTGGCCGCCCAAGATGAACGTGCCGTTGAACTCGTAGCCATGTTCCCTTAAGTCCCCGCCATCGCGCTGATGGATGGAGCGCAGCGCATCGCCGACCACACGCGCGGCATTGAACATGTTGGGCGCGGACAAGAGGCGCGTCGGCTGCGTGGGATCCTCCGTGGTTTCCAACAGATTCACCACCGCTTGGGTTATGCCTAAGTTTCCCGCCGACATCAGCACCAGCACCCGATCGTGAGCGTGCTGAAAGGTCGCCATTTTTCGAAAGGTGTTGATTTGGTCGACGCCGGCGTTGGTTCGCGAGTCCGACAACATCACGAGACCGGTGTCGACCAATAAGCCGACGCAGTAAGTCATGGTCAAATTCTACTACGGGGAGCCTACTGCTGGGCGGACTCCGCCACCAGCACGTTGGCTTGCATTTTCTCGCCGCCGCCGCCTTGGCGCACGCCGCGCACCGGCGCCGCATCCAAGTAGTCGCGGCCCACGGCGAGCCGGCAGTAGGTTCGTACCGCGGGACGTTGATGCGTCACGTCCCAACTTTGCCAGCCGACTTCCTCCCCCAGCCAGGCATCGACCCAGGCGTGGCTGGCGGCATCGCTGGCGTCGCCGGTATACAGATACCCGCTCACATACCGTGCCGGCATGCCGATGGCGCGTGCCGAGGCAATGAAGACATGCGCATGATCCTGGCAGACGCCTTCGCCGCTCTTGAAGGCCGCCGCGGCGCTGTCCTGCACGTCGCTGGTGCCGGACTTGTACCGCACTGCGCTAAACACCGCCTCGGCCAGCGCCTGGGCCCTCCCGCGCGGATCTTTGACTTGGCACACGGCGCTCTGCGCAAAGGCCTTCAGCTCATCGCTCGGCAGGGTCAATTGCGTGGGCGCGAGATACGCCAGCGGCGACAAGGGCCCGTCGTCCTGGCGCGCGTCCGTGTCCGCGGTTTCAACCACTCCGTGAACGACAATGCGGATTTCGCGATGCGGCTCCTCGATGGTGAGCAGGTGCGACACGTTGCCGTAGGCATCGATCTGCTCGAGGCGCCGGCCCGGCGCGGCGATACTCCAGGTGAGCGCGCGCTGGCTCAAGTCCCGGCGCGGTGTGAGATGCAGGCTCTGTACGCTGTACTTGACCGGGCGCTCGTAGCGATAGTGCGTCTCGTGCCTGATGTGCATCTGCATCTGTTACACCTCCGCGGGGGGAACCAAGAAATCCGATGCGATGCGGCTTCCCAGGTCCTGTAGTTTGTCCAAGAATTGCTTCAAGAAGCGCGGCAGGCCGCGGGCAGTGATTTCCTCCATGCGCGCGAAATGCAGCATGGCATGCATTTCACCGGCGCGCCGCTCGGTCTCGGCGGAATGCTCGTTGGCCACCGATTTCAAGTTGTTATAGACCTCTTTGCAGCAGCGCAGCAGCGAGCGCGGCATGTCGTCGCGCAGGATCAGCAGCTGCGCCACGCGCGAAGGGGTGATGACGTCGCGATAGACGCGCCGATACACCTCGAAGGCCGAAAGGGCGCGCAGCAGCACGCTCCACTGATAAGGATCGGGCACCACACCGGCATCCGCCCCCGGCACCAGATCGCCCTGGTGCGCCGTCAGAATGCGCGCCGTGCTGTCGCCTCGCTCGAGAAAAGTGCCGATGCGCGTGAAGTGAAAGGCCTCGTCGCGCAGCATGGTGCCGATGGTCACGCCGCGCGTCAGGTGCGAGCGCTCTTTGACCCATTCGACGAATTGTCCGATGTCGATTTGCGAGGCGCGGCGCGCGACCTGTGCGCGAGCATCGAGCCAGGTGGAGTTCAAGGTCTCCCACAGTTCCGAGGTGAGCGAGCCCCGCACGGCGCGGGCATTCTCGCGCGCGATGCGCAGGCAGCTGTAAATGCTGCCGCTGTAGTCCCGATCGAGACTGACGAACTCGAAGACGGCGCGCGGCTCGACGTTGTCGTGCTTCTCCTTGAAGGCCTCTTCCATGTGCAGCGCCTTCATGGTCGAGAGCAAGGACTCCGCCAGGGTCTCCGGCGAGTGCGGCAGCAGCGACATGCGGTAGTGCGCATCGACCAGGCGGGCGAGACTTTCCGCGCGTTCGATGTAGCGCGACATCCAGTACAAATGATCGGCGGTGCGGCTGAGCATGTTTAAGTCTCCAGCACCCAGGTGTCCTTGGTGCCGCCGCCCTGGCTGGAATTGACCACCAGCGAGCCTTCCCTCAAGGCCACACGGGTGAGCCCCCCGGGCACGATGCTGACTTCGCTGCCCGACAGCACGAAGGGCCGCAAGTCGATGTGGCGGGGAGCTAATCCCCATTCGGCGAAGGTGGGGCAGGTGGATAGCGCGAGGGTGGGCTGGGCGATGTAGCGCTCCGGGGTGGCGATGATCTGCCGCCGGAAATTCTCGATCTCGGTCTGGCTGGCGGCGGGCCCGATGAGCATGCCGTAGCCGCCGGCGCCGTGAACCTCTTTGACCACCAGTTCGGACAAGTGCGCCAGCACGTATTCCTTATCCGTAGGGTTGCGCAGCATCCAGGTGTGCACGTTGCCTATGATGGGCGATTGCCCCAGATAAAAGCGAATCATCTCGGGGACGTAGGGGTAAATCGACTTGTCGTCCGCCACCCCGGTGCCGATGGCATTGGCGATGGTGATGCGCCCGGCGCGATACGCGGTCAACAGCCCCGGCACGCCCAGCATGGAGTCGGGACGGAACACCAAGGGGTCCAGAAAATCATCGTCGATGCGCCGATAGATGACATCGACGCGCTGCGGGCCCTGGGTGGTGCGCATGAACACCGCTTCGTCGCGCACGAACAGATCCTGGCCCTCCACCAGTTCGATGCCCATCTGCTGCGCCAGAAAGGCATGCTCGAAGTAGGCGCTGTTGTGCGCCCCCGCGGTCAGGAGCACCACGGTGGGATCGGCCACGCCGGTGGGCGCGACGCTGCGCAGGTTGTCGAGCAGCACGTCGGGATAATGATCGATGGGCGCCACGCGATACGCGGAGAAGAGTTCCGGAAACAGCCGCATCATCATCTTGCGGTTTTCGAGCATGTAGGAGACGCCGGAGGGCACGCGCAAGTTGTCTTCCAGCACTTTGAACTCGCCCGAGTCATCGCGCACGATGTCGATGCCGGCGATGTGAGCGTAAATGCCGCCGGGGACATCCACCCCCTGCATCTCCGGACGGTACTGCGAGTTGCACAACACCTGTTCCGCGGGAATCACGCCCGCCTTCAAAATCTGCTGGTCGTGGTAAATGTCGTGGATGAAGGCGTTCAGGGCGCGCACGCGTTGCTTCAGGCCCGTGTCCAGCCGCACCCATTCCTCGTGCGGCAACACGCGAGGAACGATGTCGAAGGGAATCAGGCGTTCGGCGCCTTCTTCCTGGCCGTAGACCGCAAAGGTGATGCCCACCCGGTGAAAGAGCGCATCGGCTTCAGCCCGTTTCTGTGCCAAGCGCTCCGCCGGCTGGCGTCCCAGCCATCGGGCATACCGTACGTAGTGCGCCCGGCCGGCGCCCTCGTTCAGGTACATCTCGTTGTACGGGGTATTGCCCAAAGAGTCCCCTCGTCGGTTGTCCCGCGGAATCCCTATGCGGGCGATTCCATCATGTAATAAGGCCCCCCGCGCCGCAATGCCGCGCCAAATTAAGCGCAGGCAGCGCTCAACGGGCGCGGTTACCTTAAATGCTGCGCGAGCGCCTCGGCGACGGCCAGGCGGGGATCGCCGGCAAAACGGGCAGCAAAGTCCGAGAGCAGGACCTTCGCCACCCGCGGGTTCCCGCCGCCGCGGGCGGCCAGCTGGGCTATTTCCAAGGTATTCGCCGCCGATTTGGGGCGAAAGCCCGGGTCCAATTTTAAGCGCTTCACCACCGCGTCCAAGGCTTCGCCGGTGCGCTTGAGTGTCAGAAGACGCGCCACATGCTCTTCGGTGAGGCGGGTGATGTAGCGCAGGTCATCCCAGGTCTCGGTGCGTTCACACAGCCAGAGGTAGTCCTCGGGCGGGTGCCCTCGGGACTCTAGCCAATCCGCCAGGACTTGCCAGCTCTTGACATGGGAACCTGCGCGCATGAGGCCGTAGGCGTCGAGCACGATTTTGTCGTTGTGCCGCCGATCCTCCTTGTCGCGCAACGCCGCGGTGCGCTCCGGCGAGGCCCAGGTTTCAATGCCCAATTCGTCGCGCCGCTCATAGAGTGCGCCGCCTAAGAAGCTGAAGACGGAGAGCAGGGCAAACATGCCGAGGGCGATTTCGATGGGCATCCACAGATCCATGCTCCCCAAAAGCTTCAGGACCAGCCCGTAGCCTAAGATCACCGCCAGCACGGCGCCGTACAGCCAGCCTAAGCCTTTCACCAAGTGAAACCACGCCACTGGGTAGGCGGCTTTCAAGATGTTACTTTCCAACCCCAACACCCCGATCGAGGCGGGCACGAAGAACAAGAAACCCAATGCCAGGCCAAACGCCGCGGTCGAACCCCAATACCCTTGCACCTGTTTCACAGCGAAGTAAATCAAGCCTAATATCGCCACTTGTGCCAATGGACGCTGCTCGTCGACAGGATTCACCATTTGAATGTCGAGCGTCGGCGGCTCATCGAAGCCCCGCACCGTATGGTCAAACAGGATGTAGGCGTATTTGAAGAACCAGGAGATTACAATCAACGCCAGCGGGATGCCCGCGAGACCAGCCTTGCTGGCGATAAAGAGCAGGAATGCGAACACGATGACGACAGCCGCGGCTCCGCCGCGGGTGGGACGGATGAGGTGGTGGAACAATTTGGAATGAACGGGCAATCCTCGCATGACGGGAAGGTACAGACCACCAATGGTGGAGACTGTTTCAATCCAATTCATGCCAGATGTTACCCCACTCGTTGGCCGATTCGATTCTAAAGCTGTTGGTAGAGCAGCGATTTTCAAAACTAGGGGGGAAGAGTTTGCAAGCCCGTTCTCTGGACTACATATCTTGCGCCCTGAGAAGGTAGCGCGACCGAAAAAGCCCAATGGAACTGGCATTCAGGTCGCTGCGAGGAAAGCGCTCCGGAAATTATTAGAGCCTCTTTCCGGCTTGGCGTTCGACTGCGGATTAAGCATTAGTGAAGTGAATTCAATATTTCGAGAAGCGGCCGTCCGAGGTGCCGCTGGGCGGCAGCTTGAAGATGAGAAGCGCATAAATATATCCGGCATCGCTGCGGCAACCGGCGTTTCTAGGGCGGAAATATCGCGCATTCTCAAAGATGGCTATGCTGCTCCAGCACTCATTGACGATCGACATCAAAATCCTGCAAATAGAATACTTATAGCTTGGCATCGCGACCCGAGGTTCTTGACGTCAAATCGGCTTCCTGCAGCACTTAAACTGTATGGGCGTGGCCCCACGTTTGAATTCTTGGTAAGACAATACGGGCGAGGACTTCCGACCAGAGCAGTCTTCGACCAGTTGACGCGCATCGGCGCAATCGAGCTCCGGGCCTCGCAGGAAGTTTCCCCAAAAATGTCTGTAGCGGTCGATCGACGAATTACGCCGCAAATGATCAAAGCCTATGGCGGCTGGGCGACGGATCTACTGTCGACGAAGTTACTTAATGTCACCAAGTCCGATGCGTCGCCATCAAAATCCCCCAAGTTTAGAGCGACAAAATCGTCGAAATACCACTCAAAAAGGAGGCGGAATTTTCGGCGAGCTGATTAACCGGCTTTATCTAAGCTGGCGATTCATTTTTATCACCCTAAGTCGCGTTTTCTCTTACGCGCTTGAGTAGTGATTGCGCGAATTCGCATTACTTAGTGAGGAACCAAGAGGAGATCCTTTGAGCCGACTCGGTCGAGCGCATTGGGGTTCACGCCCAATACATACGGCTTGACAAGCCGTTTCGACACAAAAAAATAAAGTGGTATTGCGGGATAGTCGGCAAGCATCAAGCGTTCAGCGCTTTGCAGCAAGCCGCGGCGGAGTGCTGGATTCGCAGTGTGGGCCGCTTCCTCTAGAAATTTATCGAACGTTGGATTGGAATATCCCGTGTCGTTATTCCGCGAGTTCGCTCGGAAAATATCCAAGAAATTGCTGGCGTCGTTGTAGTCAGCGTTCCAGGCCAATCGAACTACATCCCATTTTTGCTTATCGTGTCGAGTTTGCAAGAAAACACGAAACTCTTCGTCAGATAAGCTGGTATCAATTCCGAGTTCCTGTTTCCACATGGCTGCGATCATGATTGCCGTCTGTTTGATCGACGGACTTGAATTGAACAGCAGCCTCAAGCGAAGCGGCGCACTCGCCGAGTATCCGGCTTCCGCATAAAGGCGTCGCGCTTCCGCAATCCGTTCAACATCATCCATTTTCTCCCAATCCCAGCGCTGGGGCTCGTAATTCCACGTGCCGGGCGGCACGAATCCATACGCCCCGACTTGACCCAGCGCGAGGGCTGTAACGAGCCGTCTTCTGTCAATTGCCATTGAAAGGGCCTTGCGAAGCTTCAGATTTCCGTTTAGCGATGGCGCCGCAAAATTTAAGCCGTAGTACGCAGTCGCCAGGTAAGGAGCGACGACAAGCTCGTGGGGGAGTTCCTTGCGCAGCGAAGGTATTGCATTTGGTGGAACGGTGTCGGTCATATCAAGCTGCCCCGCTCGATAGGCAGCGAATTGGGAGTTTTGGTCAGGAGCGATTTGATATTGGACCCTTTCTATCTTGACGTTTGCGCGGTCCCAATACATGGCATTTCGGCTTAGCTTCAAGTCTGTGCCTGGGCGCCAACCAGATAGGACGAACGGACCGTTCGAGACCCACGACGTTGGGTTATGGGTACGAGCACTGTCCTCTGAATAAATTGGAAATGCCGCGGAGTGCGCTAGAAGTTGCGGAAAATAAGGTGCGGGTTGCTCCAGATTGACGATTAGAACATTGCTACTTGGAGCACTGGCACCCAACGATGTGGGCGGCAATTGGCCTGACATGATTGCCGTTGCGCCTACGATTAGCCGCAGATCGCTGGAAACGGGGGAGCCTTGTTTGGGGTCCAGCACTCTTCGCCAAGATGTTACAAAATCATTCGCATTTACGAAATTTCCGTTCGACCAACGAGCGTTCGCACGAAGCTGAAATGTATATTTGGTGCCGGAGGGATCGACGGTCCAAGAAGTGGCGACACCTGGCACAACTTCGCCGGTCGGGGATTCGGTCGTCAACCCTTCGTACAGATCCTGTATCACTTGCGTTGAAAAACTGTCCGACGCTGCGGCCGGATCGAGCGACGCTGGCTCGCCGCCCAGTCCGCGTTTGAGTTCAAGCAAGTTCGACGCACCGATCGATCGATCGGTGTGCTTAGAGCACCCGACGAGAGCCGCTAGCAATCCAATGTAGGTAACTGTCGCGAGCAGGTGTCGATTCACTAGCGAAAACTCCCGGGCAGACCTACTCACTTATAGATGAGCCAATTTAACTTATAAATGTAAACTATAGTGATATAAATCACCAGTACACCATCCAGCAATTGCCTGATAACGTGAAGTAGCGCACACAAATAGTTGTATTATGTTGGCCGGTGGAGCAATCTGTTAAAGGCAATCTTCTTGCGGCGATCACACACGTGCTTCGACCGTTATGTCGCATTGCGATAAGAAATGGGATCGGGTTCGACGATCTCTCGATGGCGCTGCAGAACGCGCTGGTGAAGGGTGCCCGAGCTGAATTGGCCTCGGATGGTAGGAAGGAACTTACAGAAGAAGAGGTGGGATTGATGACGGGGATGACGGGCGCTCAGGTCCGCGGTACTCGCGGAGCGGAGAACAATTCGAATCCTGCGCTCAACTATTCTTGGGCGGCATCTGAAGTGCTATCGGGATGGCATTCCGACGTTCTGTATTTAGGCCCCTACGGGCTTGTCCTTGATATTCCAATCTCGTCCGATCTGTCGAGAGGACCTAATTCGCGAAGTTTTGAGTCTCTGGTTCACAAGTACGCTGGACCAAACGTCTCGGTTGAAATTGTGCTGGACGCGTTGTTGAAGTCAGGTGCCGTTCAAAATTTAGGAAACGGAATCGTGCGATGTGTCGCGCGGACGTACATAGCAGAGCGTCTTAGTCCGGAAAACATCCAGGCATTTGCAGAAGCGGTCCACCACGTCATCGGAACGATGGCCGTAAATCTCAAGCGCACCGTACGTGGCACGGGTCTCCTGCAGCGAACTGTCTTCGCAGACTACGGACTGTCGGTGGAGGATTTAGCAAAGTTCAACGGTTTCATCCGTAAAACCGGCGAAAAATTTACTGAGGAAGTAGATACCTGGTTTTCTAATCATTCGAATAAAGAAAAACAAGGGTCTATCAAGACAGGCATCGGCTTATATCACTACGTCGAAAACGATGAAGATCGCGAAGAATACTTAAAATTACTTCAAGAAGAAGGGGCTAACGATGGGCATTAAGACTGCATGGAGAGCAACTTATGTTGCACGGGTTTCGCTTTTACTAGCGATAGGAATTGGATTCACAGCCAGCGCTGAAGCACAAGTCAACAACACGCGCGGCATCGTTGGCACTGACGGGATCGTCGGCACGGACAGCCTGCGCAACACGCGCGGCATCGTTGGCACTGACGGGATCGTCGGCACCGACAGCCTGCGCAACACGCGCGGCATCGTTGGTACTGACGGGATCGTCGGCACCGACAGCCTGCGCAATACACGCGGTATCGTTGGCACTGACGGGATCGTCGGCACGGATAGGGGCGTGAACGCCATTCGGGGCCTCTCGGGCACGAGCGTGCAGCGCGGTACGAGCGCAATCGTCGGAACAGCAGTGCAGCAGGGCACTAGCCGCGCTTCGTCGTCAGGGGTGCAACAGGGCACGAGCCATTCAAGTGGCTTCTCTAGAAGTGCGGAGCGCCCGCAGTGCGAGATGGGTGTGGATGTGTTTTGCGGCATTAACTAGGCTGCAACCATCAAACGCTACGTGGCGACCATCGCGCGAGTGCGGGTCGCCACTGGTTTGTTGAATTCCTTCTCGAGCGAGGCGGCGAGGCTGGGCTTAAAGAAGATGGGGGCGGGACACCTCGGGCCGTCAGCACCGGGCTCATCCTCTGGGGTGGAAGGACATCAAGGAATTTATCGATAGCGCCGGCGAAGGGCTGCGCGCGAATCGAGAGCGCGCCATGCTTTGTGTCGCCTATGAGACTCTTGCGCGGCGGGGGGAGCTCGCGGCATTTGAAATCCGAGAAATCGACCTCCATCCTGACGGGATCGGCGAGGGCGTTGATCCGCCGCGGCAGGATAGATAGCAATGGTGTCGTCGTGCCCCACTCCCTAGTCTGCTGGCACTGCGGTGCATCCCTCGCTGCTCTCAGCCTGCCACTGCGCCGCCTCGATGTTTGCAAGGGTTGCAATGCTGAATTGCACGTGTGCAAGATGTGCGTCGAGTACGACACATCGTATGCGAAGCATTGCAAAGAACCGACCGCGGAAGAGGTTCGAAAGAAGGATGAGGCTAATTTTTGCGATCACTTCAAGCCCAAGGCCGGCGCGTATGTGGCGAAGAACGAGGCGGAACTTGCGAAGTCGAAGTCCGCCTTGGACGATCTATTTAGAAAGTGACTTTTTCTTCTTAGGTCTTTTGGCGGTAAGCCTGTGAACCGCTTCACACCGCGGCCGGCGCTGACTTAAGACAAAGAATCTGCGGCCGATGCACTGCGGATGCGAAACATCACCCGCGCAGGCACACCTACACCGCGACACCACGGCCATTCGCTCATCGAAGTGGTCGTGTTCGTCAGCCTGGTCGGGATCGTTGCCGCCTTCGCCGTACCCGGTTTCACCCGCCTGTCGAACGGCGCACGGGCGACCGGCGTACTCGCACTCAGCACCAATCTGCGCAATACCGTGCAGGCCGCGCACGCCCAATTCCTCGCCTCCGGGGCCCATCTCTCGGCGACTACGATAGAAGGGAAAAGCATCCATCTGAAGAATGGTTACCCGGATGCCGGCCCCGACGGCATTCGTAATGCCGTAGTCGTTTCGGACGGTTTCACCGTGCATGAAGGCGCCGGCTTCGTCACGTTCTTCAGGGCGGACGCCCCCTCCGCGCAGCAATGCGCCGTGACCTATCGAGCGGCACCGGGCCCCAGCGATGCCCCCATCATTGCCGATATTGAAACCAACGGTTGCTAGATTAAGGGATTCCCGCATATTTATCCTCCGGCTATACGCTCACATTGCGGGGGCGTATAAGGTGGTTCTGGACTGATATATTAAGAGTTGCCGGAGTTCCAAAGGATGGCGACATCTCCGGATTTTCTGCGCCTCGCTGCCAACGCGACGCGCGCGCTGGCGGACACAGCCTTGGACAGCTTGCGAGAGGCAGTGCTGGTGGTCGATGCGCGCCACAAGCACTTACCCATCGTGCTTGCCAATGCGACCGCTCGACGCTACCTGGCCGGCCAGACCGACACGCCCGATTTTCTTGAAACGCCCCTGGCTCAAGTGCTGGGTGCAACTTCCGCCGCAAACATCGGCAACATCGTGTCCATGTCGGATCCCGCCGCGTCCACCAACCGGATCTTGGCTTGGCGCGTCGATCAAGGCGAGCAGTCCGTCCTGACCGACATCAAGCCGTTGGTGTCGGCGGTGGGTCGGCATCTGGTGATGCTGACCTTTGCGCCGCCCTCACCGCAACCTGACTTGGTGGCGGCCTTTGACCAGCTGCCCTACGACATCCTCATTTTGGATGCGGAATTAAAGGTCACCTACGCCAACGCAGGAGCGATCCGCTCGGCGGGTCCGATACCCGGCGGTTTGCTGGGCTGTTCCGCCGTGATGCTGACCCCGACGAGGTTGCTGCAGCCGGACGTCTTTGCGCGCGCGTTGGCGGGCCACGCGTTCCATGAGCAAGCCCTCGTCCTCGAGGAATTAGGAAGGCCCACGCGCCGCTTCGAGGTCGATGTACAACCGTTCAACGCCACAGGGGGCATCGCCGGTCTGCTGATCTTGTGCGTCGAGGTGACCGAACGTCGCGCGGACCATCGCGTCCAGGGAAGCGGTGATCGCCGCCTGCTCGCCTTGACCGAACATGCGCAGGACATCATCACCATAGGCGACCTGGATGGCAGGGTGCAGTACGTGAGCGGCGGGATGCAAAACTCCCTGGGCTACACCACCGAAGAACGCGAATCGCATTTCGTGTTCGAGCATGTGCATCCGGATGACCGCGAGGAACTGCTGGCAAAATATCAGCAATTGTTGGCCGGCAAAATAAAAGCCTTTTCGCACGAATTTCGGACTCGCCACAAGGACGGCTCGTATCGCTGGCTGGAATCGCGCTGCGTGTCGGCGCTCGCCAATCCGCTGATCGGCGGCGTGGTCATTAATTCGCGCGATATCACCGAACGCAAACAGGCGGAATTCAGGCTGGCGCAACGCGAGGAGGTTTTCCGTCTCGCCGCCGAAGCCGTGGATGGCATCATTTTCGAGTGGGATGTCGCCAAGGACGTGGTGCATCGTTCGCGCGCCATCCAAGACGTGCTGGGGATTGACCCTGGCGAACTGGAGCCCTCGGTCGACGCGTGGCTGGCGCGAATCCATCCTCGCGATTTCATCGCGGCCAGAAAGGCCATCAGTGTCGGGCTGCTCAGCGGCCGCGGTTGGACCACGACGTACCGGATTCGCGACGCCAAGGGCCGCTATAAATCCATCCTTGATCGGGCGCTGGTTCAGCGCAATGCCGCCGGCGATCCGGTGCGGGCGATCGGCTGCTGCGTGGATGTCTCGGAAATCAAGCGCCTCACCGATATTCTCGACGAAACCCAGCGCACCGCGAAAATTGGCGGTTGGGAATACAGCTACGCGACACGGGAACTCACCTGGACCGATGAGATGTTTCGCATTTACGGTACGCACGCCAAGGATTTCGAGCTGTCCTGGGATTCGATGCTGGCGCAATGCGTACCCGAATCCGGCGAACTGTTTCGGCAAGCGTGCCGCCGCGCGGAAGCGGGCGAAGGCCACATCGATCTGGAACTGGAGATCAATACCCTCAAGCACCAGCGGATCTGGGTGCGGGTCATCGGGCATCTGGAGCTGCTGGGCGGCCGTCCCTTTCGTTCCTTCGGGTCGGTGCAAAATATCCAAGCCAAAAAGCTCGCGCAAATCGCATTGGAGAACAGCACCGGTTGGCTGAAGCTGTCCATGAACATGGCCAATATGCATGCCTGGCGCTGGGACCGGGCGCAGAACTCCTTCGAGTTCGCCGACCTTGAGAACCCGCAGGTGCATCTGCCCAGCGTTCAGCCTGATATGGAGACCATGCTGGCGCGCGTGCACCCCAAAGACCAGAGTGCGGTAAAGCGCGCCATCGATGACGCAATTTCCGGTCACGGCGAGGTGCGCCAAGAATTCGAGCTCTTGGGGATCGACGGCCGCTATCGATCCTATGCGACCACCGCCAGACCCTTGTTCGAGGGCACGGTCCCCCGCGGATTGGTGGGTGTCATTCAAGACGTCACCGCGCGCCAGGATTCCGAGCGGCGTCTGCGGCGCTCGGAGGAATTGCTGCGGGTCACCACCAACAACACCGCGGACACGCTATTTCTGCTCGACACCGCGCTGCACGTCCGCTTCGTCAATAAAAGCGTCAACGGCATCACGCCGGAGCATGTCATCGGCCGCGACATCGCCACCCTCTTGCCGGAGGCCGCGCGCGCCGGCGTATTGCAAAAGCTTAAGCTTATTCTCGAGGGTGGCGAGACGGCCACCTTCGAATTCGAATGCACCAATGAAGGGCCCGCGCGGTATTTTGAAAATCGCGCGGTCCTGGTGCGCGACGACGGCGTGGCCACCGGCATTTCGATTTCGATGCGCGACATCACGGAACGCAAACGCCTGGAGCAGGAAATCCTCGACGTGTCTGGGCGCGAACGCCAGAGCATCGGCCGCGACCTTCACGACGGTCTGGGCCAAGAATTGACCGGGGTGGCGCTCATGCTGCGCGGCCTGGCGACCCGGATCCACGAACGCTGTCCCGACGTGGTCGAGAACGTGAACGAAGTCGTCGGTCACGTCAATCAATCCATCGAGACGGCGCGCTCCTTGGCGAGAGGTCTGCTGCCCGTGCGCACCGAAACGGGCGGTTTGGCCTCGGCTTTGCGCGCACTTGCGGCGCGAAGCCGCGATCTGTATGGCCTGGAAGTGACCTTCCGCGCAGAAGTGTGCCGAGAATTTGCGCTCACGGAAACCGACGCGAGCCATCTGTATCGCATCACCCAAGAAGCGCTGACCAATGCTGCGCGCCACGGGCGCGCCACTTTGGTGCAGATAGCGCTGATCGCGGGAGAGAGCAGATTTTCCTTGCGCATCACTGACAATGGCGTCGGCCTTGCGCAGAACACCCCGTCCGGCGCCGGGATGGGGCTGAAAATCATGAAGTATCGGGCCGACATGATCGGTGCCAGCTTCGCCATCACGGCCAACCAGCCGCATGGCGCCGTCGTCACCGTGGCGGGCTAGCGAGCCATGCCGGGTAAGTTACAATACGAGCAGGCCATTTAAGGAGAATGCATATGGCAGCCAGCAGCACGTGGATTCGATCCTCGGCCTCACCGTCGGGTTCCGGCACGGGTAAGCGCAAAGTACGGCGCGTGCTGATCGTCGATGATCACCCCATCGTACGGCAGGGATTACGCCGCATCATGGAGAATGAAGACGATTTGGTTGTCTGCGGCGAGGCAGAAACGGCCCGCGATGCGCGCATCGCGATCAAAGAGCTCAATCCTGACGTGATGATTGCCGATATCAGCCTCAAGCAAAGCGATGGCATCGAACTGGTGCGCGATGTGCGTGCTCACTATTCGCAGCTGCCGATCTTGGTTCTCTCGATGCATGATGAAACGATTTATGCGGAACGCATGCTGTCGGCCGGCGCCAGCGGCTACATCATGAAGCAGGCTGCCAGCGAGCAGTTTCTCGTGTCGCTGCGACGGGTGCTGGACGGCGGGATTTACGTCTCCGAAGCCGTCGGCAACAACATGATTCAGAAATTCGCCGCGGGTGGATCTTATATCTCTGCCAATCCCATCGATCGCTTGAGCAACAGGGAACTGCAGATTCTGCACATGATCGGCAAAGGCATGAGCACCCGGGAAACCGCGGAGTCCTTGAACCTCAGTATCAAGACGGTGGAATCGCACCGGCAACGGATCAAGCGCAAGCTGAATCTGAATACCGGTACGCAGCTGGTGCAGTACGCGGTGAATTGGTTTACGGGCCGCGAAGCGAGCGCCGCGGCGCCGGTAGCCACCGCCGCCGCGCCGGTAGCCAGCGACAGTCCTTGAGTATCTAGTCCGTCATTGGGCGGGCAGCGGTAACCGCGCGTACGCACCCCGAGAAATGGGGCGTAAGGCGTCAAATGCCGGGCGTTTGACCGCCTCGGTCCATTGCAACCGAGAGCAAAACCAGTCGCTGAACCAGGCAGAGCCGTCGGCCAGATCCAGCTCCCAAAAACCATCACCGCTGGCCTTCATGGCCCGCGCGCCGGGCGGCGGCAGCTTGCTGTTCTAGGGACGCGAATCGCACATGTCCCGCTATCGGTCAGCTTTCCTGTCATCTGAAGGCGGCAAACCGTGTCGCAATTTGGATTTGGGCGTGAATTCAGGCGTTCTCTTAGCCTCAATGAGTGCTAGTGCTGAGATTTTCAACAAGGTTATCGCCCATCATTCAGTCATGGCGGCTGGCGCCGATATCTCGAATAACCACTACTTGGGCAGACGGGGTTGAAGAAAGTGTCTGAGACGGAATCCGTGACGCCGATCACAGTCGAAGCATCACCGGCGATTCTGCTGGCGGAGGATGATCCGGTCACGCGGATGCTCATGACCCGTTTCCTCAAGAATGCCGGCTACGAAGTCGATGCCGTGGCCAATGGCACCGAAGCGCTCGACAAGATGACCAAGCGCTACTACCCCATGTTGGTCACCGACTGGGAGATGCCGCAGATGGACGGCATCACCCTGTGCAAGGCGGTGCGCAACATGCAGCTCGACGGCTATGTGTATGCGCTGCTGCTCACCGCGCGCGATGCCAAGGAACACATCATCGCGGGCCTGGAGGCGGGCGCCGATGATTATCTGGTCAAGCCCGTGCATGAACCCGAACTGATCGCGCGCTTGAATGCCGGCCGCCGCATACTGGCCCTCGAGCACTCGCTGCGCGTGGCCAACCAGCGCAATCGGATTCTGTCGATCACCGACGCCTTGACCGGTGCCTACAATCGCCGCTACCTGATGGAGCAACTACCGCGCGAGTTCGAGCGTTGCCGCCGCTACGCCTATTCGCTGTCGGTGCTCATGTGCGATCTCGATCATTTCAAACAAGTCAACGACCAGCGCGGCCACGCGGCGGGCGACGATGTGCTGCAGCAATTTGCCTGCCGGGCGCAGAAGTTCATCCGCTCCAACAGCGATTGGATTGCGCGCTATGGCGGCGAGGAGTTTCTCATTGTATTGCCCGAAACCAGCCACGACGAGGCGCTGATCGTCGCGGAGAAGATTCGCGGTCTCGTCGCCTCGACGCCGTTTTCGACCCGTGCAGGCGATGCCGCCGTGACGGTGAGCTTTGGGATCGCCTCGACCGGACCGAGTGGCCCGGATTTGACGCTCAAAGTGGATACCTTGATCCGGGCGGCGGATGAGAGTCTGTACAAAAGCAAATTGGCGGGGCGGAACCGTTCAACCGGCCAAGAGATCGGCGCGGCGCCGGCACTCGCGGCGCACGGCTGAGGGCAACGATCAGCCGACTCGCCGCAATTCCGCATTGACGGCAGCCAGCTTCTCGGTGAGTTCCGCCACCAAGCCGCCGAGGGCCGGGTTGGAATTCTCGCGCGCGGCGTTCTCCAAACTCGAGGCCGCCTGGCTCAGGTCCAGCGCGTGAATGTTGGCGCTGGCGCCCTTCAAGGAATGCGCGCGTTTGCGCACGGTGTCGAAGTCACTGACTTTGAGGGCGGCCAGGATTTCCGCAAGGCATTGATCGCCGCTGCTGACGAAGGTTTCCGCCAGTTCCCGTTCGAATTCGGCATCGCCGCCGGTCAGCTCGCGCAGCGCTTCGCGGTCGATCGCCGGGATGAGCGGCTGCGCCTTGAGGAAGCGGCTCAAGACCTCGACCATTTGAGCCGGCTCGATGGGCTTGCCCAAATGCGCATCCATGCCGGCAGCAATGCAATTTTCGCGATCTTCCGTCATGACATTGGCGGTGAGGGCGATGATGGGCAGGTGCTTGGTGCCGCGGCTGGATTCCCATTCTCGAATGCGCCGCGTCGCCGTGAACCCGTCCATCACGGGCATTTGGCAATCCATCAAGACCGCATCGAAGGTGGAGGCAGCGACTCGCTCCAAGGCTTCAGCGCCGTTGTTGGCAATCGTCACGCGTGCCGCCAAGTTCTGCAGCATTCTTTGCGCCACGCGCTGATTGACGGGATTGTCCTCGACCAGCAGGATGTGGTGGCCGCGAAAGGTGGACCTTGCGTGGGGGGAGGACTTCAAATGTAGCGCGTGCGGCGTCTTGCCGGTGAGTACTTTATCGATGAGGCTGGCCAAGTGGACGGCGCGAATGGGTTTCAAGCCGATGGCATTCGGCCGATGTTCGTGATCGGTGGTGTCATGTTCGGCGCCGAACAAGGACAGCAGGATGAGGGGCAGGCGCGCAAAGCGGCTGTCACTTCGCAGCGTGCTCAAGAGATCGAGTCCACCGCGCATCGGCATCAGCTCATCGGCCAACACCAGATCGAAGGATGGATCTTGCGCGAGTAGCGCCAAGGCCGCATCGACGCTGCCGACCGAGACCGTCTCGAAGCCATAGAGCTTCAGTTTCAGGCCCAGGCTGTCGCGGGCGGCGGGAAGATCATCGACGATGAGAATCTTCCGCCCCAACCCCGTGAGTACGCGCGCCGGTTGATCCTGCACGACGTCGACCTCGACCCTGACCCAGAAAGTCGAGCCTTTGGCGAGTTCGCTGCGCACACCAACCTCGCCACCCATCAATTCGGCCAGGCTTTTGACAATGGACAAGCCTAAGCCGGTGCCGCCGTAATGGCGCGTGGTGGATGAATCGACTTGCGAAAATGATTTGAACAGACGGTCCAACCGGTCCACGGGAATACCGATGCCTGTGTCGGTGACCTCCATGGTCAAGGACGCACGGTGGTTCGCGTGCCGGCGCGCGGCCAAGTGAACCGTGATGTATCCCTCGTGCGTGAACTTGACCGCGTTGCCCAAGAGATTCAGGACCACCTGGCGCAGTCGGCCGGGATCCGCGCGGACCAGCACCGGCACTTCGGCTTCGATGCTGACGATGAGTTCGATGCCCTTGGCAGCGGTTTGCAGGGCCGTGGCGGCGACCGCCTCGTACAGCATGTGAATCAGATCGAACTCGACGTTCTCCAGCTCCAGCCGGTCAGCCTCAATTTTCGACAGATCGAGGACACCGTTGATCAAGGAAAGCAGGGCCTTGGCGCTGCCGCGAATGATGTCCAGGTACTCGCGCTGCGTACAGTCGAGCGGCGTCTCCGCCAGAATCTGCGACATGCCGAGCACGCCGTTCATGGGCGTGCGGATCTCGTGACTCAAGTTCGCGAGGAAGCTGCTTTTCGCTCGATTGGCGGCCTCCGCGGCAAGCTTGGCCTCGAGAGAGGCTTGCTCGGCAAGTTTGCGATCGGTAATGAGTTGCATGGCGCCGGCCAACCGCAGCGGCGTGCCGTCGGCGGCGCGTTCGGCTTGGCCCCGCGCGCGCATCCATTCGTAGTGTCCGGCCTTGTGACGCACCCGAAATTCAAGATCGTAAACCGCGCGATGCTCGAGATGATTGTCCATGGCCGTCGCGACGCGCTCGCGATCTTCGGCGTGAATCAGCGTCACAAACTGCTCGTGACTCGATCCTAGCTCCTCGACGCTGTAGCCCAGCAGCTCTCCAAAGCGCAGGCCGTACCACGAGACATGGGTGAGAAGATCGATTTCCCACAGGCCGTCCTGCGTGCCCCGCAGCGCCCGCTCCAAGCGAATCTCCACCGAACCCAATGCGGCTTTGGTGTGCTTCAGATCGCTGATATCCACGATGGCGCCGGTGATGCGCTCCACGTCGCCGGAGGGGCCGCGCGACACCTTCGCCTTTTCGCCGAGCCAGCGTTCGGCGCCGCTATCCAGCAGCACGCGATACTCGCAGCGGTAGTAAGGATCCGCGGGCGTGGTTTCCAACGGTGCACTGCGAACGCGCGCGAAATCGTCAGGATGCACCCGCGATAGCGTGCGATTCAAATCGTCGAGCGCCAGGGTCGGCGGGATACCGAGGAGTTCACGGAAATTGTCGGAGCAGAAGCGGCTGTTGCGGCGGAAATCGAAGTCGAAGGTGGCCACGCCGGCGGCGGTCTGCGCGATGTTCAGCGACTCGGTGGCATGGTGCAGCTTGTCTTCCAGCTCTTTACGTTCGGTGACGTCGGTGACGGTGCCGATCGCGCGCGAATCGTGGCCCCCACCACCAAGCAACACCTGCCCACGGCCGGCCAGCCAGCGAATCTCGCCCGACGCGGTCAGGGTCCGGTATTCGGTTTCGTAGCCTCCGCCGGATAGCACGGCGTCGTTGAGCGTGCGGACGACCCCTTCCAGATCCTCGGGATGGATGGAGGCGAGCCACTCTTCGCGCGTGAGGGACATGTCACGGCATTCCAAACCGATGAGTTCGAAGAACAGCGAGGTTCCCCGAATGTGTCCGCTCACCAAGTTCAGTTCGAATACGCCGAAACCGCCGGCGGCTTGTGCGAACTCCAGAAACTCCGCCGAACGGCTCGACGGGGTGTCGGATGCCGCCTCGGGGCTTCCCGATGCCTCGCCCGCGGCCACGCTCGCCGGAGCCGAAGGCTCCTGCTTGTCGGTGCGCCTTCGCAGTTCGGCGAGTAATTTGCTCTGATTCGACCAGCTTGGCATGCGGATTCCGTACCCGGGTGGGTCCTGCGCCCAACATCTTAAGGGTATCGGCGGGACCGGGCAGCGCTTGAGCTATGATCGACCTCTCAATCCCGAGTGAAAAACATGCGAAACATCAAGTTTTTGGGCGCTTTGGCGCTGGAGTCGCCTTGCTGCCGTGAGTGAGGAGACACAGCCATTTGCGGAGCGCTTGCTCGACTGGTTCGCGGTGCATGGCCGACACACGCTGCCCTGGCAAATCCATGCCACTGCATATCGGGTGTGGGTGTCGGAGGTCATGCTGCAGCAAACTCAAGTGGCTACGGTCATTCCGTACTACGAGCGCTTCATGGCGCGCTTTCCCGATGTCCAGTCCTTGGGCGCCGCGCCCCTGGATGAGGTGTTGCATCTGTGGACAGGCCTGGGCTATTACGCACGCGCGCGCAATCTGCACGCTTGCGCGCGAGCCCTGGTCGCGCAGCACGGCGGAGAGTTTCCGCTGAAGATCGAAGCCATGATGGATCTGCCCGGCATTGGGCGCTCCACCGCCGGGGCGGTCCTGGCCCTGTCGGGAGGTCAACGCCACCCCATTCTTGACGGCAACGCCAAGCGCGTGTTGGCGCGCTTCTTCGGCATCGCCGGAGATCCCACCTCAGCTGCGGTGCTCGCAACCCTGTGGGCGCAAGCCGATGCCTGTACGCCCGCTCGAGCCGTGGCCGCCTACACGCAGGCCATCATGGATCTGGGCGCCACGGTCTGCCTGCGCTCCCGACCCGCCTGCGGTGTGTGCCCGATGCACGCCGGTTGTACTGCTGCACGCGAAGGTCGCCAAGCTGAATTGCCGGGCAAAAAGCACAAGCGAATCCGACCGTCGCGCGAGGCAACGTTTTTGATTGCCGAAACTGATAGCCATGGTGCAACCGCGGTGCTGGTGGAGCGCCGACCGAGTTCGGGATTGTGGGGCGGACTGTGGTCGCCGCCCCAGTTTGAGAACGAGAGGGACGCCTTGGCGTGGTGCCTCAAGGAATTCGGCAGCACGGCAGAATCGCACATGCTGCCGCCGATCGATCACGCCTTTACGCACTTCGACTTGCGCTTGAATCCGTTGCGGGTGCGCTGCGAAACGATCACGCGTGTGTGCGACGGGGAAAATCGGCTTTGGTATCGACTGGACGCGCCGCCGCGAATCGGCTTGCCGCAACCCATCCGCAGGCTTTTCGAACGCCTGCGCACGACCTCAAACGCATAGGTTAAGATTCGACTCATGGCACGCAAGATTCACTGTCTACTACTGAAGCGCGAGGCGGACGGCCTCGACTATTTGCCGTACCCCGGTGAGCTGGGAAAACGGATCTACCACAACATCTCGAAGGAAGCCTGGGCGCAATGGGTGGCGCACCAGACCATGCTGATCAACGAGAATCGGTTGACGCCGATCGAGCCGAAGGCACGCGCCTTCTTGGTGGCGGAAATGGAGAAATTTCTGTTCGGCGCCGGATCCGAGAAGCCGAAGGAATTCGTGCCGAAGTAACGCGGTCGTTCTCGCCGTGCCTTATATTGGGGCCTACTTGAAAGTGGGTCCATGCGCCCAAGCCACGAGCGAGCAGCGCGCCCCTTGAGTAACTGGCGTGACTCGATGAGCTAGAAAAGACGGGAACACAATGATCGTCCCTCGGCGGCGGCGCGGATCCAGCTGCGGGCAGGCGCACATTTCCAAGTCCCCGCCGGAGTACTCATGGTCGTCGCACAATTGCACCGACATACTGAGCTTGCGCGTGGAAGTCTGGCCGCCGCCGGCGTCGAGATGCCATCCGAAGCTATCGCCCACCGAGTACCTCGCGAATTGAATCTCATCGACCAAACCCAACAAGGCGAATTTGAACCAGCGATTGACTGCTTGAAACGTCTGCCACACTTTTTCGTACAACCATCGGCTGTCTTCCGCGATGTTGATCCAGGCGATGGTCGATTTGCGGATATCGGGCCTCGCGTACATCATCGTGCCGACACGCTGTCGACGGGTCCGGCTTAAGTCCATGATCTGTTGACATTCTTCGGGCGAGAATATGCCCGTAAACACCAGCGGTGCTGAGACATGACCGTTCATCTTAAGATCTAGGCGGATCCGCTCCGCACTCTCCGGCGCGGCGGTCGCCTCAGGGGGATAGATCAACGAGCCGGCGCGCTCTCCGGCCATGTTCAGCAGAATCTTGCGCGAGCCTGGCATGGCCGGAACTACTTGTTCAGGCCTTGACCAGATCCGTAACTGCGTCAACATCGATCGCAAATAGCTGCACCGCTGTTGCCGTACCGAAGCTTGCGATGCCTTCAGCACTGGCGAGATACTGTTTAAAAGCGTCTTGCGGGCTCAACGCACCCGGGAACTGGGTGGAATCGAAGCGCTCCATCGCGAATGAGACACCCGCCGCTTGCAGAGGATCCTGCACAATCATGCTCACTTTACGGATACCCATCTCCACGGTTTCGGCACCCGTGTCCACGTCGAAAACGGTGATTACGACGACCTCGACAGCGCTTTGTAGTCCCGAGACGGCCGCGTTCTGCGCAGCACCTGCCAGCAGGGCGCGATCCCTTTCTTCCAGCTGCTCAGCGGTGAAAAACCCCACTGCAAAATAGCGGGTAGTGGGGACTTCGCGGCTCATCGAGCCTCCTTGGCGTGTCGTGATGACTGGAATAACATTAGTGCGTCGTGTTTCATTCCGCCACACCCAAAAGGTCTATCCATTGGTACGAGCTAGTCGGCTTTTCTCACTCAGTACGCTCATCGCCACGGGCTTGCTCGGCGTGATTTTCCTGCTGAGCGCGCGCCAAGATATCGGAACTGCGATTTCTGAGAATCCGCGCATCGTTGCCTGGGTCGATTTCGATACCGCGCCGGTACGCGAAGGGGTGGCCAGATTCAGAGAACATCTCAAGGTTCAACATTTCGAAGGCCCACGGCCCATTGAACTCAAGCTCATTGGCGGCGACATGCTCGATCCTTCACGCCGGACGATGGTCCTGAGTCGGTTGATCGCCACGAAACCCGCGCTCATTGTTGCCTCCTCCGTCGAGGTGGCGAAAACTTTGTTGGCCTTGAATACCACGATCCCGATTTATTTCATCATTCAATCAGATCCTGTATTGGAGGGCTTGGTACCCTCCTTGGTATCAACGGGGGCCCTCACGGGCTACACCTTCTTCGTCCCCTTGGACGTGAAGATCATGGAACTGATTCGTCGCGCCTTTCCAGAGGCGAGGACCGTGGGCGTCGTGGCGACCGACTACTGGCTGGAAGGCTCCGATATGAGCAAAGATCTCTTCGCTCAGGCCAAGGGTCTTGGACTTGATCTCAAAATATTCAACCTCCACGACCACAATGAGATTGGCCGATTGGTCGAGGATCCGCAGGCGCGGGAGGTGCAAGTATGGTACGTCCCCTACTCCGAAATCGCCTTCAACCACGGTGCAAAGCTCGCGGCGGCCCTGGCCCGCACAGCTGCTCCCACTGTTTATGCACGCCGCAAATTTCTAAAAATGGGTGGTCTGGTTTCGGTTCAGTCCGTGGATCAGGAGGCGATGGATGTGTGGGCCAAATCCATGGCCAACATTTTGAATGGCGTGCCGGTCGGCAGTATCCCGGTCATGCGCCCGAAAGAGATCGAGATTGCGGTGAATTCAGCGGCAATCGCGCACCTTGACCGTCCGACTCGCGAACGCCTGGCACGCGAGGCCACGGTATTCGAGTAGATTACCGGTTCGGCAAAGCATAAGAGTATTAGCGTGCAATCAGTGGCGATGAAGGGATTATTTCGACGCTATGTCGCCACCATTGCGGGCCTGGTTTCCGTGTCCGTGTTGACAGTCGGGTCGATTCTCGCTCTCTACCACTATTCCCAGGACCAGCAGCGGGCGCACGAGGTCCAAACCGCGGAAGCTCGCGCCGCGTCCGCCTCCATTGATGCGTATCTGCGAAATATCGAAGCCGTACTGCGTTCCTTGTCGAGCCGATTGTCGGAGGGCGCGACGGCCGGTCGTGAAGCACAAGCACGTGATTTTCGCGACGCATTGAAATTCGAACCGGCGATCCTGAATATTCGTTCGCTGGATTCCAATTTCTCGGAAACGAACTTCGTGTCGAGAGTGGATGCGGATCGCATCGAATCAAATACTCCTCACTCCGGGATTCGGCAATTGCTTGAGCACTGCTCGTTACCGTTCTGCTACGGCCCAACCTTTATCCGCGATCAAACCGAACCCTTTGTCACTGTGGCAGTGAACGGCGACCAACACGGAGAATACCTCGCCGCCGAAATCAGCGTGCGCTTCATAGACGACCTGCTAGCCCGACTCTCGATCGGCAAGTCGGGACGCGCTTACGTAGTCGACTTGCAGGGGCATATGCTGGCACACCCCGATCTACGCACGCTGTTGCGCAACAGTGATGTTTCACGGTTGCCTCAAGTCGGGGCGGTCCGCACCGCGCTCGCACATGGGCAGGCGGAACTGCCTTCCGTCTGGGGAAAGAGTCCCGACGGCGGCACCGTGTTTTCGAGCGCAACCCGCATCATCGGTCCCGACTGGCTGTTGTACATCGAGCAGCCCGCGGCAGAGGTACTGCGCACCGTTGAGACGACGATCGGCGTGACCATGTTAGTGCTGGCACTCGGAATCATGGCGGCCGGCCTGGCATCGCTGCTGTTGGCGCGGCGACTCGCGAAACCCGTTTTGTTGCTTCGGGACGGTGCTCAACGGCTGGGAAGTGGTGACCTGTCGGCCAAGATCGAGATCGAAAGTCGCGACGAGATTCAATCGGTGGCAACGGCCTTCAACGGCATGGCAGACAGCCTGCGTACACTGTACGAAAGCCTGGAGTCCAAGGTCTTGGCGCGAACTCGAGATCTTGCGCAAGCCAATGAACAAATTACCAGTCAAGCGCGGGAGTTGTCGGTACTGAACGGCAAGCTGGGCGTTCAGCTCGAGGAACTCAAAGTCAAGCGCGAAGCGGCGGATCGAGCGAGCGCCGCCAAGACCCGGTTCGTGGCCGCCGCCAGCCACGACCTGCGCCAGCCGATGCACGCCGTCGGCTTGTTGGTGGGGATACTCGCCGAGAGGCAGATTTCGCCTGATATCAGCAGCTTGCTCAACAAGATTCAGCATTCCGTCTCGGCACTCGAGAACCTGTTTGAAACATTGCTCGATATTTCGAGACTCGACGCCGGCATCGTGACTCCTCATCTGATCTGCGTGAGTGTGGATTCCTTGCTCGAGTCAGTCGAACTCGCTCATTGGCAGGCCGCCGCTGACAAGGGCCTGACGCTACGGGTGCATCGCCCGCGTACGTTGGTCCAGACCGACAGTGCGTTACTTCTCAGCATGCTCGGGAATCTTGTATCTAACGCAATTCGTTATACCGAGCGAGGTCACATCGATGTCTTCTGTCGAAAATCCGAACAATTTGTCACCGTGTATGTCTGCGATACCGGCATCGGCGTTCCGGCGGCAGAATTGGAATTCATATTCGAAGAATTCTATCAGCTGAGCGATACCAATCGGGCTCGAGGCCAGGGGCTTGGGCTGGGCCTCGCGATCGTGAGGAGGACGGCGGAGCTCTTGGGCTATGGGTTGTCCGCAAGATCATCGATGAGCGCGGGTTCCGTGTTTGGCATTCGGCTGCCGATCGCCACCGCAGATCAATTCAGGCAAATGATACCGGTGTCCGTCGGCGGACAGGATTCGCTGTTGACCGGCGCTTTTATTGTCGTCGTCGATGATGACCAAGAGAGTCGCTTTGCAACCGAAGCGATTTTCAAGTCCTGGCGCTGTCACGTGATTGCAGGCAGCTGCGGTGCGGAGGTGCGCCATGAGCTTTCGCAGCACTTGCGCCAACCCGATCTCATCGTAGCGGACTATTGGCTGGGGAATGGTGAAACCGGACTGGCAATCATTCAGGATCTGCGGCGCGACGCGGAAATGAGGATTCCAGCCATCATCCTCACCGCCGACCACGATGTGGCACGTGTCGTTTTGGCGCAAGCCGACGATATCGTGTTTCTACAAAAGCCGGCCAACGCTCAACGAATTCGACGCGTCGTGATGGATCTCATCCCACAACTGGCGAATGTGGTGGAGCCTCAGGCGGTCTCATCGGAATGAGCGCGAGGATGGACCCTCTCGTCAAAACGAAGACCCATGCGGCCCGCCGCAATGACGGCCTGCGTGCGGGTCGTGACATTCAATGCGCGAAGGGCCGCCGAGGTGTGAATTTTTACGGTGCTGCTGGACAAGGATAAGTCCCGGCAAATGGCCTTGGCGGACTTGCCTTGCAGGATCAGGAACAATACTTCGGATTGTCGCTGCGTTAGGCCGAGATCTCCTGGCGTTGCGTGCGCCGTACCCGGCTTATCCGCACTAGTGTAGACCACGGCTTTGGTCGCAACGCTTCGGTCGCGTAAAAACGCCTCCGGAGGAATATAGATCCCCTTCGATAAGACCAATTGAAGAGCTGCGAACAGCACAGCGGAGGACGAGCTCTTGGGGATGAATCCCATCGCGCCCGCATCGATGGCGTCCAAAATGGTCTGCTTGTCATCGCTCGATGATAGACCCACGACCGGAATGAGCGGGAACTCGGCACGGATCATCGATATGGCGTTGATTCCAGAAGTGCCGGGTAAATTGATGTCCATCAGCACCAGCTCGATACTCGGATCCCGGGCAACGACTGTCAGTGCTTCTTCACACGTTCCCGCCTGATAGAGCGAGTCGTCCGCCACCAAGCTCCGCAATAGCAGGGCAATGCCTTCGCGAAACAGCACGTGGTCGTCCACCAACAATATCTTCATGATTTTGGGGTTGCCCTCAAATCGACGGTCCATCCAAGGAAGCCGCTCGTCCTCACTCTAGCACGCAAGGCCCGCTCCGCCCCACCCGGGGCAGGGCGCAAAAGGCTAGGCCATTCGGGTTACCCATGGGGGTGATTCAATTCCACCCCGCCAGTACGTCTAATGGCACCTCGCGGATGGGGGAACACCGACTCCCTGAACTTGAGACTGGCGTTCGCCGGACCGCAAGCAACAAGGATAGTGGACTGTGGCCATGGATGGCTCCCTCCTCGCAACTCAAATGCGGGCGCGCAGCGGACGGGAATATTCTGATACTTGCCGCGGATTTCAAAGTTTCGAGGGTGAGACCTCAGAAAACCGGGTTAATGATCGTCGTTCGTGGGGTTTCTGAGGGCTCGAAGCTCGCCGGGAGACACTGATTCGGGAACGGCGAATGAGTAACGGCTGCGAAGAAGCTTGCGATTAACGGCGAATCTGTGAATGCGGCGGATTGCATGCCGAAGTAATGCGATCGAAGCGCCTTAAATGGATTCTAGGTACGCAACGACGGCTTGCATCTGATCGCGATTCAAATCTTTGATCACCCCGTGCATCACCGGGGCGGTGCGCAGTACGCTTTGAATCACCAGCAGCTGTTTGAGCAAGTAGGGCGCGTGTTGACCGGCGAGGCGCGGGAACGGTCCGTTGCCTTGAGCCTGGGCACCGTGACAAGTGGCGCAGGCCGGAATCTGGCGGGCCGGCACGCCTTCCACAAAGATCTGTTTGCCCTTGGCGATGAGCGCCGCATTGCCGCTCTTGCCTTCCGCGGCGGACTGCTTCGAGAAATAGGCGGCAAGCCCACTGATCGACGCATCGCTTAATTGCGCTGCCATGCCCCACATGTACGCTTGCGCATCCGGATCTGCGCGTGTCTGGTCCTTGAACGCGTGCAACTGCATCTCGAGATACGGAGCCGTCTGCGCTGCCAGGCTGGGAAAGGTGGGAGACACACTGCGGCCGTTGCCGCCGTGACAGGCAGTGCAGGTGTCGATGGTTTTTTGTAGCGCAATCCGCTGCGCATCGGTCATGTCATCCGCGCTCGTCTCAGCGCCGTAAGTCGGGCCTCCCAGGCAGAATACGGCGCTGAGGATGGCGGCCGCGTAGCTTAGCTTCATACTTGTCGACTCCAAGAACTCGAGCAGAAAACCGGCCGCTCGGCGCGATACTCCGGGCCGGTACCCGAGATCAGTAGTTCAGCCATACCAATCCGTACAGCGTGTTGTTGTCGCTGGCATTGCGGCCCGTGCCGTCATAGTTGAGTTTGAGACCGTTGAACTTCTCATAGCCCACATACTGAATCTGCAGTTTGACGTTGAGCCACGGCAGGTAATTGATCTCGGCGATATAGCCATTCGTGTTCGGGCTGTTGTTCGCACTGCCGATGGCGGGCGCCGGGGCATAGAGGATCATGTCGGTGCTGCCGGTGGTATTGAAATACCCTAACGAGCCGCCGATCTTTCGGCGGTAGCTGTATTCGCCCGTCAGCTTGAAGGTTTTGAGATTGTTGGTGACGTTGGCGGCGAATAGATCGATCACGCTGGCATCGAGCGTTTGACTCTCGTGAATGTACGTCGCTAACACCGTTGCCAAGTGATCCTCACCGATGAACTGGTACTGCGCATCGGCGGCAATGTCCTTGAATCGATCGGTGGCACCTTGCAGCGGTGTGCCGGTGCCGGGGTGCACTTTGGTTTCCATGCCATAGGTTCCAACCGAAATGGAATGGCGATCCCAGCGTTGTTCGTAAGCCAGGCGCCAATAGGGCGAGAGTCCATGAGCCACATTGCTTTGTGTGCTGTCCAGCGGGTGCGCGCCTCCCGGGGTTGCGGCGGTGTAGGCGGTAATTTCGGCGTAAATATGATCATCGAACCAGGTATACACGCCTAAGCCCGCGACGCTTTGGCCCAAGCGTCCGTCGATCTGGGCGGAAGCGATCTGACCGGGGGCGACCCTGGACCCTGAGAACGGAAAGCCCCAAGCGGGCGTCGTATTCCACACGTCTTGAACCGTCGGATTATTGTTGAGCGTCAAACCGAGGATCAGATGGTGGTCGTTGGCGTCCGAACCGCCGAACGCCAGGTGATGTGCATAGCGAATGTCCGTGTTGTCGAACCCGAAGTGATCCGCCGCGCCATCGTAGGTCAGTTGCATGAACGCCCCGAGTTCATTTGCGATCTTGCCGGCGTAGAAAAGGCTCACTTGATCCGGAAACAGCACCTCGCCGTCCTTGGCCAGCGCCCCCGCCAGCGCGCTGTCGGGAAGTGCCTTCGAGGTGTGGGTGTATGACACCTGCACCATGACGCTCAAGGGAGGTATCGAATTGAGCGCCAGGGTCTGGTTGTTTTCGACGTCGATGCCGGTGACCTGCTTGATGTTGTCGAGCACGTAGCCGTTCAACTTGAACTCCCGCCCAAAGGGGGTAAGTTCGGGAAATACGGTGTGGCACGCGGCGCACGCCATTCCCGTCTGGCGGGCGAAACTCGGTACGGCCCAGCTTGGCGTCATCGCTCCGCCAAGCGCGATGAACGCGAGAAGCTTCAAATACCCATGTTCAATGAGGGTCGGCCGGAAGATCATGAATCAGTCCCCTTTGTTGTTACGTCATCCTTCGGGAACTTCGTGAGGTGGCCGCGTGGATTCCACGTTTCTAACGTACGGACACACCCTGTGCCAGGTTTGAAACGTACCTATCTGGCGAGATCATGTCTGTACGCTAACGAACACACCAACCACGGGGCCATCGCGAGTTGCTCACAGGCGCTTTCGATCGCGGCGACAGAACCCATCCGACTGGCTCGCCAGAAACGAGTCGGACTTGCGACACGCCTGTAGATATGAAAGGCTCGAAACACGAAATGTGAAGCTTTCGTTTTTGCAAGGTTTACAGAGGCCCCATGGTCAAGCTGATTGCCTCTATCGTTTTTCTGGCGTTGTTGACCACCACGGTGCGCGCACAGCGGTACGACGTCGTGCTTCAAGGCGGACGCGTCATGGATCCCGAAACGGGCGCGGATGCCGTACGCAACGTGGGCATCCGCGACGGAAAGATTGCGCGCATTTCATCCGAGGGCTTGAGCGGTCGCCGCATCGTTCATGCCGCAGGGCTCATTGTCGCGCCGGGATTCATTGATCTGCATCAGCACGGCCAAGACCTGGCGAGTGAGCGCGTCAAGGCGCTCGACGGCGTGACCACGGCACTTGAGTTGGAAATCGGCGCGCCCGACGTGGCCGAGTTCTTGAAAACCAAAGAGGGCCACTCGCTCATTCACTACGGAACCTCGGCGAGCCACGTGGCGGCACGAGCTCTCGCATTCGGAGCCCCGCTGCCTGCCGGCGACATCCTGCCTAAGAGTGGAGCTGCGACCGATCGGCCCGCTACGTCTGACCAAATCGCGCACATCGAGGAGCGGCTGCGCGCCGAACTGGACGCCGGTGGCTTGGCCTTAGGTATGGGGCTCCAGTACACGCCGGGAGCCACTCGTTTGGAAGTGATCGACATGTTCCGCCTGGCTGCCGAGCGGAAATTGCCCGTCTACACGCATGTCCGAAGCGGCGGCCGCCTCGAGCCCGGCTCCTCGATCGAATCGATCAGCGAAGTGATCGGCGCGGCGGCGATTTCCGGAGCTTCCCTTCATATCGTCCATATCAATAGTTCTTGCACCCGGGATGCGATGGAGTGTCTATCGATGATCGAAGGAGCCCGTGCCCGGGGCCTCGATGTCACGACCGAAGGCTATCCCTACATCGCAGGTATGACCGCTATCAACTCGGCGCTCTTCAACCCAGGCTGGCAAGAAAAGCTGGGCATCGGCTATGACAGCCTGCTGCTTCCCGACACGGGAGAACGCCTGACCAAGGCGCGTTTCGATGAGCTGCATAATTCGAACGCCACACACTTGGTGGTGATATTTAGCAACACGCAGGAAGCGGTCGACCAAGTGATCGCCCACCCGCTGGTCATGATCGCCAGCGATGGGGCCGAGGGGCACCCGCGCAACGCCGGCACCTATTCTCGCGTGTTGGCCCAATATGTGCGCGAAAAGGGAGCGATTAGGCTGATGGAAGCGCTGCGCAAGATGAGCCTGATGCCGGCGCAGATGCTGGAGCGTTCGACTCCCGCGGCACGTCAAAAGGGCAGGTTGCAGGAAGGCGCCGACGCCGACATCGTGGTGTTCGATCAGGCAAAGATCAGCGACCGATCCACTTACACAAAGCCCATGGAGGCGAGTATTGGCGTGCGTTATCTGCTGGTAGGCGGCACTGTTCTCGTCGATGAAGGCAAGATTGCACCAAACGTGTTTCCCGGCCGCGCACTGCGCGGGCCAGGGAAGCTCTGATTGAGAGAACCCCGGATGCGCCGGTGACGGTAAGACGGTTCCCTTCCTGATATCGAGTGGAGCTTCGGCCAACCGTTGCTCGTGGATCTCCGGCGCGTCAATTCACGATCTCGCAATAGATTGAGAGAAAGGAGCCAGGATAAGACCCCGGCTCCTTCTTTGCGGTCGGACTACTTCAGGTTAAGAACCTGCATTGTTGAGGAGCCAAGAACTCGCCGAATACTGGCGCGATCTGTCTGGCCCTTATTCGCAGCGGCTACGGACCCATCAACGATTTTTGAAATGGCGTCGCCTTTTGCAATTGACCCATCCAACGAAGCCCAATTCTTATAGTAGACGATGAGAAGTAAGTCCGGATCGTCGGGAGTGCGGGGCTCGACAGTGACTACTTCGTAGCTAAGAACGTCGCCGGCCTTCTTGCCGGCCTCTTGTTCCTGCCTCCACTTCGTCGCTACAAACCTCATGTATTCGTCAAATTTACCATCTACTGTTCGGATCCTGGAAACGTTAACGACTGGGCCTTCGGTGTATACATGATCATCCGCCGAGGCGGAACCGCCCATGAACGCTAGACAGAAAAATGCTGTAGACGTGGCAAGTTGATGCTTAAGTGACATGTGAATATCCTTGAGTGGGAATTTATTATTTGCAGCAGACACGCTGCATGCGTCTGTCCTGGTACTCAGTGAATCGATCGAGCGCCAGAGGCTACACACTTTGTGTTGTCGCGTCATGCGGCGTCGCGTCCCAAGCGAAGTATGTGCATAGCCACAATAATAATCCTCGACCTCAGCCTTCCTATCGAACGAAAAATTCGGGGAGGCCATTTCGATCTACCAAACTACCAGCTCGGAAGCCACCGAACGCGAAACAGAGAGTGCGAAGGATCGCGCCATCCGCGACGTAAGTTCCGCGCCGGTGCGCCGCGTTGCACCAAATGGTGCGGCCTGATTACGGTGATTACGAAGAGTCCATCGCATAAGACAATTCGACCGGCCCCTCTTCGATCGCGATCATAGCCCCTGATTCCGCTGAATTTAAACGGTGGTCGAGCCTCCCAAATCACGGAGCGCGGCCCGCAGAGCGTTCATCGAGTTTCTTGCGCATGTCTTTGAACAGTTCAGTATCCGGTTTCGGCGGATCCTTGCAGACCTTACTGGTCTGCGGCATTCCGAACGTGGAAATGCCATGCGTCGTAAAGAAGCATTTGTCGTCCACCCATGTGATTAACTCACCGCCCTCCGCGCGCTCGCTGTCACCTAATAGATGATGCTCACGAACGAGCGGAATGTTATTCCGCGACCACTCCAGCTGTGATGCCGACGGTCCGGCAAGACTTCTCCTTCGTCTTTCACTCTCCTCATTGTCCAACTGTCGATGCACGGCCGCATCGGCTTCGGCGTTCAAGTCAATGTACGGCGTGGTAATGGCGTTGTTCGACTCGGGCTCCGCGACACTCGGCAGCCTGTCGATTTCGGGTGAGGCTTCTCGTTTTCTGGGATTGCGTGTGGGGGTAGACCCTGGCGCAGTGGTGGCGTGGATTGTAGATGGGTGTTCCGCGGAGAGGGGCAGAATAGAGAGTGGGAAATCTTCGGATCCTAAACGAACAATTCGGAGTTTGCCGGTTGTGAGGACAATCAATCCAGCCAGAAAATGCAGGCCGATCACCGCAACGAAAACAGCGAAACGCCATCTCCCTGACTGAACTGGTTGCGTCAAAGCATCCCTTCGTTTTTGGGGCTTACATGTGCTTTGACTGAAGTCTGAGTTCCCAGTTCCACCCAGCTCCGATGTTTGATCCTAACAGTGAGGCCTGCGGTCCAAAAAGCACGCAATCGCGGCGGTCAAATCTGCCGCTCGTCGTGACCCGCGGTGCTTTTGACGCCTCACCGCCCCACCGGTCAACCTAACCTCGTCCGAGTTGCACGACAGCTGACCAGGGTGCACGGCCAGGTTTCCGAGGGTCGGCCTCAGGCAAGAATGCGAAGAACTTCAAGGTCCACGGTAAGCGGCGAAATCGCGCGGCGGCGCGCAACACCGATTGAACATGCGTCACGCGCCAACCCAATTCCTCGAAAAACGCGACGCCATTGGGCGGCCCGAATTTCATCGGTGCATTAGCCAGCCTGGACCCCATGCTCCTTTTCATCATTTGAAGGAGTTTCGGCGAGGCGAGGTCCAAGATCCACCAACGGATGCCGGCTTGTGCGCCGAGATCCAGCGTCAGTGACCGCACTTGTGCCTCGTCAAGATATAGCAGCAGGCCCTCCGTGATCACGAGCACCTGGGCTGCTGAACCGACGGCTTCCTGGAACATTGCAACGCGGGCACTGGCATCGGTCAGATCGACCTTGATCCTCCGCAGTTGACAGCGCGGTAGAGCATCTTTCAGGAGCCGCTCCTTCTCCTCAATGAGAGCTGGCAGATCCGCTTCGATCCAGCGCAATGATGACGGAAGTTCCAGCCGATAGGGCCGGGTGTCGAAACCGGCCGCGAGATTCATCACACAATCGCAGCCTTGTTCAACAGTGGCCAGCACCAGGTCATCCATGAGCTTCGTGCGAGCAATCATTGGCCAACCGTTGCGCGCTTGCCGCGGCATGAGGGCCGCAATTTCATGTCCGCGCTCGCCGGCCAGCAACTCCGCATACGGATCGTGGAAGAGGGCGTCGGAACGCGCGGATTCCCGCGCACGATAGACGGCTACCCAACGCGCAGTATCGGAAACATTGGAAATTGGAGATGCACTCATGGTTGCCTCCTTATTGCTCAACATGTACTTGCCAACAAGCGCGATTGCCTGCTCCCCTCTGAGGCTTCCGAGTTACGCGAACACCGAAAAGCACGAACGCGAGGGCATGGACTACTTGCTTTCACACCATGATCCTAGACTCAGCCCGCTCCATCCCCAATTCCGGTGGATAACTCGGTGGATAAGCGGGGACTTGTCATCAAAACGTCACCACCATTCAACCGCTTATGTTCAACTGACGAATTATTGACCACGATCATTGCGCGCGAACCGGCGTTGCGTTCTGGCCTTCTGCCAATCAACGCTTAGCACGACGTCTTGTCTTCTTCCCCTTTCTTGTCCTCTTCTTGCCTGTTTTCTTTTTGGCCACCTTCTTTTTCGCTTTGCGCCGCATTATCACCAGCGCATCGACGAGAGCATCGACCGGTTCGCGCCGTTTAGCTTTGCGCCGCATCCACACGAGGGCGTCGAGAAGGTTGTCAACGGCTTCTTGTTTTTTCGCCATTGCATCATGCTACTCCGTCTGGGCGACCCAAGCATCCATAAGGAAGCTTTGTCAATCGCACGCAAGCGAAAACAGCTAGGATGGTCACGCCGTAACGCCACGGCGCTTGCCATCAATGGTCGATCTAATGCGGACGACGTTACGATTCATAGGCGCGGATGAAATACGAAGCCTGCTGACCTTTCCGATGCTTATTGCCGCTTTAGAGGCGGCGCATAGACGACCGAAAATCGAAATTCAGAACGGCTTACTCGGCAGCGAGCACGGACACTATTTTGTGCGTCACGCGGTTGATGGCGGCAGATACATGGCCAGCAAGCTCATCACAAGCTTCCCAGCAAACCTCGATGGCGGTGCAATGCCCGCGGTGCAATCGCTTTGCGTGATGTTCGATGGCCGCAACGGTCAGCCCCTCGCGATCCTCGATGGCACAGAAATCACGTATTGGCGAACCGCTGCGGATTCCGCGCTGGGGGCCAAAATTCTCGCGCCGCTCGAGCCCACAACACTGCTTCTTGTCGGTGCCGGAGAGATGTCCGCTCGCCTGATTCGCGCGCACCGCACGGTCAGGCCATCGCTTCGGCGCGTACTGGTGTGGAACCGCAGCAAAGGGCGCGCAGCGCAACTGGTAGCACGGCTGCTCGAAGAAGGAATCGAGTCGGAATGTATCGAGGATCTTGCCGCAGCGACCCGCATGGCGGACGTTATTAGTACCTGTACGCGATCGCATCAGCCTCTCATTCTGGGCGCCAACTTGCGACCCGGAGTCCATCTCGACCTGGTCGGCGGATACACGCCCGCCACCCGCGAGGCAGACGATGAGGCCGCACGCCGGTCGTTAGTTTTTGTCGATCGTCGCGAGTCCGCCTTCGATGGGGTAGGCGACATTTTGCAGCCCATTGCCAGGGGTGCCATTCGAGCGTCCGATGTGCGTGGTGATCTATACGACCTTGTCGGAGGATGCGTCGCCGGCCGCACTGCACATTCCGACATCACATTTTTTAAGAACGCCGGAGGAGCCCATCTGGATTTGATGACGGCAGAATTGATCGTTCGAGCGCTCGGCGGGTACAACGATCTTCCCGAATGACGTCAGGCGCTCGCCGCCAGAATCTGGCAGCTTCGTGAGTCCCTAAGCGCCTACGATGGCGCTTATGTGGCGCTCGCTGCGGGCCGGCCGCCACGAAGTAACAACACGATGAATCTTGATCTAACATACTCAGCTTGCTGAGTTTTTGACCACGCACCGTAGTCGGTGAGGGTCTCCGGAGAGGAACGTGACGATCGGTCTCGTGCAACCCAAGTCAGAGGACGATTGGCGCCAGGCGCGCCGACTCATCGAACAGTACGCCGCATCGCTCGACGTCGATCTGTCCTTTCAGAACTTTGAGCACGAGTTGCAGCATCTGGAGAGCGAATACGCTCCGCCGGCGGGCGGTTTCCTACTCGCCGAGGAGAACGGCATTTTTTTCGGTTGCGTCGGGCTGCGCCATTTCGCCGCAGGTGTCGGCGAAATCAAGCGCCTGTATGCAACGCCTGCGACACGCGGGCGCCGAGTCGGCCGCCTTCTCGCCGAAGGCATCGTGGACATCGCCAGGCGCTCTGGATACGCCCGCCTGCTCTTGGATACGCTGCCATCCATGAAGGAGGCACAGTCCTTGTACGCGTCGATGGGGTTCAAGCCCACCGCAGCGTATCGATTCAATCCCGTACCGGGGACTTCTTTTCTAGAATTGACGCTCTGATCCAGGGAGACCGGGCGGCGCCGCGCTCTGCGTCAGATGGGCCTAGTATGGCTCGGCCGGCGAAGTCATTGTTCATCCATAGCGGGGGATTTGTCATGGCGGAAAATGTCTATAAAGTCATCGAACTGATCGGAACCAGCACGGAGTCCTGGGAAAAGGCGACAGCCGCCGCGATTGCGCGTGCCGGCAAGACATTGAGAGACCTAAGGGTGGCGGAGGTCGTCAAACTCGACGTGCAACTGAAAAACGGCAAGGTTGAAGCGTATCGATCGCGCATCAGCGTGTCGTTCAAGTACGAGAGCAAGGCCTGACGCTTAGGTCTTGCGCGCGCTGAGGACAGGCGTGATCCTCAAAAAGTGACGCCGACCGGGCACGGGCCGGTCGGCGTCACCAGCGAAGACTTCGAGGAACGGGCCTGGGTTAACGCCGGTCCTTGTCTCCACGGTCCCTGCCGTCATCGCGGTCATGATGATCGCGATCATGCCGATCGAAGTCGAACATATCGAACAGATCGCCGATCGCCGGACCATTCACCGGAATGTAAGGCGCGGCGAAATCATCGCCGTCGTGATCGCCTTCCATTCTGCGCGTCTCCGGGTTTGGCAGATTGTCGCGGCTGCGGCTGCTCAATGTACCCAGCTGCCAGTTCCTTTCGATGAATTTGGTGAGCGATGCGTGGTCGGTGTAGGTGTGATTCACGTGCCCGCCCTGCGTGAAGGGCGATACCACGATGAAGGGAATGCGCGGCGCATCGCCGAAAAAGTCCAGCGGCTGGATGAATCCGGAGTCGTAGAAGCCGCCCGATTCGTCCCAGGTGATGATGATGGCCGTGTCTTTGGCCAGCTCCGGCTTCGCTTGTACCGCATCTACGACGTTCTTCACGAAGGCCTCAAACAGGTTGAATTTCGAGGACTGGGGATGACCGTCGACGAAGCCGCTCGGTTTGATGATCGACACGGAGGGCACCGTGCCGTTGTTGACGTCATCGAAGAAATCGGTGACGTCCTTGTTGTTCGCGCGGCCGGCCGCAGACCCCATGATGTTGGCGGAGTACTGCATGGGATTGCAGATGGGGCAGAATTGATTCGGCAATCCCGCGGCGGCGGCGTTGAAGCCATCGCCATAGTAGTGCCAGCTGACATTTTTGGCCATCAATGCATCGCCGATCGTCGGGATGGTTTGCGGTGGGATGAAAAAGGTGTCGCTGCCATCCGCCGCGGGCACTGTCGCTGTGCCTGCTTGCGTGCCATCCGGGTGGAAGCCCGGGAAGAAATTATTGATGGCGTAAAAGGTATTCGGCGCGCAGTTCGATTTCAGCTGCGACTCGGCCAAGAAGCTGAGGATGGGTTGGACGCCCGGCTGCGTCGCATCGAAGCAATTGACGTATTCACCGAGCGCTGCACCGATGTCGTTGGTGTAGAGGTTCGGATCGACGATGGGTGCTGCATGTGCGGCTTGCAAGGTCGCCAGCGACTGCGCCCCGACCACGGGATTGGGATTCGCCACCAGCGATATGGTCCCCAGAGACTTCGGCAGTCCGGCCGCGGCAGCCGGGATCGCCGTCGGGGCGGGCACGGGATTGCCTTTGCTGTCGCTGAAGAAGTACACATCGCCGGTGCCGAACATGATGTGGTTGGCACCGGTACCGCCGATCACGGCTTGATGCATGTTGTCACTGATCGAGTAGCGATCGGCGAGCTGTTTGAAGTAGGGTGCATCGCCCTGCTGCATGTTGAAGAATGCCAGCGAGGTGCCGCTGCCCTCTTCGGTGGGCCCCGTGTAGGTCGCGGCGAAAATCGGGCCGAGCGCGCCTGGTGCGGCAAAGGCATTCGGATTGATCGCGCCCGCGAATGTGCTGGCGACGAAGGGCATGAGATCCAGCAAACAACCGCTCGGGTTCGAGCGTGTGGCCTGCGACTTGTCGCAATCCATCATCTGCCACATCTGGAAGAAGCGATGGATGGTGTCTTCGGTATACGAGTCGTAGGGAAGGCCGGCACCGCCATTTTGCGAATGCGCGGTCTGCTGGAAAGGACCATTGGGAAGCCCGGTCGCAGAGGTGACGCCGAAAATTCGGAAATCCGGATTCCTGATCAACGACGTGGTTTCCGCCTTGAAGGTCGGATCGACTGCGAAGCCCGTGGTCATGATGTCGAGGGCATGCTGTTGCTGCGCGAAATCGGTGGTCAATGTGAGTTCCGGCTCGGCGAGCGCCGCGGCCGTCGTCGTCGCGAACGGCGAGCCTGTGGCGTCGCTTGCCGCCAACGGCACGCCCTTCAAGTCCGGTGCCGGCAAGGGATTGGTCGGACTTTTCGTGGAGTTGTATGCGGTCTTGCTGCCGGCGGGCGGGTGAATGTAGTACAGCGGCTGTGGGGCCACGGAAAACTGCTGCGCGTGGGTAAAATTCACGCCGGGCGAGCCGTCGGAATTGACGATGCCCCGCGACAGAAGGTTCCACACACCTTCTTCCCTGTGCTTCGGTTCATAGGTTGCAAAGGCGTGATCGAAGCTGCTGTTCTCACCAATGATGATGATGACATGCTTGATCGGCGACGCGGTCGGTACGGCCTTTGCAGCGTCTGCCGCACATGCCAAGTCCGCCGCGGCCAGGGCCGCAATGCAGGCACCCAGCGCCAATTTGAATTTGAAATTGCCTATCGCCGAAAACATTCATCGCTCCTTACTCGTTGGGACCATCGGAAAAGGATGGGCATGCTAGGGGCGAGCGATGTCACCCGTGTGACATCGGACAATGATGGCGCCTTATGTGTTGCCGTGTCCGGCAGGCGGTTTGACGTCGAGCTAGAAGGGCGGCCACGATTTCAGGACAAACTGTGCATCGTAGTCCTCTGCTTTCTTCATCGCTGCGGCAATGTACGGCCGAGAAAGTTTAGAATCTCGGCCGCTATCTCGCGACCGTGCGTTTCCAGCGCAAAGTGGCCGGTGTCATAGAAATGTACCTGCGCGTTGGGGTTGTCGCGCTTGAACGCTTCAGCGCCGGGCGGTAGGAAGAACGGATCGTTCTTGCCCCACACCGCCAGAAGCGGCGGATGCTCCCGCCGAAAATAGGCCTGGAATTTCGGATAGAGAGCGACGTTGCTGGCGTAGTCCAGAAACAGGTCCAGCTGGATGTCGTCGTTCCCGGGACGCGCCAGCAAGGCCGAGTCCAGCGTGTAAGACTCCGGTTCTATCAGCGCTGCGTTAGCGCCTTGCACGTATTGCCACTTGACCGAATTCGGCGTCAGTAATTCACGCAGCGCCGCGCGGTTGCCTGGGGTGGGTTCGCGCCAATACTTCTGAATCGGATTCCAACCGGTGCTCAAGCCTTCCTCATAGGCATTGCCATTCTGCGAGATGATCGCCGTGATCCGCTCGGGATGCGCGGCGGCCAAGCGCCAGCCGACAGGGGCGCCGTAATCAAAGACCTGGATCGCAAAGCGTTGCAGTCCGAGCGCCTCGGTGAACGCATCGATGGTCTTGGCGAGATTGTCGAAAGTGTAGCGGTAGTGCCGGCGATCCGGGGCGTCGGAGAAGCCAAAACCCGGCAGGTCCGGTGCGATGACGTGATAGCGATCAGCCAGCAGCGGAATCAGGTGACGGTACATGTGCGACGAGGTGGGGAAGCCATGCAGGAGCAGGATGGCCGGTGATTTGGGATCGCCGGCTTCGCGGTAAAACAGCCGCAGACCCTGCACATCGAGGTAATGAGTACTGGGTGCGGCGGTCGATGCGGTCTGCGCGGATGCAATGTCTCGACCGGCCGCACCGGCGTTCGCGATAAGGGTAATCATGGTAATCATTACTCCGGTTGCGAGGGTAGGCATGCATTGGGTTCCCTGAAGCAGGTCGTCGTCGTAACTAGCAATCGTGATAGTTATAGGTTACGCAGGCCATGTAACTTGTCAAACGCATATTCAATAGTTACAATACATGTGCGATTGGTGGGAGCTGGATTCGCTGACGTGAAATGGGAGTCGCACATCGACATCGCCTCACCATTGTTTGTCGCCGATGAGTTGGCGCTGGACTTCATGAACACCCAATTCGGCGTCGGCGAGCGCAGGCAGGACTACCTCGACAGCGATGCACGGGTCCTCGACTGGCTGCAGCGCGCAGGTGTGCCGACGTTCAACTTTGAAGCCAAAGCTCAACGCGGTGCGCTGCTCGAAGCTGCATTGGCGCTGCGAGAATCGGCGCGGGGACTGTTGGAGAGGCGCAAGCGTGGCGAAGTAGGCAACCCCGCCGTACTCAACCGTCTGCTCGCCCTCGACAATTCTTATTTACAGCTGGTATGGAGCAAGCAGCAGTCGGCACGCCGCGAGCAGCATCGGCGGGTGACCTCGGTCGAAGCACTGCTGGTTCCGGTGGCGCAAGCCCTCGTGACCCTTATCGCGGAAGCAGACTTCTCGCTGGTGCGCGAATGCGAGAGCTCGGACTGTACGCTCTGGTTCTACGACCGTACCAAATCACATCGCCGCCGCTGGTGCAGTATGGCGTTGTGCGGCAATCGCATGAAGGTCGCTGCCTTCCGCGCGCGCAAGAAAACTGAATGAGCGTTATCGACCAGCCGTGCCGCGCGAAACCGCGACGGCGGACTGCAGCGCCTTTAAATCTGAAACGCCTGAGACAATTCGCCGACCGACCAAAATGCCTGGCGTCCCGCGCAGACCCAAGCCGCGCGCCTCGGCGTCATTGCGCATCAGCAGGCCGTCAATCGATGCTCGATGCGCCAGCAGGTCCTTTTTCAATTGCGCCATGTCAACGCCTGCACCCCGCAAGGCCGCATCCACCTGACTGTTTTCGGCCAGGCGAGGGCCGCTGATCAGCGCATCGTGCGCCTGCAGGTATTTGCCCTGAAAGTTGGCAGCCAAGGCCGATTGCGCTGCATAAACGGAGACTCCGCCAAACACGGGCCACTCTTTATAGACCACCGCCGCCGCGTGATCCTTATCAATGAACGGGCGAAAGGCCGGGGCCAACTCCTTGCAAAACGGGCAGTTGTAGTCGAAGTACTCCACCACGGTGACGTCGGCGCCGGGAGACCCGAGGATGGGCACGCCGGGTTCACGGAGAATGTGCTTCTGTACTTCCGCCGTAATGGGGGGCGGGCTCTGCGCGCTCACAGTGGTCGGGAGACCCAGGGCGAGTGCCTGCGCTACGAACAACGAGACAACGCCGCAGTGCTTTAGAAATCTACGCTTCATGATTCGCTCCACCTTGTTTCGAGCAACGGCTTACGAAAAATCTACTTCTTCTGGGTGACCAGCGCAGGTGCCAAACGCAGTGTAGCAACGGCGCTGCCAATGATGCCTCCCTGGTTGCTTCTTTGCAGCAGCACAGCGACCTGGGTCGCGTCGGCAGGGAATGAAGCCAGCGGCAATCGCAGCGTGTTCGGCTTGCCGTCCCACGCTGCCACCCGACGGAACTCTCTCACGATATTAAATTCTGTGAGTGTGCGCCCGGAATTCTCGCCGCGTCCGATCGCTGTGGTGGCCTCGGAAAGATAGGCAACCACGTTGACATCGTAAGTCCCCTGCGTGGGGCGTTCCGGCAAGCTGATCGAAAGCTCGGTCGGCGAAACCTCAATGACGACCGGGACATCTTCCTGCCTTTCCGCCACTGCCGACAGGATTCGCCGACGATCGGAGCCGACATAACTGGCCTTGCCGTCGATCACGACCTGTGGCGTGAACGCAGAAGACAGATTGAGCGTGTCAACATAGCGAACCTGGCGCTTGGCGGCGGTCGGAATTTCATATCGGTCGCGCCACCCGATGCTGTCCCAGTAATCGACATGGAAAGCCAGCGCGATGACATTCGGCAGTCTTGTTAGTTCGCCGAGCAGCGCGTCCGCGGGCGGACACGAACTGCAGCCTTGCGAGGTAAACAGTTCCACCACCACCGGTTTGCCCGGCGTTGCTGTTTGTGCTTGCGCCCCATCGGCAACGCAGAGCGCCGCCAGCGCCCCGAGCAAACCCAGGGGAAAGGCAATCCTGTTTGGCCACATCATGCGATTAGACCGCCTTCAAAAGATTATTACCATCGAGCGCCACGCGCCGAGGGCGCCGGCCAAATCGTGCGGGGGAGGGCTTGCGCCCTCTCCCGCCTAACCTTCGATTCGTGGGTTATTTCTTCGCCGCTTTCGCCGCGTCGCATTCCTTCTGCGTCACTTCCTTAAAACCCTGGCCCTTGCAAGCGTTCTGGCCTTTGCAAGAATTCTTCGCGGACTTGCAGGCGGACTGACCCTTACAGGAGTTTGTGCCGTCACAATGCACCTTCGCTTCATCGGCGGCGGCGGTGCTGATAGTCGCAACACTGAATAGAAGAGCGGCGGCGGTGGCAATGGCAGCGCCAGAAACGGATTTCGACATGAGCATGGTAATTCCTCGTTGGTGAAAAGTCTGCAATGAGGGGGGTCGCCTCCCAATGCATGAGAGATGACCGTGGCTCGGTTGCGGTTATTACAAAGAGCCCCTTTTGCGTCCCAGCAGCCAATCCAGCGAGACAACCCCGGCACCGGCTATCGCCAGCCATAAAAACAGCGCCAGATACTCGGTCTCATCGAACCCCAGCAAGGTTTCGAGCGAGTCCACGTCATCCCACTTGGCCGCCGCGATGGCGACGATCATGGTAACGGCCAACGCACCAGCCGAGATGCGGGTCATCAGGCCGAGCAGCAGGAGGATGCCGCCGAAGAACTCAACGCCGGAAACGAATGGCGTCAGGAGTTGGGGAGCCGGGATATGCCAGCTCGCGAAGTTTTCCGTGATGGCGGGCAAGTTATGCAGCTTGCCCCAGCCGCTCCACATAAATACCCAACCGACCACGATCCGTGCAAACAGGGGGGCGAGCCACTGGAGGTGTCGTGCGATACGCCCGGGCCAGCCGATGAGCCAATCCGTCAGTTTGTTCATCCCATCCCCTCATGCAGCGAGCAATTGAAAAGCGGTTACTGACTAAGACCGGGTAGTCTGCAAATTTATTTCGGGTGATCACACGGGAGTTCTCTTTGCCGCAGGCGTTGCGGTCTGGGCGGCGCGTTGTTGACTGTCCGGTACGGAGCCATTACCGTCGCTCGCCATCAGACCTTCAAAGGAACATACAGAGCATGATCAAGTTCTACTATAACGCCTCGCCAAACCCTGCCAAAGTCGCATTGTTCCTCGAGGAGGCGGGACTGCCGTATGAAGTCGTTCCCGTCGATACGCGCAAGGGCGAACAATTTGCCCCGAGTATCGTCGCGATCAATCCCAACAGCAAAATCCCAGCGATCACCGATGGCGACGTGCGGGTCTTCGACAGCACGGCCATTCTCATGTACCTCGCCGAGAAGACCGGACAATTCTTGCCCGAGAACACGCCCAAAGCGCGAGGCGAATTACTGTCGTGGCTGATGTTCATCGCCACCGGCATCGGGCCGTATTCAGGCCAGGCCGTGCACTTCAAACACTTCGCTCCAAAGGGTCTGGACTACGCGGTTGATCGTTATCAGTTTGAGGCGCGCCGCCACTACGGCATTCTCGACGCGCAGCTTGCAACCGGTCCTTATCTTTTGGGAAAGACATATACCATTGTCGATATGTCGGCGTGGGGCTGGGCGCGAGTCCTGCCTTTCATCCTGGGTGATGAGGTTTGGGGGACCATGCCGCACCTGAAGCGCTGGTTTGATCTCATCAGCGCTCGGCCCGCAGCGATTCGCGCCAACGCGCTGAAAGACAAGTTCACCTTCAAAGCGGAGATGGACGACGAGGCTCGGCGTTACATGTTTCCCCACGCCGCAGCCGGCTAGCCATGATCGGATTGCTTGCCGGGTGCGTTCAGTGACACCATCCGCCGTCAGCCGGGAGTGAGGGTCTCTTGCGCTTTACTCGGCGCGCCGTTTGGACGGTAGTGGCCCTCGGAATCGCCGCCATCGCAGTACTTGGCGGCGCGCAGCTCTTGCGGTCCCGCGCTCCCGATCTGCATCGGCTCTACGCCAGCGGCATGGAACGTGCGCAGGTGCCGCCGGTGATCATCATTCCCGGCATCCTGGGGTCACGACTGCGCGAGCGCGCCAGCGGCCGGGAACTGTGGCCAGGATCCATCTACAACGTGCTCTTTTCCGCACGCTCACTGGCACTCGACATAGACCCAAAGACACTGGAGCCTCGGGCCGACGACGTCGAAGCTTACGATCTTTTTCGTGACCTGTTGGGGAGCGACTATTACGGCGCGATCATCGACACGCTCGAGCGGGAGGGTGGCTATGTGCGCGGGCAGCCCGGACGGCCCGCCGACGCCGCAAGGCGCCGTTACTATATATTTCCTTACGACTGGCGGCAGGACAACGTCGTCACCGCGCGCAAGCTGGATGGGTTGATCGATCAGATTCGCCGCGACTACGCTGATCCGCAGCTCAAGGTGGATATCGTCGCGCACAGCATGGGCGGTCTCATCACCCGCTACTACATTCAGTACGGCGTGACCGACGTGCTCGACGGCAATGAGTTTCCCGCCAATTTTGCCGGGGCGGACAAGATTCGCACCGCGGTCTTGCTCGGCACGCCTAATCTCGGCTCGGTGAGCGCTCTGCACAGTCTGCTCGCGGGATACCACGTCGGCGGGCAGGCCATCCCGACGGAAGCGCTGGCAACGATGCCGAGCGTGTACGAACTGCTGCCGCACCCGGTGACCAATTGGATCGTCGACATCAAAGGCCAAGCGCTGGAGCGGGATCTTTTCTTCGTCGGCACGTGGATGTCGTATCAGTGGTCCGTGTTTGATCCGACAGTCCAGAAGCGCGTGAAGGCGCATTTCCTCAGTGAAGAGGAAGGGCAGCAAAGGGTCAATCTTCTGGGCGACTACTTTGCCAAGCGCATCGAGCGCGCAAGACGATTCGTTTGGTCATTGACCTACAACGCGTCCCAGAATGCGCCGGTTCGGCTGGTCGTGTTCGGCGGTGACTGTACCCTCACGCCCGCGCGCGTGGTCGAAGAACAGGAGCCAGGATCCGGCTCCGACGGGCGCGCGGTCGTGCGACTGCTGCCGAATGCAATCAAGGTCCCGCAGCGCGGGATCGACTATTCTCGCCTCATGCTCGAGCCGGGCGACGGCGAGGTCACCAAGCCTTCATTGCTGGCCCGCCAGTCGTTGGATCCCACGGTGTCGCGTTCCGACGATGTGTTTTTCCCCCTGGCGTATGCCTTTTTCCTGTGTGTGGACCATGAGCGTCTCGCCGGCAATATTAACTTCCAGGACAACTTGCTGAATGTCCTGCTGGAACGCGGACGGTCGTGGGAGAGCCCGCCGGCGCCTGCTCCGGCAGACCTGGTCCGATAGGCGCTACCGCGGTTCAGGACACGTGGGAGCAGATCCGGGCAGGGTTAAGGATGCCTGAGCGGACCTTTGCAGCAACCCCTCCGGTGTCGTCCACAATTCGCCGCGCAGCGCACAGTCGGCGCCAAAGTTGAACAGGGCACGCATGCGTACGGGCTTCAGATCGAGCAGGCCGTTGAACGGATAGTCATCGGGAATGGCAGTGACATTGAAGTGCATGCCGTTTTTCGTCGCGAGCGCGAAGGAGGCAAGAACGGCTCCCGGGTACTGCTGTGCAGCGCGGCTTGGACACCGCGTTTGAGAATCGCGGGTGTTCTGAGCCGCGTTGTGACGGTCGCGGCCCCGTATTGTTCATTCGCCATGACGTAGACATTCGCTCCCCGTAAACCCCGCAATTGATCGGGCAAGATAGCCGCGATTTCCGGAGCAATGAACATCGACGCCGTGGTGCTGCCATCCACATGCATCTCCTCGAGGGTCGTCCCGAAGGACTCAACCGGAATTATCACGGGAGGAAAAAGCCCCGGAATGCTCGAGGATGCAATGATGACCTGACGGAACAGCTTGAGCCCAGCCGGACCGCCATGCATGGCAATGGCGCCCATGTCCCAGATCACATTGCTGCCGAACATGCTGGTCACGGCGGACCTGGACGCCGGCCGAGTGACGCACGTCTTGCCCAATTATCGCAGCGAGGGCGGTGATGTCTCTGTGTTGCTTCCCAGCCGGGAGCAGGCCCCGCTGCCGTATCGACGTTCATAGAATTCGCGACCGCTAAGCTCGAGACTCTGATCGGCAACCAAGCGCGCCAGCACGCGCGCAAGCGGGGGCCACGCGGCGACACCAGACCCTGGAAGAATGTGCGGACATAAGCGCCCGTGATGGCGCAGTGATGTCTCTGGCACCGCTTGACGTTTGTGATATCCAAGCGTATTTAGCGCTGCTGACCCCGAGCGATCTCGTGATCAATCAAGGGTGCGCGAAATCATACCGGCGCCATGGAGATTCTCATGCTGACTCCCGTTATTCGATTCAGAATCGATTTCACCAAATCCGCTTTCGTCGGACCTGGAAAGATTGATTTGCTCGAAGCCATTCAGAAGTCCGGCTCCTTGTCTCAAGCGGCGCGCGATATCGGGATGAGTTATCGGCGCGCGTGGCTCTTGGTCGACAGTTTGAAGTCCTCCTTTCGAGAACCCGTTACTCTGGCCAGTAAAGGAGGCAAGGGGGGCGGTGGCGTCGCCTTGACGACCTTTGGAGAGCGACTGATCAGCAGCTATCGCGCGATTGAATCCGACATCGCCGAGGTGGCCGCACGACGCCTTCAAACCATCACGCCGGCGGTTACCGAACGGGGCCGCTCCAAGGTCTTGGCATCGCGCCGGCCGTTGGTGCGCAAACGTCGCTGAAAACTGCGGGCCGGTAGTCGCTGTTTCCTAAGAATCGCTTTACAACCGCGCCGGCTTACATGCGCCGAGCACGTCGCCGGCGTACCCCATCCCCCGAGAAAAAGCCCTCGCTTTCCGCGCCGAGTTGCGTAATATCCAGCGGTATATATAGACTCTGGTCGTTGAATTCGATCGTAGAAGGGGAAGATTTCAATAATGTATTTCTCGCAAAGACGGAGCTACGTTGTCGTCGTCAGCTGCGCACTGGGGATATCGGCGAGCCTATTGGGCTCTCTGGCGTGCGCCGAGGACAGCTCCGCGTCGAGCACCTTTTTGGATAAGTGGTTCGCGACCTCCGACGCCTCAAAGGAAGAACAACCGCATTGGATGACGCCGGTAGTCACGGTCACGCCGCGGCTCGAACAGGAATACCGCTACGATCAAAGTTGGCAGAATCGTCCGAAGAATGTCGATCTCGACAATTACGGCGGGGGAAAAGGTCTTGAACTGATTCCAACCGATAACACCGAGGTCATTCTGGGAGAGCCGGCATATCAGACGCGAATCACCCGAGCGGGAAAGACCTCGGGATGGGCGGATGAAACCTTGCTTTTGAAGTATCGCGCCGCCACCGCCAATGAGGAAAATGGAAATTACATCGCGACAGGGTTCTTGGGGGTCAGCCTGCCCACGGGCAGCGACGTATTCACCAATCACCAGACCATTGTCACCCCCACGCTGGCGCTCGGAAAAGGCTGGGGCTCGCGCTCATCCGGTTTTGACATCCAGTCCACGCTGGGGATCGCCATTCCAACGGGTGACAAGCGCGTATTGGGTGTGCCCATCGCTTGGAACACTGCTTTTCAAGGCCATGTCTTGGAAAAGCTATGGCCTGAAATTGAGGCTAATTATACGTATTTCAAAGCGGGCCCCAACGAAGGGAAAACCCAAGTGGCCGTCACCGCTGGGCTGGTGCTGGGACGATTTGAGGTGACGCGACGAGTCAAACTCATCGTGGGCGGCGGATACCAAAAAGCAGTAAGCTCGTTTCACACCTTCAACCACACCTGGCTCATGACCGCTCGGGCTGCGTTCTAAATTTCTTCGGTGCTGTGTCGCGCCGGAAGATCAGGAAATCATCGATAACCGTCGCTCCCAGTAGCGCCGTCATTGCGTGACCACTGGACGGTCTGTTTCGAAAACGATGACTGCCCCAACGTGAGTCGGTGATTGCTGGCCGTCGGCGCGTTGTAACAATGCCGTAAAAATTCTCTGCGACACTTTGCGGCTCTAACAAGCCATCAGGCACGAGGATGAATGCATCGGTCATCGCAAGCGACCGTGCCGGATGCCCATTGCAGCCACGAAGTGAAAGCCATATGACCCAAATTTCCCGTACGCCGATTTCCACCATTCTCGCCGCAGCGATTGCGTGCATCCTCACCGCGCCTGCGGCGGTTGGCGCGGCCGTTGATGCAGGCGGCGTCTCAACGGACGCAGCATCCGACGGCAAGGAAGATGCGCTCAAGGAAATCACCGTACTAGGCCAGCGCACGACCCCCGAGATCGCGCGACAGGCGCAAGAACAAGCGCCGAATCTCATCAACCTGACCACCGCCGAGGAAATGCAGAAGCTCCCCGACGTCAATACCGGCGAGGCCGTCCGCCGCGTGCCGGGTATTTCATTGGAAACCGATACTGGCGAGGGACGCTACATCAATATTCGCGGTCTGGACGCGGACCTCAACAGTACGACCTTCGGCGGTCTGCGGCTGCCGCCCACGAACAACAGTTCGCCCTCGGGCGCCGGGCGCGCCGTTGCGTTCGATTCGATTCCACTCGGCTTCGTCGGCGCGATCAAGGTCACGAAGTCCAACTTGCCCGAACAAGATGCCGAGGCGCTGGGCGGTACCATCGACATCACGCCGAAAACGGCACCTTCCGACGGTAAGCCGTTTGCGGACCTCAAGCTCGGTACCGGTGAGGAGCTGCTGCGCCACACGTGGATCACCGATCTGGCAGTCACGGCGGGTACGAGATTCGGCGGCGGCAACAGCGGCTACAATCCATTCAGCGCGCTGATAACGGCATCGGTCTACACCGATCGCCGCGGCGTCGACGATGCGGAAGCCGGATTCATCGACAATCAGCCGGGCGGCATTCCCGATAAGGCAATCGCGGCATTCGAGCAGCGGTTCTACGACTATCATCGAGAGCGGCACGGCTACGGCGGAGATTTCGGATTCGACCCGGACGAAGCCAACCACTATTTCCTGCGCTTTTACGATGCCGGATATTCGGAATCGGTGTTCCGCAACCGTCTCGTCTGGAATTTTACGGGTGGCCAGAAGCTGCCGAACGGCCAGGTGGTGCTGCCGGTCGACCCAAACAACCCGAACGGTTTCCTCGATACCGCGACCTTCCTCAAGGCCTTGCGGGACGAAAAGGAATTTCTCGATTCAAAGGTTGCCGAAGTCGGCGGCAAGAACCTGTTCGGCGACAATACCTTCGACTACCACGTGGGATACACCAAGGGCACGTATTACAAGCCCTACGATCTGAATTCGGCCTTCATCAATCCGGCGCTGGCGAATGTTGCCTACGACAACACCACGCAGCCGAACTTTCCCGTGGTCCGGGCCCTGCCCGGTACCGCGGCGAACGGCACCGTCACCGTCAATCCGACCGACCCTGCCGGTTACCAGTTCGCCCAGCTGCTCAACCAGTCCACGCATTCCGACGACCATGAATGGGGTATCGGCGCAAATGTCACCCTGCCGACGCACCTGACCGACAGCTCGACCGAAGAGGTCAAATTCGGCGTCAATGCGCGTCTTCGCAACAGGACGACCGAGACACCGACGTTCCTTCTTGGGGTCCTTCCCGATTTGCCGCTCAGCGCGGCGGCCTATGGCAACAACATCAATTTCTATCAGGGTCACTACGCGAATGGGCCGCAGATCGATGCGGCAACACTGCGAAACGTTTATGCCGCCGCATTTGCCGCTGGGAACCTCACCACCAATCCTGTCGCCAATGAGCTCAACAACCAAAGCGACAAGGAAGATGTATACGCGGCCTATGGGCAGTACCAGTTCGGCTTCGGAGCGCTTGGCATCATTGCTGGCCTGCGGATCGAAAATACCCAAGCCACTTACGCCGGTTTCGATAGTTCCGGAACCTCTGCGACCAACGCCACGTGTCCGATCTTGGATCCGATCAACCAGCAGAACACCCATGTGTGCGCAGTATCCAATAAGAGAAGCTACACCAACTTCTTCCCAACAGCCCAGGCTCGCTACGAGATAGAGTCGGACCTGATCGCTCGCGCAGCGATTTCCTCCACCATCGCCCGCCCAGGCTTCCAGCAGGTGACGGCTGCGACCACGGCCGATGCTGTCGGCGACGTCATCACCGGCAATCCCAACCTCAAACCGACGACCGCGACAGGCTTGGATCTCGCGATCGAGAAATACCTGCCGCACGCCGGAATTGCCTCACTGGGACTCTTCGGGAAAAACATCAAGGACTACATCGTCACCGATGCCGTGCAGGCCGTCGGCGGGCAACAGAACCTGGGCGGCAACCTCGGCATCATGAGACGCATCAGTTTCGGGAATGCGCCGACGTCGCGTTTATTCGGTGTCGAAGCCAATTACGTCCAGCACTTCCAGGACATACTGCCCGGCCCCTTGGGTGGTCTCGGCATTTCCGCCAACTGGACCTGGGTCGATTCGCGGTACACGGTTCCGGTGATCGACCCAGCGACGGGCTTTAGCACGCTATCGCGTGATTCCATACTGCCCTCGACGTCGCGCAATACGGTGAATGCCGAAGTGCTATACGACATGTATGGCTTGAGCGTGACGCTCGGCGCCTACTACACCAGCAAGAATATCTTCTTTGTCGGCGGCACCGCCGCTCTGGACATCTGGAGCCAGGAGCGTTTCTCGGTCGATTTCGGCAGCCAATACAAGGTTACCGATCCGTTCAGCATCTATTTCAACGCGAAGAACTTGACCAACACGGCGCTCAAGTTCACCGAGGGTCCCGGCAACAATCGCATCATTCAACGCGAGTTTTACGGCACCACGCTGCAGATCGGCGGCAACTATAAGTTCTAAGTGCGACGCGAAACGAAGCTGATGGTTCTTTTCCTGAAGGCCATCAGTTTCGGTGCCGCATGAGTGATGGGGACGCCCCCCCGAGATCGGTGTGCAGACACGGACTCAAACCGCCCAGTGCTGCTGTGCGCCGAGTTCGAATGCACTAAGATCCTGCTATCTCCGAGGTAGGCAGGGCTTGTGCATGAAACAGCGGCTGGGTAAAGGTCCGGAAGTGCAGATTCGGCCGTCGCGCGAGTCAGATACGGCTTCCTTTCGTGATGCAGTCAATGCCGTCGCAGCGGAGAAGTGGTATATAGCGACCGTAGACGGCTTTTCGATCGAACAGACCCGCGCATTTGTGCAGCACATAGTGGCGGGCTCGCTGCCACAGGTGATGGCGGTCGTCGAAAAGGATGTCGTGGGTTTTTGCGACATCCTCCCCAATGCAGCCAAGGGATTTACCCATGTCGGCCGGCTCGGCATGGGCGTTCGTCTGGAGTGGAGGCGGCAGGGCACCGGACGTCGTCTGCTGGATTCCTGTCTCTCGCTTGCCCGGAAGGCAGGCATCGAAAAGGTGGAACTCGAAGTATTTTCCGACAACGTCGCGGCCGTACGGCTCTACGATTCTTTTGGCTTTAGAGAGGAAGGTCTGAAAGAACGCGGCCGCAAGCTAGAGGGCCGGTATCAGGACGTTAAGCTTATGGCCCTATGGCTATGAAGCCGCAGTTCAGCCCGATTGACTCGACGCGGCCCAGATATTGAGTGCGCCATCGCTCGCGTGAGCGTCAATCTTGTCGAGTTCCTCCTGCTGGAACGAGCCATTGCGCAACGCGCCGAGGCATTCTTCGATCTGCGGCCAGCTGCTGGCACCGACGAGCGCACTGGTAATGGCCGGCCTTCTGAGCACCCACGCGATCGCCATCTGCGCGAGGCTCTGCCCACGGCGTTTAGCGATCTCATTGAGTGCGCGCACATTGGCGAGGTTGGCTTCGTTGAGCATCGATTTGCGGAACGACTCGTTTTGAACCGCTCGCGAGGAATCTGGAATGCCGTGCAGGTATTTCGTCGTCAATAAGCCTTGTGCCAACGGCGAGAACGCGATGCAGCCCAGGCCTTCCTGCTCCAGCACGTCCAGCAAACCATGTTCTACCCAGCGATTGAACAAGGAATAGGAGGGCTGGTGAATCACAAAGGGCACCTTCAACTCGCGCAGAATCGCGGCCGCCTCGCGAGTCTTCTTTGGTCCATAGGACGAAATGCCAACATACCGAGCTTTGCCGCTGCGCACCGCAGTTTCCAGCGCGCCCATGGTTTCCTCCAGCGGTGTGTCGGGGTCGAAGCGATGTGAGTAGAAAATGTCGACGTAGTCTAGGTGCATGCGCTTCAGACTTTGATCGAGACTGGCAAGCAGATATTTGCGCGATCCCCATTCGCCATAGGGACCCGGCCACATGAAATATCCCGCCTTCGTCGAGACAACCAGCTCATCCCGGTATGCGGCAAGATCGGTCGCCAGGATCCGTCCGAAATTTTCCTCGGCAGAACCCGGGGGCGGTCCGTAGTTATTGGCGAGATCGAAATGCGTGATGCCGTGATCAAACGACTCGAGAATCATTTCACGGGCTTTCTCGAACGCCGTGGTGCCCCCAAAGTTCTGCCAAAGTCCCAGTGAAATGCGCGGCAGTTGCAGCCCACTGCGGCCGCAGCGCGCATAAGGAAGAGATTGGTATCGATCAACGGCGGCTGCGTACATCGGCAATCTCCTCGGGCTGCAAACCCGGCTGTTCACGTGTTTGACATCGGCAGATTGTATGACATCTTGGGAGATGCGACCGCTCGATGAACTTGCGGCAGCGCAATCCGTGTCATAACACTCAGCGTTCGCCGGTCTGCTTTCTTTTTGACACCAAGAAGGATGCAATTCATGGTCAAGCTCGCATTGTTAGTTCGACTGGAAGCAAAACCCGGAAAAGAAAACGAGGTCGCAAAGTTTCTTGAGTCGGCGTTGCTCCTCGCGCAGCAAGAAAGTACCACACCCGTTTGGTTTGCCCTGCGTTTAGGGCCTTCCACCTTTGGTATTTTCGACGCCTTCGCCAACGATGCAGATAGAAAGGCCCATTTAGCAGGACCCATTGCTGCGGCGCTGATGGCAAACGCGTCAGCGCTGCTGGCGAAGCCTCCGCAAATCGAGCAAGTGGATCTGCTTGCAGTAAAGATCGCCAAGCAGTAGCAGGCGAGATTTACACAAGGATGGCAGTGAGCGATCGGTCGACGCTGGCCGAGCGCTTTGCTGCGCATTATCTTTTTCGACGAACCCGCAATCGCCGCGCGCCGATCAGCGTGAGTGTTTGTGGCGCATCGGTCCACTCATGGCGGCCCTTTCCGATGACCCGTCACTTCAGATCACCCGCATCTTTGACAATCCGAGGCGCTCGTCGGGATTGATAATGCTCGCCCACGTGCGCTCGGAAAGATTGTTGACGAACGAGAAGTGTCCCGTTTGAGCGAGGAGACGTGCGACGCCGTCGAAGTGCTGCTGTGCGGCGGGTGACCACGATTGCAACGACGTGAGTGCCGTGCCATGCGCGAGGATGCCGGCACGTTCGCAAGCCGTCACGAGAATTCGACCGGGTCTGAAATATAACTCGCGCGGCGCCGGTCAATTTGTGTGTGAAAGCACACTTGGTACCGGAGTCTCTGCGCACGATTCCATACTTGTGGGAACGCCCCCGCGTTGGATCGTGTTCGGGCCCTGTGCCGTAACACAACATCAGAAGGACGAGGAAACATGTCTCCAACTATAAATAGTTTGCGAACGCGGGAACCCTGGCCGGCTGCAGATCGTTTACGCCGATTGCGCGGCGTCATCGCGTTCTCGGCGGCTCTTTCGATAACGGTCTTTGCAGCCACGGCATCCGCCGAAGACGGACATCTGCTGCGCAATGGGAATGGTCCCGGGCCGGCTGCGAATGGATTTGGCCCAGGATGTAACGTCATACCTCCTATTGCCACGATTGGAACGGTGGTCGACATTTCTCAGTTTCCGCCGCCCGACTCGCTGACGGATCCGGAGCTGGTAGGACCGGTGCAATTTCTGAAGTCAGGCAAGTTCGACATACCGCTCGATAAAATGACGAGTGTGAACGTCCCTGCCGGTACCCCCAGGGGAACGATCACACTGCCGCTGTTCAAGGGCGCGGTGAAAACGCCGTCCGGGCTGAAGCCCGCCTGGTACATCATCCTCGATACAGGCAACCAGACGGAGTCCGAGCGCCTTGGCGTGAATTTCTCCAAAAAGCTGCCTAACGATGCGGTGGCGGCACGCCCGGCCACGCGTCGCGCCGACGGCACGTTTCTCTTCGAGTCCGGTCTCGTAGACTTCAGTCCTGACCGCCTGGTCGTGGCTGGCTCTGAGGATAAGCCGTTCCCACCCCGCGTCGCCCAACCAGGCTCGGTGGGCGATGCGGACTACAGCCCGCTGGTAAACGTCGATGGGATCATCTACGACGCGCCGGTCATAGCCGCTGCGGTGGACGAAGACGATATCAGCTTCCCCAACGGAAACCCGAACTACGGCCTGGTACACGACCAGGTGGTCGCCATTGATCCGTCGAAGCGGACGGTCACGCTCTCTCTGATCAACGGCTATAGCTTCGGCCATCCGCTCCTGTATATCTCGACCGAGGCGAGCGATCCGGCGGCCGCAGCGATCGAGGGTGCCACTTTCGCGCCACGTCTGCGCAAAGTGGTGCTCGGGGTCGACGACATCAGCACCAGCGGCGTCGAACGGCTCTTCATCGCGACGAACGGCGAACGCGGGTGCCAGAATCCGCAGCGTCAGGGCCTGGGCGCCGCCATTTTGGATGGGCATCGGCCTAACAACACGTTCGGCGGTGTTCCCTTCGTGGCGACCGATTACAGCCCAGTCTGGGATGCGAACGTCTATGAGTGGACCGACGAATCCATTGACAAGGGTTATCGTGGTCTCCTTACCGAGGAGTTTCGCATTTTGAAACTGGCACGAGACGGATACATCACCGGGCCCGGTGGTGCGCCGTACGGCAGTGCCGGCTTCGTAGTCATATGCGGTGTCGCCGCCCGACTGAACTGAGTCACAGCAGGCTGGCGGGCGTCGGAGGCGCGTTTGGCTCCGATGCCCGCTCCTACGTATTCGATGCAAGCGGTGCCTTAGGGTTCCGGTTTGGTGCCACGTTTGATATTTTATGAACTCTAGAGCACGGAGAAACCGGATGGCGAATCAACTTTTCGATCTTTCAGGCAAGGTCGCGCTAATCACCGGCTCCTCACGCGGCATCGGCAAAGCCATTGCCGAAGAGATGTCGGTGGCCGGCGCAAAGGTGGTCATCTCGTCGCGCAAGCAGGAAGCCTGCGATCAAGTTCGCGATGAGATCCGCGCGCGAGGCCAAGAGGCGATATCGATTGCGTGCAATATCGGCCGCAAAGAAGACGTAGAAGGACTCGTCAAGGGGACCCTGGCCCAATTGGGCCGGATCGACATCTTGGTTTGCAACGCTGCGGTGAATCCGCATTACGGCTCGCTCACCAAACTCGACGATGACGCTTGGGACAAAACCATGAATTGCAATGTGAAGAGCAGTTGGTGGTTGGCCAAGCTGGTCGTGCCGCACATGGTTGAGCGCGGCTCCGGCAATATCATATTGATATCGAGCATCGGTGCGTTCAGGGGTACCGCAGTGCTCGGCGCCTACGGCATATCCAAAGCTGCGGAATCTCAGCTGGCTCGAAACCTTGCGCTGGAACTGGGTCCCAAAGGCATTCGGGTCAATGCCATCGCACCCGGGCTGGTAAAGACAGACTTCGCCAAAGCGCTTTGGTCCAATCCCACCATTTTGCAGAGCGTTGAGCAGCGTGCGCCCTTGCGGCGAATCGGCCAGCCCGTCGATATTGCAGGCGTCGCGGTATTCCTCGCATCCCAGGCGGCAAGCTTTGTCACCGGCCAGCTCATCGTTGCGGACGGCGGTTCCACCCTCGGCGACTGAGGCGAGGAATACTCAATCACGCCGTCAGAAGGTGCATGGCGCCGGTTCTGGCGCCCCAGACTTTGATCCAGTCCACTACGTCCGCAGCAGGCATGGGTCGCGCAATGAAATAGCCCTGACCAACGTCGCATCCCAGCTGCGATAGGAATGTCCAGTCGTCCTGGTCCTCGATCCCTTCTCCGACCACCTTCATTCGGAGCTGGTGCGCCATTTGCAGACTGGCACTACAGATGGCCTCACGCGTCCCATCGGTGGATGCCCCGTGCACAAAGCCGCGGTCCACCTTGAGCTCGTCGAATGGCAGGTCGCGCAGCTGCGCCAAGGAGGAGTGACCCGTACCGAAATCGTCGATCGATAGGCGGAAGCGCTTGAGCGACAGGCGACTCAGCACATCGAGTACGGTGCTCAGTTGACGCATCACCTGCCCCTCAGTCAATTCCAGGGTCAGCAATTGAGGGCTGACGCCGATCGAGGCAGCGAGGGCTACGGCCATATCCGGAAAATCCAGCGCGATCAGATCATCCATCGATATGTTGACGGCGACCGGTAAGTGATACCCCGCCTGCCACCAGGCCTTTGCCTGCTTCATGGCGTCTGTGAGGACCACCCTGGTCACCTGAGTGAGAAGTCCCTGTTCCTCGGCCAAGCCGAGAAACTGGTCCGGAAATATCAGTCCATCCACGGGGTGCTGCCAACGCACAAGGCTCTCCATGCCCACGACTTCACCCGTCGTCATCGCCACTTTCGGCTGATAGTGGTTGACCAACTGCCCACCGGAGATGGCTGTGCGAAGTTCTTCGACACTGTACAAATGTTGGCTGACGTGCTTGAGGCTACGATGGCCGATATTCGGTTTAAGCGCGCTCATTAGACCGGCCAATTCGTCCGGTTTTACGGGCTTCTGCAGGCAGCCGAGTGCGATCAGCCGATGTGCCTCGATCAGTTTCTCGACGCTCTCCAGAATACGGCTGTTTTCGCCGCTGACCAGAATCACGCTGCCGCCGTACTGACAGTCCACGAGTCGGCGAATGAATTCAACACCGTCCATGCCGGGCATGTTGATGTCCAGAAAGATCAGGTCAACCACCTCGCGGGTGTCGCGGACTTGTGTCAGAGCCTTTTGGCCGCTGTCGCAAGCGACGACGCGCGAGTAGCCAAGCTGCGCCAACATATGCGTGAGGAGCTTGAGCATGAAGGGATCATCATCCAGCAGGACAATCCCCGTGGTCTTCGGATCCGGCACTTTCATGGCTGTCTCACGCACACTTTTCAACTGCGTCGGCGCGCGCTTGCAACAAACGTAGATAGCCGTCCACCGCGGCCATCTCGCGTTCAAAGTTGGCTGCCAGCTCGGTCAGCTTTGTCAAATCACCCGCGGTCCCCGCAACTTCGATTGCGGCGCACAGTTCCGCTAGCTCCAAGGCGCCGACGGAGCGGGAGGAAGACTTCAACTTGTGCGCAATCGCAGCAGCGTCCTGCGCACGTTGCGTGCCACAGGCTTCCGCCAGCTCGACGGCCAACTGGCCCGCGCTCACACCGAACGCTTGCAGGAATTCCCGTATGAGCTGCGGATCGGTTCCGACCAGCGCTTCAAGAACGCTAACCTGCACCGGCGCGGATGACAAAACACGCAATGTTTCCGTGGAATGGGCGGCCGGGAGCCATTTCGCAAGCACCGCGGCCAAGGCCGCGAGCGGCGCAGGCTTGCTCAGGTAGTCATCCATACCCACGGCAAGACAGCGTTCCGATTCGCCTCGCAATGCATTTGCGGTCAGCGCAATGATGGGCATACGCTTTCGTCCGCCTTCGGCCCCACGAATTTTCAACGTGAGATCGTAGCCATCCATTTCCGGCATGTGCAGATCCGTCAACAGCAGTGCATAGTTGCCGCTTTGGAAGCGCTTGAACGCTTCACGGCCGGTCGTTGCCACATCCGCCGCGTAGCCGAGCAGATCCAGTTGCTGGCGGATGACTTTTTGATTGATCTCATTGTCCTCAGCCACCAGAATCAGTCGGTGTTGTTGGAGAGCCTCATCCCGGGATGGCGTAAGAACTCGGGTTGTTCTGTGATGATCGGAAGGCACCTCCGGCTCTGCAGACGCGCGCCCGGCAGCGATCGCCACGGCTTTGGCCAACGTGTGACGGTTGAGCGAATTGCCGTCGACCAGGATGACGCCATCCGCTTCAGCTCGAGGATCGCGCCTCTGACCGCGCCCGATGACCACCAACACCACTTGCATATCCGGATCCGCGCGCGCTCGGAGGGCGGATCGCAGCTCGTCCAATGCGGACAGATCTTCACCGGCATCGACCACCCACACGGCCGGCCCGCGTGGACACGCCCGGTTCCATTCGCGGGCGGCCGCAAGATCCGTCACCCGCGCCACCGAAGCCGCATCCGCCTCGAGGTAGATCGCCAGATCGTCGGCGAGACCCGCATGCCCGCCGATGACGAGACAGGTCAGTCCCTTGATCTCAGAAGGGCTCTGCGCGGTATCGGCCTGCTCGGACGTGAGATCGAAGGGCACGCGCACCGTGAACGTAGATCCCACATTCACCTTCGTCTCGACCACGATGTTCCCGCCCATCAGGCTTGCCAGTTGCTTGCAAATCACGAGTCCCAGCCCGGTACCCCCGTACCTGCGAGTCGTCGAGGTGTCGGCCTGCGTGAACAACGTGAACATCCGCGCCAAAGTTTCCTCATTCATACCGATGCCATTGTCGGTCACCCGAAATTCCACCACGGCATTGTCCGTTTGACGGCCTACCAGCACGGCGCGCACCGACACCCGTCCTGGATGCTCACGGCCGCTGGAGAATTTAATGGCGTTGTTGATGAGGTTGATGAGTATTTGCCGCAGCCGCGATGCGTCCCCCAGCACCGTCGCCGGTATCATCGGGTCCGCGAACACCGTGAGAACCCCGCCTTTGCGCTCCGCAAGTCGATTGACCAAATTGCAGCTCTTCTCCACTACTTGGGCCACTGACATGGGCAGTCGCTCAATATCCAACCGACCGGCCTCGATCTTCGAAAAATCCAGGATATCGTCGATAATGGTAAGCAGGGAGTCGGCCGACTCGCGAATCAGATTGACCAATTCCACCTGCGGAGCGATCAGGCTGCTTTGATGCAGGACATCGAGCGTGCCGATGATGCCGTTCATGGGCGTGCGTATTTCGTGGCTCATGCTGGCCAGAAAAAGATCCTTTGCACGATTGGCTTGCTTGGTCTCGCTTTCCCGAATCCGGCTCTGAGCGAGCTGCCAGCTTAGGCGGCCCAACAGAGCGGTGAGTACGATTACCAGAATGCTTGCGAAGCTTGCCCGCCACAGGTAGGTGATCGTCGCGCGATCCGCGGTCGCCAGCTGCTCATCGACTGAGAGTCCAACGAGCACAGCCAGAGGAAAGCCGTAGAGCTTGCGAGCGCTTGTCCACCGCCGCACTCCGTCCCAGCTGCTCGTCGAGATCGTCGCGTCCGTGGCGTTTGCGTCGGATTCTGCCGTCACAGACGTAACGTCGATCATGTCACCTGAAAACTGCGTTTCTCCGGTACGCCCGATACGCACGATGCCGTCGGTGCCGACGATGCCGATGACACCATGTCTGCCGAACTTTGAAGTCTCATAACCGCTGACGAAATAGGCCGCGTCGACCGCGACGACCACCACACCGTCAAACGCGCCATCTGCCGCATTCATCCTGCGGCTGAAATAAAGATTCTTATCGGCGGCCGGTTCCGGCGCCGGCTGTCCAATAAAGAAAGTATTGCTTTCTCGTTGTATGCGAAAGTAACTTTCGTTGATCACGTTTGGCGTTTGAGGCGTGTGTGTGCTGTCGGTAATGGTGCCTTGACGATTGGCAATGCTCACATTGAAAAGCAAGTCCGGAAGCAGCAATCCCTTGTCCTTAAGTTCCGCGAGCGCACGGTGTCCTTGGCCGCCTTCGTGCCAATACTTGACGAGATTCAAGGTCTGATCGATTTGGTGAAGAACGCGAGCGACCTGGGCCTGGTAGGTGCCCATCAGCTCACGGCTGGATACCGATGCAACATGCTCAGCATCGGAGTGCTTGAGTTTGACGAATCCAAGCGTCGCGGCCCAAATGGCGGTCACCAAGAGGATGGCGATCACGGGAAATAGTACGGCGGGTTCGGCGACCCGATTCAAAACGCGATGAAATGTGTCTGAGACCGGCACCGCCCTTCCTTGCTCGCCATTTGAGCGGCGTCGGCAGTCCAGGAAAATCTTGAGTCCTGCCAACAGAGACAAGCTAACAGGTTCTGGCCGCTTCACCCGTGCGCCATCCCGCACATCTCACAGATGATTCTCTAAAGTGTGCGTCAGGTGCGCTCCCTGCGTGCCGATGCGCACATACTGCCGGGTAGCTCAGCGCACCCGGCGACGGCACTTTAGGCTGATCGCAAAAGAGGTTCCCATGGTTTTCAAAGTGACGCCGGCGGTCGCGGCCGCGATGCTCGCGCTCGTCACTGCGATGGCACATGCAGACCCGATCGATGCGATTGACCGGTATGTAACATTCAGCGGATTTGGCACCTTGGGTGTCGTACATTCCGACTACAGTCAAGCCGATTTCATCGCGAACGTGGTTCAACCCCGCGGCGCAGGCTATAAAAGCTGGAGTGCAACTCCGGACAGCGATTTGGGTGGCCAAGCCAAATTCACCCTGACCGACTCGCTGAGTGGTGTATTTCAAGTCCTGTCACGCGATGACGCGAACGGCCAATGGAAGCCCACGGTGGAGTGGGCCAACCTCCAATATCAGATCACCGCAGACTTGAAAGTGCGGGTTGGCCGCATGGTCTTGCCAACATACGAGTATTCCGACACTCAGTACGTGGGTTACTCCTTACCCTGGGTACGGATACCCATTGAAATCGCCTACACCGACGCAGGCCTTCACAGCGACGGCCTCGATGTGCTCTACCGGGTAAAGACAGGCAGCATCACCCAGAATCTACAGCTTCAGTGGGGACGCACGACGGTGGATTTGCCAGGAATTGAATTTACCTCCACCCCGGCAACTGTCGTGATATTCAGCGACACTCTGCAATACGGTGACACCAGCTTGCGCCTGGTGTATCAGAAGTACAGCAGCACAGGATTCCTGCCGGCCCGGCTCCGAGTGACCGGTGCGGGATTGACGTATGATCCGGGCGCTTGGTTCGTCACGGCGGACAGCAACTACAGCCAGGACAAATTCTTTGGTAACTTATTTGCTTGGTATGTCAGTGGCGGCGTACGACTCGGCCGCTTCGCGCCTTACGCGATTTACTCCACCACCCACGCAGAAAGTGTAGGTACGGCCGGGCTGCAGGCACTCGGCAACGAGCACACCGTGACGGCCGGGGTACGCTGGGACTTTGCCAAGAATCTCGATACCAAGCTACAGTTGCAGCAGGTGACCATCGACAGCCTCGATGACCCCGCTTCATTTGCGGACCTTAGTTCGCGTGCCCGGGTCGGCGACAAGGCTAATGTGCTCAGTCTGACGTTGGACTTTGTATTCTAAGACCATGCCACAGGTGAAACGTTACGTCAGATCGTCAGCCCTTGCCGTCCTGATTTTCCTGGCCTTCGCCGTTGCTGAGGTTCGGGCTGAGGAGATCGTGGTAATCGTCAATCTAGCGGCAGCACCGCTGAGCAAGGAACAGATTGCCGACCTCTATCTGGGTAGAAGTGACGACTTTACCCCCATCGATCAAGCCGTCGGATCCGGAATCTACGTTGAGTTCTATAAAAAGGTAACGGGACGGGACAGCGCCCAGGTCAAAGCGATTTGGTCACGGCTCCTCTTTACCGACCGCGGCGTCGCGCCGAAGCAACTACGCAATTCGGCAGCCGTGAAGAGAGCTGTGGCCGCCAATCCCAAAGCGGTGGGGTATATCGAGAAGTCCGCGGTGGACGCCTCGATCAAGGTCACGCTAGAGGTGAATTGACCCCCTCAGCGAGCGGTGGGTTGGCCAATACAACGGATACCTCAGCCTGACGCTCCGATATGGTCCAGTAAGTCTTGAGCAGCCGCGTCTTGCGTTCAGGGGACACCAGCTCGACTCATTGTCACGGCATCGTCGAATGACACTCATGACCGAAGTCTGCCGCATTTCGGTCAGGCGGATCTTGGACAAAAGTGCAGCGCTTCATCCGGTATTCAAGGCATACCTGGCCGGTGTCACGCCGAATTGCCTGATGAAATGGCGGGTGAGATGACTCTGATCGCAAAAGCCGGCAAACATGGCGGCCTCGGCGAGCGCCTCACCGGCGCGAATGAGTCGGCGAGCCAATGCGACCCGCCGCTGGACGATGTAGGCATGCGGAGTCAGTCCGAGCTCACGCGAGAATCTTCTGATCAGCTGGCTATTGGCACGTGCGATTCGCATTACGTACAATTGATCATCGGCCGTTCCTTCGAGCGACAGGAGCCGTTGTGAAATTGACCAAGTTCAAGGTACTGACATTCGATTGCTACGGTACGCTCATCGATTGGGAATCGGGCATTTTTCACGCGCTCATGCCACTCGCCAGGAAAGCGCAAGTCGCCCAAACACGGGACCAACTTCTTCAGGCTTTCGCGAAACACGAGGCGGCGCAACAAGAAGTGACGCCGGCGATGCCGTACTCGCAGCTGCTATCGGTCGTGTACAAGCGGCTGGCTGAGGAATGGGGTGTCGCCGTGACGAACGAGGCGGCCAACATATTCGGTGCCTCGGTCCCCGATTGGCCAGAGTTTGCTGACTCTGTAAATGCGCTAATGTACCTTAAGGCGCACTACAAACTGGTTATCTTGTCGAACGTCGACCGCATTTCGTTCCGCAGCAGCAATGCTCGCCTAAAAGTCGATTTTGACGCGATCTTTACTGCTCAGGACATCGAATCGTATAAGCCGAACTCCAAGAATTTTGAGTACATGCTCAAGCGCCTCAAGGACGACTTTGGCTTGGAAAAATCCGACGTCCTGCACACGGCGCAAAGTCTGTTTCACGACCACGTGCCCGCCAACCGCTTCGGTCTCGCGTCCGCATGGATCGACCGTCGCCATGAAGAACAAGGCTGGGGCGCGACCGTGCCTCCACCAGGCACGCCGAAGTATGACTTTCGCTTCGACGGAATGGCCGAATTTGTCCTGGCGCACCAGGCAGAACTGCGACAAAGGTCATAGCGAGTTCAATCAGTACTTTGCGGGGCCTCTGGAAAAGGCTCCACCGCGATGACGGTTCCAATCCGAATGTCGACCGCCAAGAACTGGTCGATAGTTATCGTCGCGTGAGCCGCGGAGGGGGTCTTGAGCTCTCCGAGGTTGCCTTGCCGCTCGAGCACTCACGGGAAAGGTACAGCCAAAATGAACACTTTCAATACAATTCTAGGCATCGTAAAAGACCTGGGATGGCGCTTCGGCCGATGCAGCGCCGCACTGATCTTGACCGCCTGCGCCAGCCATCAGGGCATGACGATGAAAACCCTGGACGGCCATCCACCGTTGATCATTGGGCATCGGGGCTTGCCGGGGCTTTATCCGGAAGAAGTCATTGCCGGATATCGGGCGGCGATAGCGGCCGGTACCGATGCGCTCGAACTTGATCTTCAATCTTCGAGCGACGGTGTGCTGTTTGCCTGCCACAACGTTTTCCTGAGCGATACCACCGACGTCGCCAGCCATCCGGAATTCGCATCACGAAGGAAATCGCGCATGGTAGACGGTGTGAGTACCGGGCCAGACTGGTACATCAGCGATTTCAGCGCCGCGGAGCTGAAAACGTTGCGTGTGAAGCAACCGATTGCCGCGCGCAGCAAACAATATGACGGCCTGCATACGATGGCAACGTTTCAGGAGATTATCGACCTTGCCAAACACACCATGGCCATGGACTCCAAACGCAGGATCAATGTCTACCCGGAAACCAAAAATCCGGTTTATCAGCGTCAGTTAGGATTGCCGCTGGAAGAAACGCTGCTGGCGATGCTGATCAAAGAAGGCTGGAATACCGCGGATTCACCGGTTTTTGTGCAGTCGTTTGAGCCTGCCAGCTTGAGACTCATGCGCAAGCTGGGCCTGAAAACCAAAGTAGTGCAATTGATCGACGGCGCGGGCATCGACTACACAACCGGCGCGATAACCTATGAGTCACCCGATAGCGCAAAACCGTTCAGCTGGCTGCAAGGCGGCGACGTGCGCACTTTCGCCGCGATGATAACGCCCTCGGGCCTTGCGGAAATCAAGACCTATGCAGACGGGATCGGCCCATGGAAATTCTATATATTGCCGGCGCAAGGCGTGGACGCTGCCGGCAGGCCGGTGAGGGCATTGAATCAGGCCTCGAATATGGCACCAACTTCATTAGTCGCCGATGCGCACAAGGCCGGTCTGTTCATTCATCCGTTTACGTTTCGAGACGAAGCTGAACATTTGACGCAAACTTACGCCGGAGACCCCAAAGCGGAATATGGGGCGTATTTCGATTTAGGCGCCGATGGCGTCTTCACCGATTTTTCCGGGACCGGCCGCGCCGCCTTGTCAGAGTGGCTGCAGGCAAATGCGCAGAAACGGAATAGTCGATAGCCGCCGCCCTCAATTTGTGCGGCCTTCGATCGGCAAGCTCGTGCGAAACCACGTAGTGGGCGTCGGCTGGTAATTGGCGAGCGTAGAGACCGAGCCATCGATAGAATCGCGGCCGCTTGATGCGGGCTTGCCGGGCGCTACTTTCATCGCCCTTGGAGTACAGCGAAGACCATGGCGATGAAGTTTCAAAATCCGAATACACCAGCCCCGGTGTCGGTGAGTGATCAAGTCCTACGCAACATCGTTGAACAGGGATTTTTTGGCGCGCCTGGATGTCTTGCCGCCGCGCGCCTGGCGTGCGCGGAATTGATTTTCGCCCGCGCACTCATCGAGGCTCAAACGGCCAGGATTGCGCAGCTCGCGGTAAAATCCTAATCCAATAGTTTTGGCAGAAATGCGGGGAATCGCCATCCAGCTGCAGTAGACGGTCTGGTCTTGGGGGCGCGTGCGCACCGATACTGATCCAATGAAAACCAAGACCATTGCCTTGACGACCGCATTGATGTTGTTTTATTCGATCGCTCAGAGCGATACGCCCGTGGCGCAGGACCGCAACCCGACATACACCGCTGACGGGAAGTTGGTGTTTCCCGCCAACTATCGAGAATGGGTGTTCCTGACCTCAGGGCTTGATATGAGCTACCTGGAAGGCATGCAGATGGGCGATCATCACATGCTGGACAATGTGTTCGTTGATCCCGTTGCCTACAAGAGCTTCCTTGCCACCGGCACGTGGCCCGATGGAACCATGCTGGTGAAGGAGAACCGTCGCGCGGATACTCGAGGATCCATCAACAAGAGCGGCAAATTTCAAAGCACCGAGGTCATGGGAATCGAAATACATGTCAAGGATGCGTCGCATTTTCCGGACCAGTGGGCCTTCTTCGCCTTTGGCGGTGCGCTTCAGCCCGCGGCCATGATTCCGCGGGCCGCTGAATGCTATTCGTGCCACGCGGCGCACGCCGCCGTCGACAGGACATTTGTGCAGTTCTATCCGACCTTGCTGCCCATCGCAAAAGCGAAGGGGACCCTGTCCGCCGGATACCAACATGATGAAACCAACGCAGCCGATAAAGGGACTGAGAAGTAGCGGCGCTGAGAGGCCCGCGAAGGCGCGGCGCGACGGTCGGGATCACTCCGGCCAGATCGTGAAGTCGGGGTATGCTGTGCGGCGGACTTGGCCGTTCATCTCCCGCATGGCCTCGTTGAGCTCGAGAAGGTGGGCGCGACCAAGCTCCAACGAGTGCTCATCGGGCTGGTAGACCGTTCCGATGGCGTAGTCCAGGTACGGTGTCCGAGTTTGCTCGACGTGATTGCCGAGCAGATGGGCAACGATCTTTCCGTGAGTGAAATCAACGAGCCGCTGCACGCTCGAGGCAAATGCGGAGGCATCGTGCACGTACAGCCGTCCTGGATAGAGGGTGTCGCCGGTAAAAAGAATCGCAGTCTGGCGATCGTAGATCGCAATTGATGAGGGCTCATGCCCTGGTATCGGAATGATGTCCAGAGCCCTCTGCCCTAGATCATAAGTAGAGACTTCCACGGGCCAGTTGCGGAACTTGAAAAAGGCTTGAACCGCAGCGGGGTTCGGCGCCACGACAGTCGTATGGGGAAGCTTAGCCAACTCGCCATCACCTGCAATATGGTCCCCATGGGCATGCGTGTGTGCAACGACAAGATCAATGGTGCTGCGATCATTGCGCTTCAACCAGCTGTCGATGAGACCTTTGACGACTTGGGCCACATCGGTCTTCCCGGCGCCTGTGTCAAGCAGCAGCACTTTGTCCCGGCCAAAGATGAGGAACAAAAACGGCTTTTCATAGTTGGAGCAGCCTGACTCGCGAAGGATGAAGAGGTCATCGTTGTAGGCGTTGACTTGAAATTGCGGCTTGTCCTCGCAATGTGGGCCGCTCGTCTGCCAGCTTCGCGGGAGCACTCCTGGCCTCACGCCCGCGCCATTGGGCTCGGGCGCTTGCGCGCTTGACCAGGAAATCAGGGTTAGGCAAATGATAGCGGCGGCCGTGCCGATGCGGAGTCGGGATTTCATGGGGTCGCGATTATACCGATCCCAAGGGTAGTCGTGCCTCAATCGGGAGAGCGGGGGCCGAAGGCGTATACTCATCGCGTCATGCTAAAACACTTGTTTTACCCACTTTTGCTCTTCGGGTATTGTTTTAGCGCCCATGGCCAGTTCTTGCTGGTCGTCAATCAAGGCGACAGGAACTTGAGTGTCGTCGATCCCGTGTCGGGAAAAGAGATTGGAATTGTCGCCGAGAACCTCCCTAGAGTTTGGGGCCACGAGATTGCGGCGGCCCCCGATGGTCGGACGGCTTACATGCCGATTTACGGCAGCGCCGGTGTCGGCAGTCCGGGTATTGATGGGCGTCAGTTGCTCATCATCGATCTGCCATCGCGCAAGATTGTCGGACGGGTCGACTTTGGCCATGGCGTCCGGCCGCACTTTGCCGTGTTCGACCCTGCATCAGGACTGCTCTACGTCACAACGGAACTCGACAATAGCGTGACCGTGATCGATCCGAAGGCGAGAAAAATTGTGGGCGCAATTCCTACGGGACAGGCGCAATCCCACATGCTGGCTCTGTCGCACGACGGTCGGCGCGGTTATACCGCCAATGTTGGGCCGGGCACCGTCTCGGTCCTCGACATGACGGTGAGAAAGCTGGTTGCGATAATTCCGGTGTCCGGAGCAGTGCAGCGGATCTCCGTCTCGAATGACGACAAGCTGGTATTTACGTCGGACCAGATCAAGCCGCAACTCGCCGTGATTGACACAGAATCGAATCGAGTGAAGGCCTGGGTTGCGCTGCCGGCTGTGGGTTATGGGACCGCGCCAACCTTGGACGGCCGCTGGCTATTGGTGGCGATTCCCTCCGCGAACCAGGTGGCGGTAGTCGATTTGGACGGCATGCAGGTTGTTCGTCGCATCGACGTCTTAAGTACCCCACAGGAAATTTTGACGCGTCCCGATGGGAAGGTTGCTTACGTTTCGTGTAACGAGAGCGGCAAAGTTGCCGCCATCGATTTGTCGGAATGGAAAGTGCATACGTTCATCGCTGCGCGGCAAGGAGCGGACGGTCTTGCCTGGGCCAAGGCGCAGTGATTGAGCGGCATTCGTCTAGCAGGAAGCGCCACTAATATTCTCCGTAGTGACCCTTCACCGAATCAAGCAGCTTGCCGGTGTCGTATCCGGCACCGTCCTTGAAGACCAGGTGTACTTCAAAGTAATAGATCGGGTGTGTGATGTGCACGTGCGTTAACCTTCTCCCCCACGGTTGCGGCTGCCCTTGCCGTTTGGCGATGCGTTTTGAAGGGCCTTGAGGTCCCTTAAGGTAATCGTGCCCGTTTCGAGAAGGTTGGAGACAAGCAGGCGGGGGGACCCGGCGAACAAATCCAGCAGATCCTGCACCAGGCCGCCTCGAAACTCCTTCAACTGTGCTCGCGCGGCGTAGAATTTGGCGATGTGTTATTCCGCGCAAGTCGTGCAGATGGCCCGCAAGCTCAGCCGGCAGCTGGGAATCAGCATGGACTACGCGGAAGTCGAGAAGCTGTTCTTCCGGCGGGTCGAGGATCCGACGATCAATGTCTCGCGGGGGTTTGAGGCGAATTTCGACGAACCGGCAAACGATCAAGAGCGGCGGATCAAGGCGGCGATCGATGCGCATCGCTCCAATGCGGCGACGAAGATCCAGCGGGATCTGTTTGCGCAAAAGATGCGGCTGGTTAATGCGCAGCGATCGCTCAAGGAAAAGGAGACGAAGAAGGTGCGCGAGGAAGTGCGGATTGCGACCAGTAAGATCGCGGCGTTGTCGACGAAACTCTCCGGCATGCGCAGTTCGGACCTGAAACCGGATGACAATCGCATTTTCCCTTTTGTCTATGGCGGCGTCATCGTCCGCAAGGATGGGCAGAATCTTTTGACGCCGATGCGCTATCACTGCCGGCCTGCCGGCCTGCCGGCAAGCCTGCCCAATACGATAAGCAATTCCCGGGTCTGTACAACGCTCTAGGTGCCTTCCTAACCGTTAGTTGCAGATAAACGATGCCGATTCAAGGGCATATCGGCGCTAACTGTTTTCGTCCTATGGCTGTGGCGACCGACAAGCGAGCCGTTCTCGATGCGGGCGTGGACTTTCAGAAGTTCCTTCTACGTCGCCTCGAGCAGCGCCTGGCGCTTGTGCGCACGGAGTTTACCGAGATCGACATTGCGGTACGCCATCAACCGTTCGTTGGGAAAGTCCGGATGCGAGAACTCAAAGAGATTGCGCTCATCGAACAAGCCGAGCTGCAGAGGTGGTCCCGCAAATTTAGACAAAATGCGCGGTCGAGATGAGTGGAACTCCGCGGGTTATGCAGCCGCCGCGAGCGGCTGACAATCGAAGTAAACGTTATCAGGCGTGTTGCGGTCAAGCGCCGTGTGCGGGCGCTCGCCGTTGTAGAACGCAAAGTAGCGACCGATGCCGGCCTTGGCCTGTCACCGACCGGCATATAGGAGCCAAGGGGTGATCGGCATATTAGAGCCAGCGGATGATCGGCGTAATGAGGCCAGGGCGTGATCGGCATAATGGAGCCACTCGCTGATCGGCATATTGGAGCCAGTTTCAGGGGTAAGACAGGCATCTCGAACTAGCGGCCAGAAGCTAACCTGACGACTTTTTTGTCGTTGGGGAGTGCGATGGGCCGAAGGAGATTCGAGATGTTTCAGTATCGTCAGGTCTTGCTGCGATTGCGGCAGGGCGATTCAGATCGGGACATTGCCCGCTCGGGGCTGATGGGGCGACCGAAGGTCGCTGTTTTTCGGCTTCTGGCCGACGCTCGAGGCTGGCTCAAGGTCGAGGTGGCGCTGCCGGATGACGCCGCGATCGCCGCCGCCCTCAGCGCCCCCCGTCGCGCCAGCAGCACGATCTCAAGCGTTGAACCGTATCGCGCTCGAGTCGAACGCTGGGTCGGACAAGGGGTCGGTGGCGTGGCGATCCACGCTGCGTTGTGGCGCGAGCACGGATTTCGCGGCAGCTATTCCGCGGTCCGGCGCATGCTCGCGCAGATTCATGCCAGCGCGCCGCCAGCGACGACCGTACGACTGAGCTTCGCGCCCGGCGAAGCGGCGCAGCTCGATTTCGGCGCCGGTCCCTTTCTGTTCGATCCCGAACGCCAGCAGCTGCGCCGCGCGTGGGCGTTCGTGATGACGCTGTGCTTCTCGCGCCACCAGTACGTGGAGTTCGTGTTCGATCAGAGCGTTCCGACCTGGCTCGGGCTGCACCGTCGGGCATTCGAGTGGTTCGGTCAGGTCCCGCGTCGGCTCATCATCGACAACCCGAAGTGCGCGATTACGCGAGCCTGTATTCGCGATCCGCTCGTGCAGCGCGCGTACGCCGAGTGCGCCGAAGGGTACCAGTTCAAGATTGATCCGTGCCCGCCGGCCGATCCTGCCAAGAAGGGTATCGTCGAGGCCGGCGTCAAATACGTGAAGGGCAACTTTCTGCCCACGCGCCTCTTCCGTGACTTGGCGGATCTGAACGCCCAGGCTCGTCGGTGGGTCACCGAGGAAGCCGGCGTCCGTATTCATGGCACGACGCGCGAGCGGCCACTCGAGCTGTTCGCGGTCGAGAAGCCGCTGATGCAGCCGCTGCCGGCGGTGGCGCCGGATTTGGGCTCGTGGCACCGACTGAGCCTGCACCGCGACTGCCATGTGAAGTTCAACTACAGCCTGTACTCCGCGCCGTTCAGCCTGGTCGGCGAGACGCTGTGGCTGCGCGCTACGGACCTGACCGTCGCGATTTTCCAGGACTACCGCCTCGTCGCCACCCATCTGCGCTGTCGCAGCCCCGGCGGTCGGCGCACCAACCCCGATCACTTGCCGCCCGAGGCGCGTGCCTTCTTCGCCCACGACCGGCATTGGTGCTTGCAACAAGCGGCTGACATCGGACCGAGCTGCGCAGCGCTGATCGATCAGCTGTTGAGCGACCGGATTCTCGAGCGCCTGCGCAGTGCGCAAAACGTATTGCGTCTCGCCGATACCTACGGCCGCCAACGGCTCGAAGCCGCGTGTATGCGGGCCCTGACACATGCCTCGCCCTCATACCGCACCGTCAAGACCATCCTCGCCGGTGGGTTCGATCGGTTGCCACTACCGGCCCAGCGTGCTGACAGCGATTTTGTATACGGTCGCGACGCTCGCTTTCAGCGCGACGCCCAGACGCTATTCACCTTCAATCTCGATGCCGATGACAAGACTCGACATTAATCGCTTGGTACCTGTTTTTTCCCTGTCCGTTAACTTCTCAAGGAGCCTTTGATGAACCCTATCCCTGAACTCGGTCCGCTACTCAAGCAACTGCGCCTCTCCGGCATCCTCGACTCTCTCGAGGCCCGTAATCGCGAAGCGATCGATCTGAAGCTCGCGTACACCGACTTTCTCGCCTTGCTCATCCAGGACGAGATCGCACGACGAGAGCAGAAGAAGTTCACTTCCCGCCTGCGCCGTGCATCGTTCCGCACCCAGAAGACCCTCGATCAGTTCGACTTCGATCGACTGCCGAAGCTCAACCGCGCGCTCGTCCACGATCTGGCCACCAACCGCTACCTCGCCGAGCACGCACCCGTGCTCATCGTCGGTCAGGTCGGCGTTGGCAAAAGCCATCTCGCGCAGGCTCTCGGCCACTGCGCCATCCGCCGCGGCGTCGATGTCGTGTTCACCAGTTGCGCGCAACTCGTCGCCACCCTCAACGCCGCTCGTGCCACCGGCGCCTACGAACGCAAGCTCGCAACCCTCGCTCGGGTGCCGCTCCTCATCATCGATGATTTCGGGCTCAAGCCCCTGCGCCCGCCACAGGACGAGGATCTGCACGACTTGATCGCCGAACGCTATGAACGCGCCTCCACGATTGTGACCAGCAATTTGGATTTCACCGAGTGGGACCAGGCCTTCCCCAATAATCGCCTGCTCGCCTCAGCCACCGTCGATCGGCTCCGCCACAACGCCTACTGCATCGAACTCGAAGGGCCGTCAGGCCGAAGTCCCAAAGTCGCTCCGCCTCCCAGCAAACCGAAGCTTGCCAACGCCTCAAAACCTGCCCATTCTTAACCCCTCTGGGATGTCTGTTTTAGCTACCTAAAACTGGCTCCATTAAGCCGATCATCCCCGGCTCTTTTATGCCGATCGGTGACATGGCCGCAGCGACACTGTCGTACGCGTGCAGATAGACCTCTTCGTACTTGACCGAGCGCCACAGCCTTTCCACGAAGACGTTGTCGCGCCATGCGCCGCGTCCGTCCATGCTGATGCGGATCTTGTTTCGATCAAGCACCGCGATGAAGTTTGCCGCGGTAAATTGCGAGCCTTGGTCGGTGTTGAAGATTTCCGGCGCACCGTACCGTGCAATCGCTTCCTCGAGTGCCTCGACACAAAAGTCCGCGGTCATGCTGTTGGAGATCCGCCAGCTCAAGACCCGGCGGCTGTACCAGTCCATCACGGCGACGAGGTACACAAAGCCACGCGCCATCGGGATGTAGCTCACGTCGGTCGCCCACACTTGATTCGGGCGATCGATGGTGAGATTTCGCAGCAGGTACGGATAGATTTTGTTTTGCGGATGCCGTCGGCTGGTGTTGGCGCGGCGGTAAATCGCTTCAATGCCCGTCTTTCGCATGAGCGTGGCCACATGTTTGCGACCGACACAGATGCCCTCCAAACGCAGCTTGTCACGCAGCATGCGGCTGCCGAGAAATGGCCACTGCAGGTGCAATTCATCGATGCGGCGCATGAGCCGCAGATCCTCATCGCTCGTCCCCACGGGCTCGTAATACAGCGAGGCGCGCGACAACTCCAGGAGCTGCGCCTGGCGCGTCAGGCTCAATCCATGGTTCGGGTTGATCATCGCTTGGCGCTCGATCCGGGTGACCGTCCGAGCGCGCCTGCTAAGACAATATGGTCTTCGTTGATATCTTGGAGAGATCATCAGAGGAGGATCGATCGTGAGAGCAAATATCAAGACCTTTGTTGGATTGGATGTGCATAAAGACTCGATCGCCATTGCGTACGCGAACGCCGATTTTAGCGAACTGCCGCGGTTTCTGGGAACAACCGGCTACAGCGTGATCTCGCTGACCAAGGCTCTTGCGAAGATTGGTAAGCCGGAGGAACTGAGTGTTTGTCATGAAGCTGGGCCATGTGGTTACGGCCTCGTGAGGTCCCTGCGGCAAAAAGGATACGCGACCGATGTGATTGCGCCGTCGCGAGTCGCCCGTCAACCAGCTGACAGGATCAAAACTGATCGCCGTGACGCTTTGCTGCTAGCGCGCTTGTTGCGGTCCGCCGAGCTCACGCCCATCGTCGTTCCGGAGCCGAAGGACGAGGCAATTCGTGATCTCGTACGGACTCGCGAGGACGCAATGCATGATCGCGGGCGGGCGCGCCAACGATTGCGGTCCTTCTTGCTCCGACAAGGCCATTCCTACACCGGCCGCCGGTGGGGACCAACACATCAGTTATTTCTGTCCAAGATCAAGTTTGCGGATCCCGCCCACCATATCGCGTTCACGGAGTATCGGCTGGCTGTCCATGTGCGTACCGAGTGCGTCGAGCGCCTGGAAACAGCTTTGCGAACTCAGGTTCAGTCGTGGCGCTCGTTGCCGGTGGTCCAGGCGCTGATGACCTTGCGCGGCATCGACTTGCTGTCCGCCGTGACCATTATCACCGAACTCGGGGATCTCCGCCGCTTCCCCCATCCCCGAGAATTGATGGGATATCTCGGCCTGGTCCCGAGCGAGCATTCGAGCGGGCCAACACGCCACCGTGGCGGCTCACCAAGACCGGCAATACACACGTCCGGCGCATCTTGGTTGAAGCGGCATGGAACTACCGCTTTGCCGCTCGCATTGGAGAATCGCTGCAGCCACGACTCGAAGGGCAGCCGCAGCACATCGTGGCAACCGCCTGGAAGGCCCAGATTCGGCTTTGTGCGAGATTTCGCCGGCTGCGGGCACGCGGCGTTCATCACAACAAGGTTACCGCGGCTATCGCCCGCGAGCTGTGCGGCTTTATCTGGGATATCGGACGGCAAGTTGCTGTAAGAAGTTCCGAATAGGGAGGTTTTGTATCCACGACCCTGGCGAATCGGTAACGCGGTGAGCGGGCGCGATAGGGGAATCCTCGTGATTTTTTTGTGAGCATCGTGACGTAGCGATGATCTCCGATCTAAGAGAGAGGCAGCCCCGTGACGAAAATTGAAATGCCGCTAACCAATGCGCGAATATGAGCTTGATCCATCGTCGATAAATAGCTCGCTCGCCGCGTTACTCATTCGTCAGAAGATCCGGATCGTGGTACCACGATGGGCATCTATTTGCTTGTTGACAAGAAGAGGACCATATGAAAAATCATTCTCAAGCGCGAGTTGTCCGATTTTCGCATGCAGAGTCTTGATGTCAGGGCCTGATTCCGCGGACTGCCCTGGTCCTCCAAAAACATCAGCCGCTCGTTCCAGCAACTGGTTCTTCCATTGCACGATCTGATTCGCATGAACATCGTATCGCGTTGCCAACTGCGCCAAGGTTTCTTCCCCCTTGATGGCAGACAATGCTACTTTAGCTTTAAAGGCCGCAGAGTGATTGCGGCGGGATCTCTTCGTCATGGCTCTCCTTCCTTTAAAGCGATATCCTCGCCTGTAATGAGCGGAGTTTCCACTTATCCCGGTGTCTCAAAGAGTGGGGCCAGCTCTGTTACTGCGGGTGTTGCGGACCCGCCAGCGCAACCCACTAGCGCACCGGCAAAGGCTGTAAGAAGGTACTTCGACACCGCTCCCAACAGAGTTCGTGACCTAAGACCGGCTGCGGGATACAGATACAGCATTTTACATCGCTCCAATTTGGCCTGAGTGAATCGAACCAAATATTCTCGCCACCCTGCAACTGGACCTAATTTGCTGGAAAGACGTGAGGCACATCTGGCCACCATGCTTTTTCGTGATATATAGGCATGAATGTAATCAGGATGTTGTTTTAGAGGGGGATTCATGAGACGACTGGCATTTCCTATATTCTTTGCACTCGGCATCGCTTCTTTGACTGGATGCCTGGGCACTGTCCCGCTCGCACCAGGCGCAGCCCAGGTGACAATGACAACAAGCCCAGACGACGTAAAGACATGTATGGCAGTAGGCAACATTGACGGTCGGATTCGAGCTGGCAATTTGCAAGCAGTTTACGATCAGATGAAGAATCAGGCGATTGGAGCCGGCGGAAACACCGTATTGAATACAACAGCGGTCAATACTGGGTGGACTGGCATCATTTATCGTTGCGGACAAGGGCCGCTGGCACCGCAATAAGATTGAAAAGGGGAGGGAACCCTTCCGGGTCCCTCCATAATCGAACATTTGATCAGTGAAAGCTAATTCTCAGGAAAGAACATGAAAGTTCCGTAGATGTTATCTTTCCAAACCTGCAGCGCGGTCGGTCCGCTGTAATTGTCTGTCGATGCGGGCCCTACAATGCTGAAGTTTGCCGTCTGGGAGGTTCCACCGCCCACAGCGTGACTCCATTGATTGGTTGTTGTCATCGTATTGGATACAGAAATCTCCGTTTTCACAGCGTTCACAAAACTTACCGACCCATCGAATGAAATGCCGAGCGTGAACGTACTCTTCGCGCCCTGCCCGATGGTGCTAGTGCTGTTATAGAGTGATGTATAAGTTGAGGTCGAAGGCTGTTCGCCGGCCGCCGCAGGGATATAATTTATGATCAAATCTCGCGGGGAGTTATTCACTCCGGGAAACTCGAAGCGACCTGATGTATCCGTATTAGGGTTAAAGGATGGATTCTTGACAAACGGATCCACTGCCATGATCGCTGCGAAGTCAGTCGGGGTTAGCCCCCCCAATACCGTATCCCACGTGCGCCCTATGCGCGCCTGCAGATCACTTGGAATTGTTTGCGCGCCATTTAGCTGGCCGATAGTAAGTGGCACTACGTCCATTCCAGTCACCGTGTCTCGCTGATCGTAGGCGACCCCAGCAAAATCCACCTCGCTTCCTGGAAAAACCGTGTAAGAGAGTTCCGGGTTAATCCACACATACACAATATCGTAGTTATGATCGACGCCAGCTGCCGAGGAAACCGGCCCAGGTACTACGAGCCCAGAGGAATCTTGGTTTTGGATTGCCAGCGAACTTGAACTATCAGTCTCTTGACTCCATCCGACGCTGACGCTTCCACTAGCGCTCCCACTAATCCCGACGGGTGTAATGAAGTTGCCCGAGTTCGTGACCTTCAAAGTTACATTGTTAACGAACGACTGATTGGTCGACACGCTCGTGCCGTTAAGAAACCCGCTTGAGTAAGTGACGCTGCTATGCATGCCAGGGGGTGCATATGTAAGCCCCACGACCTGCCATTTCGGGCGCGTATATCCGGTGCCACCGAGAATGCCCGTGAAAGTTACAAAATAGCCCCTCGAACCTCCCGTAGGGCAACTATAGTTAGGCGGAAATGTCTGAACTGTTTGGCTGAATGTGCCCCATGCATGGCTGCTTGCAAAAGTGAGAATTACGCAGCCTTGCGGGCCGCCCGACTGCGACGGGTAGCAAACCCGTTGTCCTGACGTGATATTGCCAACGGGTACTGAGCCGTTATAACTTCCTGGTAAACACACCGCTTGAGCAGAGGCGGCCGCTAGAAGTGCAGACAAGCAAAGTCCCGCAGAAAGAATATCCCTCGTGCGCCTCGCGGCCGCCATATTGTTGCTTCGAAGGGTTGCAAGTGCCGATGTCCTAATAGACCACATCCTGAATCTCCTTTTTGAAATACGCCATCCAAGGTCCGCGGACCGGGAAAGGGCTTGCGGCTGGCATTTCTCAGCCACACACGGCAATCCCCGCGTCGCGCGGCAAGCCCACTTCTTCGTCGTTGATGAATTGCTACTATCCGTTAGCTAGCAGGAAGGAGATATCCGTATCAAGCGAGATCCCTCTCCTCTATCGGTTAACGGCCTTAACCCTACGGCACATGATCGTTGAAGTCAAAGCAAAGCAATAGAAATATTGTTAGAACCTTAGACGCACGCTCAATACGATTCTAAATGATGAGCGTAAGGACTCCGTAATCTCCGTGTGTGACGGCGCGAGCGTCGTCGTCGCCGGCATCGCCGGCACCTAAGCGTGAGTTCTTGGTCGGCGCGAAAGAGATCTGTCGGTCAGAAAGAGGTGGAGCTAATTCAAGCCGAAAACGTTTCCGCAAAGGAAAGTTCGCGATTTCACTGCTTGGAAGCGGCCGGCCACGATGGACCGCAGAGTACATAGCAGTCAATCACCTGTTCTGAACCAACATCGGCTCAATCAGCGTCGCGTCGTTATTTCCAGGAGTGTTCACTCGAGTGCTGACCGGCCACGCTACCATCAGGTCGTCCGGATACGGGACGAGTGCCTCCCACGCTTCCTCGGGAGTTCCCGATAACCAAGCGTCACGGTCGGCCTTCTCGAGAATTGCCGGCATTCTATGCTTCGTGTTGTGAATCTCGCCAATCAAGCTGTTTGCCGGCAGCGTGATATGCGTCACCGATTCAATATACTCGCCCGTGTCCGTTTTCGATGAATCCCACAATCCAGCGAAAGCAAAAATTTCTTGATCGTTTGTGTGTATGTAAAATGGAATCTTGGTCTTACCATCCGTTTGTACCTGCCATTCGTAGAAACCTCGCGCAATGACCAAGCACCGCTGGCCGCGCTTCCATGGGCCACGATAGCTAGCCGCGGTTTGGACTGTCTCTACTCGAGCATTGATTGTGCTGTATTTCGGTGGAACGCCGCGAGCGAAGAACGGAATCAATCCCCATCGCATCAACGCCCCGCGGCGCGCGCCATCGATGTTACGAACAATCGGGACTGACTGCGTCGGAGCCACGTTAAAGCTCGAAGGGAACTGCCATTCGGCATGCACGAGATGGAACTCTCGCTCGATTGAGGCTTCATCCGGGAATACGTAGCGACCGCACATAGTGAAAGGGTAGCAGGCGTCGTTGGCTGATGCATGCATGTCGCGCAAAAAAATGACGTGCCGGATTTTTGTGGAGAAAGCGAAAATCTAATCCATGCTCGCCTTGCCGCAACCGTGTCGTCAAACCAGATCGGTCGGAGCCTGCTTCTCCCTCTTGCGGAGCGTGGCTTCGGAGAAATCGGAATCGGGATCCCGGGACGCGTTACTCGGCAACTCGCGTGGAAGCGGGACGGGTTCTGCGCAGCCGCGATTTTGGTGGATTGAGGGCGACCACCTTCTGATCGAGCGTCGATCGCAGGGCCTCATTCTCTGCCATCAAAACCTCGTTGATTGAGCTCAGTCTCGCCACGGCAGCGCGCAGATCCGCGACCTCTTGTCTCAATTCGCGCTCGCGCTCGCGCTCCTTCTTAAGATCGTCGTGCTTCGCGTCACGTTGGGCACGGCTATCGCGGCCCTGTTCCACGCGAATAGCATCCGCGATAGTAGGGTAGTGGTTGTGGATCAACGCCGGCGAGACACCCGCCTCGCGCGCGACGCCCGCAATGGTTACTCGAGTAGCACCCGTGTGAGACCGGCCCCGTTTGATGCGGAACATTGCCAAGCGCAAGTCTTTCTCACGCGTCTCAGCGGTCTTCCGAGTGTCACTCATGGTCAAGCTCCGGAACGTCCTGCCCCAATCCCTGTAGAACTTTGCGGCAACGATCCAGGTCGCGTCGCACGAGCTTAAACCCGCCGTCGCCGATGTCGTCGCACTTAATCACCACCTCATTGAGGTGATCGTGGAGGCCTCGATAGACCTTCAGATCCTTGTTCATCTGTTGCAATGAGAGCGTGCGCACCTGATTTGATCGGCGGGGCTCTGCGGCGAGGAATAATGCATGTCCGTGTCGTAGCGCTTCAGCGATCTCGGAATCGCGCGGATCTTTGGCACGGCGCGACGCAATCTCGGCTTCAATCTGTTCCTGATATGGCTCCGCCCAGTGCTCCATCGTGCGCAATGCGACCGTTGCAGCTTCAGGAATCATCCACTCGGTGTGACCCTCGCCGGTTTTGGTTGACTGCGAGCGCACCCTCCAGTAGGTCTCGTTTTCACCGTCGACGCGACCGCCGCTGGACGAGGTGCTGTAGTAAGCACCAGATTGGATGAACGCGAGTTCGTGACTTCGGCAGCCGGAAAGGCTTGCCACCACGATGTAGCACGCGGTTCGCAGCTCATGCAGCACCCGGTTGAATGCGCCTGCACCAGGCCATGTCCGTGCCTTGACGAAGCACCGGAGTTCGTAGCTTCCCTCTTCGGCGCTCCAGCTTTGGCCGCGCTCTTTCTTTACGAGAAGCCAGGCGGCCCGGACCTCGAGCACAGCGGTGGCGTTTTCCACGAGCGCCCACGCCTTCTGGAAGAGCGTCGCAAACACATTGTCCGGCATGAGCGGCGTGTTTCCACCACTATCGCCCGTGCCTCGCCCAGTAAGACCCGCGACGTGCGAGTAGGATGCGGACGGCCATGGATGCGATGGCATCGCGTCGTCGGTGTGCTGGCTGAGCTCGTAGAGCGCTTCGACGACACCCAGGCGGTGCCCCAGCGCCGACGACTTCAGTGGCTTTTCGAAGCCGCCATTGAACCGCCGGAGTTGCCGGCACGCCTCGACATAGCTCCAGCAAACCTGCGGCGTCACGTCGGCCAGCCTCACGATGTGCAGGCTGTCCAAATAGGTCAGAAAGGGGACAGCATCTCGCAGCAGCTTCACGATGGCGCGATCGGACGGACGCTTTTTGACCCTCACGCCCCCGCTGCATGTAGCGATGCACGATCGCCTTCATCGCTCCGCGAAGAGCCGGCTCAACGCGAGGATCTGGGCGGCGCGAGGTTGATTGGTAGGCTGGCCGACGGTGAGCCACACGTCGTCGCCATATCGGCTCACGACGATCGGATGCCCATCGACGATGCGACTGGTGACGACGAGAGCATCATGTTTGTGGACAGGCGTGCAATTCTGACCAGGTAAGGGGCAAAACCGGCGTCCAAAATTGACCACCCCGTACCCTGTGTTGTCGTTCAGGCAGCACAGGAGAGCACCGGGGTGTTATGCATGGAAACGATT
>JALYIH010000074.1 GCA_030775865.1 Pseudomonadota bacterium | reverse complement strand
CACAGCAGCCCCGGTGCCGGCTCGCGCGGCAGCGCCGGAACGCTTGCCTCAGCCGGCAGCCGCGAACGCAGATGTTTCGAGCCTGGAACTGAGCAGCGCGCCGGTATTGCCGGGCCGCGAGGCAGCGCCGGCGGAGCGAGTGGAGATGGCGCGCGTGGATGCGGATCTGCTCGATACCATGCTCAACAATGCCGGCGAGGTCAGCATTTTCCGCGCCCGCCTCGATCAGCAGGTGAACTCGATCGATTTCAATCTGGCGGAGTTGGCGCGCACGGTGACGCGCTTGAAGGAACAACTGCGCGGGCTGGAAATCGAGACCGAGGCGCAGGTGCTGAATCGGCATCAAGACATCGAGCCGCGGCGTGACGACTTCGATCCCCTCGAACTGGACCGATACTCTGCCTTGCAGCAGTTCTCGCGCGCGCTTGCTGAAACATCGGGCGATGTTGCCAGCATTCAGGGCCTGCTCGAGACATTGACGCGCGAGGCGCAAAGCCTCTTGACGCAACAGGCGCGAGTCATTACCGAACTGCAGAACAGCCTGATGCGCACGCGCATGGTTCCCTTCCAGCGCCACGTGCAACGCTTGACGCGATTGGTGCGCCAAGCCGCGAACGATACCGGCAAGCGTGCGGAACTCGCCGTGCAGGGCGCGGCTGCGGAACTCGATCGCCAGATGTTGGAGCGAATGGTTGCGCCGCTGGAGCACATGCTTCGCAACTCCGTGGTGCACGGCATTGAAACGCCGGATCGAAGATCCTTGCTCGGCAAGCCGGATGTCGGCCGAATTTCGATCAGTTTGGAGCGCGACGGCGCGGAAATAGTCATCGTGGTGGCGGACGACGGCGCCGGCATCAACGTCAAGCTCATCCGCGAAAAGGCCGTTGCGCTCGGACTGATCGACGCCCACGCGAAACTCACCGACGAGGAAGCCGTCCAACTCATATTGGAGCCGGGTTTCAGCACGGCCGGCCATGTCACGCAAGCGGCGGGCCGCGGTGTCGGCATGGACGTCGTGGCGACTGAAGTCAAAAAACTGGGCGGTGGGTTGTTCATCGATTCGACCCATGGCAAGGGATCGCGATTCACGATTCGCCTGCCGTTCACGCTGGCCATCAGCCAGGCGCTGATCGTGCGCGTCGCGGAAGAGACTTATGCATTGCCGTTGGCGACGGTGGAAGGCGTGGTGCGGCTGCCGAGAAATATCGTGGCCAGGCATTTGGGGAAGGACGCGCCGCTGTTCGAATACGGCGGCCAGAAATATCGCTTTCAACATCTCGGCTCGTTCGTAGGCCTGGGTGCCACGCGTCTGCCGGACTTGGATGTGTCGATGTCAGTGGTGCTGATTCGAGCGGGCGAACATTCCACGGCGCTGGTCACCGACGAACTGGTCGGCAGCCGGGAAATCGTGGTGAAATCTCTGGGGCCGCAAATATCAGCCATCCGCGGCATTGCCGGCGCTACGATTTTGGGCGATGGACGCATCGTCCTGATCCTGGACATGGGCTCACTGGTGCGCTCGGAATGGCGCGCGCGCCCCACTGAAACGGTAGTCCTCGATCAACGCGACCGGCGCACTTTCGCCCTGGTCGTGGACGACTCGATCACCGTGCGACGCGTGACGCAGCGCCTGCTGGAACGCAACGGCATGCGTGTGCTGACCGCCAAAGACGGCGTTGATGCCGTGTCGCTGCTGCAGGAGAATCTGCCGGATATCATATTGCTGGACATCGAAATGCCGCGCATGGACGGCTACGAAGTGGCGGCGCACGTGCGCAATGATCCGCGCCTGAAGGACATTCCGATCGTGATGATCACGTCACGGGTGAGCGAGAAACACCGCGCACGAGCTATCGAGCTCGGCGTGGACGATTATCTAGGCAAGCCCTACCAAGAAAGCCAGCTGCTCGATGCCATCGAGCCGCTCGTCAATCGCCGCAGCTCCGTCGCGCGGTAGAAGCCCCGTGTCCGAATTGCGCGACGAACTGTACAGCTTGCTGGTGCCCCTGGCCGGGGAGCGATTGATCGTGCCGCGCGCCTGCGTCGCCGAGGTCATCGGTTATCAGGCCCCGGCGGAAATGACCAACGCCCCGCCTTGGTACGCCGGCGTTGTGAGTTGGAACGGCCGCAACGTACCGGTGGTTTCGTTTGAAGGAGCGATGGGACAGCCCCTGCCCAGCATCTCCACTCGAACTCGAATCGTGATCTTCCATGCCGCCGGCGGCCAAGTGAAGGCCGGCTATTTCGGCATGCTGACGCAAGGATTTCCGCAATTGGTGCGCGTCAACGCCGATGTCGTGCGTGCCGATGCATCCCGCAGCTTCCCAGAGCGATCGCCTGTCATCTGCCAAGTGCGCATGGTCAACGAGACGCCGTTGATCCCGGATTTGCAGCGCCTGGAGGAAATGATTGCCGAGGAAACCTCGGTATTACAGTGAGGCAGACAGGTTCCCACTCCTAGTGCAATAGTCCGAAGACAGCCACCGTGTTGGTGGTGCCGACGAACACCTTGCCGTCGGCAATCGTTGGCGTGATGAATTTGTTACCCGCACCGAATAGGTCTCGATTGCCTGCCGCTTGATTGCTGTTGTAGATCTCGTGGGCAAGATTCGCGGCATCGTATGCATGGAGCACCGCGGGATTGGAGTTTTCGTGCGCCCACACGATGCCGGTGGATGTGCCGTTGGCGGACACACTGGGTGCGGTTCCCGGATAGGGGAACAGCGTCGCTGACTGCGACTGCGGCGTGGCGACAAGCTGGGCACCGCCGGTCGCAGAGACCGTGAACGTCGCAGGCCGTCCGACAATCACCTTCTGATCCGAAGGTTGCGTCGCTATGGATGGCGCGGCTGCCGCGGATGCGCTCGATCCACCGCCACCGCCGCCCCCAAAGGCGATCAAAGACACCGATAGCAGCGCGGCCGGCGCCAGCGAAATTATCCACTTCATGCACAGCCCGCCGAAAGGATCTGTCAGTCGCTTATAGGCCCGGCCAGTAGCGCCATCAAGAGTCTGCAGCTCGCTACGAATCGTGGGAAACCGCCGCCATGTCGCCAAATCGCGCCTGCAACAGGGCAATCGCGGCGATTGCCGCCGTTTCCGTTCGCAACACGCGAGGGCCAAGCCCCACGCGCGAGAATCCAGACAGCTGAAACGCGTCGAGTTCCTCAGGCGCGAAGCCGCCCTCGGGGCCAATGGCGATGACCGCGCCGGTGATCGGCCCGGCATCACGGCTGTCGATAAACTGTGTCCGTTGCGCTGCCGCCGCTGCGCCCTCAGGCTCCAAGACCAGCCGCAGCAGCCCGGGGGTTTCCTTAGGCGTAGTTGCGCCGAGATAGTCCAGCAGCGGCCGCGGCGCCTCCACGGCGGGCAACCGGTTGCGGCCGCATTGCTCGCAGGCGCTCACCGCCACCGCGCGCCAATGCGCCTGCTTCGATGCGGCCTGCGCCTCACCGAGCCGCACGACGCTGCGCTGGCTGAGCACCGGCGCGATGCACCCGACGCCGAGCTCGGTGGCCTTTTGCACGATGAAATCCATGCGATCGCCCCGCGGCACGCATTGCACCAGGGTGAGCGTGAAAGGCGATTCGCGATCGATGCTGCGCGCCGCGCCGATCGATGCCGAGACGTGCGAACCGCGCACCGCCTCGATGACAGCTGTAAATTCGCGGCCGTCGCCGTTGAAGAGAATAAACTCATCTCCGCTGCGCACGCGCAGCACCTTTGCCAAATGTGACCCCGTATCTCGCGGCAGGTCCACTGTGCTTCCGGGAAACAAGGCGCCATCGACGAACACGCGCGTCAACCGCATCTAAGCTTGCCCGTGTTTGAGTCTGGCATTCATATGGCCGCGATTGTCGCATATGCTAGCGGCCGTATCGGCGGCGGTGAGGGCGTTGAAATTGCAAGTCGATCTCGAATCTGGACTGATGCGAAGCGCCACTCAGGTGGCCTCGCCGAATTGCGATGCTCGCCCTCCCGGAGTGGAGGCGGAATTGATTGTCGTGCATGGCATCAGCCTGCCGCCCGGTGACTTTGGCGGTCCTTGGGTGGAGCGGCTTTTCACGAATTCGCTGCCGCTCGATATGCATCCCTATTTTGCCGAAATCGGTGGATTGCGGGTGTCTTCGCACTTGTTCGTGGCGCGCGATGGCAGCCTGACACAGTTCGTCAAGTTCACCGATCGAGCGTGGCACGCCGGTGAGTCCCGCTATGAGGGCCGCGCGGCCTGCAATGACTTCTCGATCGGTGTGGAGCTCGAAGGAGTCGACACGATTCCCTACGAAGCTGCGCAGTACGACACGCTTGCCGAGGTTGTGGCTGCCCTCTGTGATGCATATCCTCGACTGTCCCCCGATCGAATGGTAGGACACAGCGATATTTCACCCGGGCGCAAGACAGACCCGGGCCCCGCATTCGATTGGGAGCGGGCCCACCGCTGTATCGCCGCCGCTCGCGGAGCTTCTCTGCGCAGTTAGCCCACGGCCGGCTCTAGGAGCCTGTCTGAGCATTCCGCGTGAGCCGCGTTGGG
>JALYIH010000073.1 GCA_030775865.1 Pseudomonadota bacterium | reverse complement strand
GCATAGGCCTTGGCTCGGACCTGCGGCGCAACGTGGTCTGAATCGGTGAAATAAGCGGTGGTCGCTGTGATGAACCCCTTCTCTCGCGGCGATCCGCCGTTGAGATGACCGGCCTGCTCAATTTCATTTTGGCCGTCGCGCAATTCCTTGGGGCCCGGCGGACTCCACAGCTGGTGATAGTAAGACATGGCAATGCCCCAATGGGCCATGGCACAAGTGGGGTCCGCCGCAGCAACTTTTCGGAACGACTGTTCCGAAGCGCCGTAGGCGAATGAATGCAGCAGTGCAACGGATCGCTGGAAATCAGGCGCGACGCTCGGCGCGCACGATGTCGGGAACGAGACCGTACCCAATTTCTCGGGCGGCGGATGCGAATGGATCTCTTGCGAAGAGACTTCTTGCGAAGACACGCGAAAGGCGCATGCCAGAGCGCAGACGCCGAGAAAAATGCTGACTTGTCTCACGTGGCACCTCCGCCGCAGGTGGCCGCAATCCTTGGACAGCCAATCGCCCATAGATAAGTCGAATCCTGAAAAGGATATAACAGCTAATCGGGCCTAGGCATAGGTTGTCAGCGTCGCGTCCGAATTCGTATCAAGATGCGGAAGCCCGTTGAAACTGACCAGATGGTGGCGCCGCGGTGTCGAGGCGAACTCGGTGAGCGAGCTGTTGCGAATTCGCAGGTTCAATTCGACGGCGGTTGCCGGAGGCGCGTTGAGGGCGCCGGCCACGATGGCGGCAATGGGGCCGCCCGAACTGACAATGAGTACATGGCCGTCGGGAAATCGCCGGCGAGCCTCGATGAGCGCCGCGACCGCGGCATCCTGAAATGCTTGCCAGACCGGCATGCCCTCAGGCGAAGTACGGTCTTCGGCCCAGGCCAGCAGCGCTTCCCGTAAAATCCTAAAGTGTTCGCGTACCACGACAGGATCGCGCCTTGCCGCGGCCGGTGCCGGTGCCGGGAAATTGCCGGTGTGCGCCATCATGACGGCTTCGGGTTTGTATTCGTCCAGACCTGCAAAAGTCTCCTGGGGTGGCTGCGATCCGAGTTCCGAGTGGCCCTCGAAAATGCCTTGCGCGGTCTCCGTCTGCCGCCGCAGCGTGCCGGTGAACACCGCGTCAAAGCGAATATTACGCCGGGCAAAGTAGGCGCCCAGAAGCCGCGCCTGAGTAAAGCCGATTTCGGTCAGTCGATCATAGTGCTCGGTACCGAAGGCCGCCTGACCGTGGCGCACGACATAGATGACACCCACGGGGGATTAGAAACGATGCGAAGCGATCGAGATCATCGCGACACTGTAACATCCGCAGAATCCGCGCTCCACGGCAAATCCAGCGCAACGATCAGTCCCCCGCCTTCGCGGTTCGCCAACTGAATCCGGCCGCCGTGTGCTTCGGCAATCTCGCGGGCAAGAGCCAGCCCCAATCCGGTTCCGCTGCGCTTGGTCGAGTAAAAAGGCAATAACGCTTGCGCCAGCACGGTCTGACTCATCCCCGCCCCTCGGTCTCGCACTTCGATGTGCTGATTGTCGCCGGCGCAGAGGATCGACAGTTGCACTTCGGCTCCGGCACCCCCTGCCTCGTGCGCATTCTTGAGCAGGTTAATGAGCGCCTGCTCGACTTGCACTCGGTCGAACCAGCCAGGCAATTCGGGCAGCGGCGAAGCATCCGAAAATGCCTGCTGACCCCGAAGGTCAGCGACGAACTGTTCCCATTGCACGGTTTCCGGCCGAGGAGCCGGCAACTTGGCGAACGTCGCGTAGCCGCTCACGAATTGGTGCAGGTGCGCGGCCCGTTCCGCGATCGCGGAAAAAACCGCAGGTAATGACGCGAAATCACCGCGCCGCGCGATTTCGGCGCCGGAGTGTGCCAGCGAGGACAGCGGTCCCAAGGAATTGTTGAGCTCGTGGCTCAATACTCGAATGAGCTTCTTCCACGTCGATACTTCCTGGCGGGACAGCTCGCGCGTCAGCCGCTTCAAGAGATACAGCCGAAAGGTGCGTCCCTGCAAGATGAACGAGCGTTGCGACAGGTGAAAAGTCTCTTCGACTCCTTCGATCTCCGCGGAAAACAAACTGTCGCCCGTTTCAGCGGCCGCGCTTCTCACCGCCGCGGGCGCTCGAGTCAATGCATCCTTGAATCTCAAGCCCTGAAGACTGCGGCCCTCGCTCAGCAGGTGCCGCGAGGCAATGTTGGCATAGGCGATGCGATCGTTGGCATCGACCAATACCAGCGCCACCGGCGAATTCTGCATCACCGTATCCAGCAACAACTCTCGCTGCACCAGGTGCGCACGCTGCTGTCGCATGGCCGCCGCCAGTTCGTTGAGCGCCATCATCAGCTCGCCGAGTTCATCACCGCGGTCGGCGACCAAGGACAAACTGAAATCGCCTTCCCGGTAGCTCGCCACCGTACCCGAGAGGGCACGCAATAATTGTTGGATCGGACGCAAAACACGCGCGGCCAGCCACAGCACCGGCAGCAGCGCGGCGCCTGAGATCAGCAACCAGATCAACAGCGGGTCGCTCAACCAATGCGCGGCAAGTTCGGTCGCCGCCGCCGTCATGGCGACGATCAAAATCAGCAGGAGCGACAGCTTAGCTTTGAGGCTCACGGCGAGCCCGGTCAGGTGCCGCTGACGGGTCGCAGGTTGAACCGCTCCAAGCGGCGGTAGAGTGCCTGGCGCGACAGCCCGAGACTCTGTGCCGCGCGGCTGATATTGCCGCCGGCCTCGTGCAAACTGGCCTCGAGCACTTCCTTGCTGAAATGTTCTGTTTCGCGCGGTGCTCCGCGCGCTGCGGCCGGCAGATTCAGATCCGCAGCGGCCACAACGCTGTCGCGTGCCAAGAGCTTGGCGCGTTCGATCGAATTGCGCAGCTCGCGTACGTTGCCCGGCCAGTCATGCGCCATGAGCGCCGTTGCAGCGTCCTCGCTCAACTGCAAACCTTCGCCGAGGAAATGGCGCGCGAGCGGTAAAATATCGGCCGGCCGATCTGCCAGCGCGGGCACGGCAATATCGATGACATTGAGCCGGTAATACAGGTCTTCGCGAAAACGCCCTTCACGGATCAGGGCAGCCAGATCCGCGTTCGTCGCACTCAAAATTCGCACACGAGCGGTCCTGGTCTTGCTCGAGCCCAGCATCTCGAACTGGCCGGTCTCCAGGACGCGCAGCAACTTGACCTGGCCGGCCAGCGGCAGATCGCCGATCTCGTCCAGGAACAAGGTTCCGCCGTTCGCCGCTTCGAACCGGCCCGTGCGTGCCCGGGTGGCCCCCGTATAGGCGCCCGCCTCGGCGCCGAACAATTCCGCCTCGATCAGCTCGGCGGGAATCGCCCCGCAGTTGACGGCGACGAAGGGACCGGCATGCAGTGCCGAATTCGCATGCACGATCTGCGCGATGCGCTCCTTACCGGCGCCGTTGGGCCCGCTGATGAGGACGCGAACATCCGCGCGCGCGACGCGACATGCAAGTTCCACGACCCGCTCCATGGCATCCGAGGCGAATACGATGTCACAAAGATCGTACTGTTCCGCCAAGCGCTGGCGTCGGCGGCGCTGCTCATCCTGCAGCCGCTGTCGCTCGCGCGTCGTCTCCGCCAACTCGAGCAAATTCTCCACGGTCGCCAGCAGCTTGTCATTGTCCCAGGGCTTGCCGATGTAGTCCGCCGCGCCCGCCTTTACCAGTTGCACGGCGGATTCCAAGTGGGTCCACGCGGTCAGCAGCACCACGGGTAAATCCGGCTGCTGAGCCCGCAGCGCGCGGAACAGCGCCGCGCCCTCATGTCCGGAAGTGGTATCGGCACTGAAATTCATGTCGGCGATGACCAGATCGACCCGCTCGTGTGCCAACACGCCTAGGCCCTTCTGCGGCGTGAAGGCCGTCAGCGTTCGAATGTCATGCAACCCGAACAGCAGCGACAGTGCCTGGGCCACTGCCGGGTTGTCATCGATGACCAGTACGGTGCGCATATGGACATGTTAGCCGGTGCCGCACGGAATCACATCCACACGGAATCACGCCGACACCGAATCACACCTGGCCCATTCAGCGTCACCCGCCGCGTGTCGCCAGGGCTGGTGGAATGGACGCGGCCCGCAGCGCCGGCCATATCACCGCGAACTGACCGAGCAGCATGATGACGAGGGCGCCGACGATCGCGCGGCTGTTGTCCATGCGGACCATTTCAAAACTGTGCACCATCCACAAGTTCAACGCGATGGCGAAGGCAATGCCGATCGCGGCGCCCGCTGCTGCAATCATGAAGTTCTCGGTTTGAAAATAGCGCACGATGGCCCGCCGCGTGGCGCCCAAGGCGCGGCGAATACCAATCTGTTGCCGGCGCTGGGCGACCCAGTAGCTGGTCAGGCCGATGATTCCAAATGCGGTCACGACCAGCAATGCCGTGCAAATCGCACTCAGCAGCACAATGAGTCCGTGATCGCCGCGGTAGGCGTCGATGCGAACTTGCTGCATGGATTTGGATTTAAGGATTCGATTGTCGTCTATGGCGAAGAGCTTGGCCTCCGCTGACTTCATGACGGCATTAAGTTGCCCGGGTTGCGCGCGCACCATGTAAACGTTGGTATCGCCGATCAGTCGGTAAGGTGTCAGGACGGAATTCTCTGCAAACGTACTGTATAGGCCGGTGGCGACCGTCATCGGCCCTTGCAAGCGATCTACGATGCCGATGATGGGCACGGGTTTGTCATTCTCGACGAAAATCGGCTTGCCGAGTGCGTCACCGTTGGGGAAGAGTTTCGCCGCCAGTGTTTTTGAGACGATGAAGCCGCTCGGCAGCGGTATCTCGTTGTCCGAGCGATTCGCGATTTCATCGGCGGAAAAATTGCGGCCGGCGATGAGCTTGAGACCCATGGTATGCAAAGCGTGTTCGTCCCCCATGTAGTGGGCAGTTTCCGCGCTAGGAGTCTTTTGGTCTGCGGCTAAATTCACGGTCTCGATCCATCCGCCGCCTTCCAAGGGGTACATGTTCGTGGTGTAGGCATCGACCACACCGGTCAGCGCGCGCAAGCTGGCGATGTCCCTTGCCTGACGCGCAGCAAGATCGTCGGGGTTGTCCACCGTCTCGCTCTGCATGACAAAGACATCGGCTTCGTCCATGCCTGTAGGCCTGCTGCTCCAAGCCATGCGCTGCTCAACCAGCGTCAGCGCGTTGGCCAGAAACGCCAAGGTGACCGCCATCTGGATGGCGATGAGGAAGGCGCCGAATTTGTTGCGGCGCATGGCGGATAGTATCGGACGCATTTCCATGGTATCCCCTACTGTGCTTTGAGTTGCCACGCCGGCTGTACGTGCGCCGCCCGCCACGTGGGATAGAGCCCCGCCAGCACCGTGGCCGACACGGCCAGCAGCACGGCAATGCCGGTATCCACCCAATCGAGATGCGCCAGCGCGACAAATTCCTTGGTCAACAAGGACCGCGCCGCCCATAACCCCAATGCGGTCAGGATCAGCCCGAATATCCCGCCGACGAGCCCAACCACCCCCGTTTCGATCAGACACTGCGAGAAAATGGCTCCACGACTGGCTCCCAGCGCGCGCCGCACGCCGATGTCGCCCGCACGTCCCATGACCTTCGCCAGCATCAACCCCATGGCGTTCATCAGACAGACCAGCAAAAATCCGAACGACACCAAGATCAGAATGCGCACTTCACTGGGTACGATTTTCCGGTATTGCAGCCATTGGTTCACATCACGCAATTGCGTATGCGGCGGCCAGTGGAATCGGCCCAAGTGCTGCTGTTCGGCTGCATAGTTGTTGAGGAAGGCACGATAAGTCCGAACGTCTGTTTCGGTGGGAAGCTCTACCCAGAATTGCAGCCATACGCAGTCGGATCTCAGACGCCCCTCCCAGCCGGGATCGACATCCCCGTTGCATTGGGTACTGCCGACGTTGCCCATATGCTTGTCGATCGCGCGCGTAAACGGCAGAAATATGGCGTCGCCGTCGCCGAACGGTCGGATGGCAAGATCGTAGAAGCGCGGCAGAAGGCGCCAGTCATCCAGCACGCCGCTGACCGTATAGGGTTCGTTGTCGAGGCGCATGGTCTTGCCGACGCTGTTGGCGCCGCCGAACAGCCGATCGTTGGTGTCCTTGGTGATCACCACCACCGCGGCGCGCGACTCGTCATCCGACGCGCTCCACGGACCGCCATACTTGAACGGTACGTCGAACATCGGGAAGAAATCCGTAAAGGCCGCACGCACAAATACCTTGGTAGGCTTTTGCTTCGGATCCGCCGGCCGCAACGACCGCAGGGTTGCGTACATGCCGGTTTGGCGTTTGGCAGCATGTGCCTTCATCAATCCCATCACGTCGGTGAAGCTAAGCTGGGGCTCCAAGCTGTCCGGAGACCCGCCGTTGTGCTTCTCCGGTCCCCAGTTGTCGAGCTGCGGCGCAAATAGCTGGGTGGACTTTTGCGGAATGGGGTCGCCCGACATTGCCCGGAATACCGTAAGGGCCGTCATGCAGGCACCGATGCCGACGGCAATGGCCGCAATCATCAGCACCGTCAACATGATGTTGCGTCGGAGGCTGCGCAGGCCGAGACGAAAATAGTAGGTGAACACGTTTCCCGCTCCCGCTGACGTCAAGCGGCCCGCGTCGCCAGCGCGGGCGGAATGGATGCCGCTTTGAATGCCGGCCAAAGCACCGCCGCTTGCCCGAGGATCATCACGACTATCGCACCGACGAGGGCATAACTGGTATGCAGCCGCTGCATCGCAAAGGCGTTGACCATCCACAGATTCAACGATAGTGCCAGGGCAACACCGATTGCCGCGCCCGCACCCGCGATCAGCAGATTCTCAGTCTGGAAGTATTGAATAATGGCATGTCGGGTTGCGCCAAGCGCACGGCGAATGCCGATCTGACGTCGCCGTTGTGCCACCCAATAACTGGTAAGACCTACGATGCCGAACGCGGTAACCACCACCAGCGCCGCGCAAACCACGCCGAGAATCACCGCAAGACCGCGATGATCTCGATAGACCTCGACTCGCGCGTCCGTCAGCGACCGACTCCTTTCCATAATTCGCCCGCGGTTGAGATCAAAGAGCTTTTTTTCCGCAGTCTTTAAAACGGTCCTAAGTTGACCTGGTTGAGTGCGCACTATGTAGAGCACGTACGGCGCAACGAGCCGAAATGGCTCAAGGATCGAATTGTCGTTGAACTTCGTGGACCATGACTCCACCCAAGGCACTTGCAGCCGGCCGACGATACCGATGATGCGAATGGTATGATTTTCGGGCTGCATGATGATGGATTGGCCCAACGCGCTTTTGCCCGGAAACAGCTTCTCGGCCAGCGCTTTTGTGATGATCACGGACGCAGGCGGCGTCAAGTCGTTGAAACCGACCTTATCGGCGATTTCATCCGAATTGAAATTACGGCCCGCGATCAAATTGAGTCCCAAGGATTGCAAGGCATGTTCGTCCGCGAAGTACACCGCGGTCTGAGCCGTGGGCTCTTTCTGATCCGGCGTCAGCTTGATCCCCCCGCTCGTTCCGCTGTTGCTCAAGGGAAAGGAGTTGCTGGCGAATGCATCAATCACCCCCGGCAGCGTGCGCAATCCCGCGAGATCAGCCTGTAGCAGCGCGGAAAGGTTGGGAGGATCACCTACCCATTGATTGCTAATGACGAAAACATTGCTCTCATCCGCACCCGTCGGACGTTCGCTCAACGTGATCTGCTGTTCAACAATGAACAGCCCGTTGCACAGGATTGCGAGGGTGATCGCGATTTGCACAGCAATGATGATGGCGCCGACTTTATTGCGGCGCATGGCGACGAGTATGGGACGCAGTTCCATGGTGCTTCCTCTACTGAGCTTTGAGTTGCCAAGCGGGTTGAATGTGCGCGGCGCGCCAAGTGGGGTACAGACCCGCCAAAGTGGTCGCAATTACCGCTATCAGGACTGTGATAAAGATGTCCGAGAATCCCAGGTGGGTCAGGCGACTGGCTTGTTCCGACAACAGCGAGCGCAGACCGAGCAGGCCCATCGCCGTCAACGCAAGCCCTACGAGTCCACCGGCGAACCCGATCACCCCCGCCTCGATCAGACATTGACCGAATATCGCGGTGCGATTGGCGCCAAGCGCGCGACGCACGCCGATGTCCCCAGCACGCCCCATGATTTTGGCGAGCATCAAGCCCATTGCATTCAACAAGCAAACCAAGAGAAAACTAAACGACACCAGCACCAGGATGCGTACTTCGTCGGGAACGACGTGCTGAAAAGTGAGCCACTCGCGTACGTCGCGCAGCCGAGTGTGCGCGGTCCAATGAAAGCGTCCCGAGCGCTGTTGTTCAGCGGCGTAGTTGTTCAGAACGGAACGGTAGCGAGCAGCTTCCGCATCGGTCGGCAGCTCCGCCCAAAACTGTACCCAAACGCATTCGGACTGCAGGTGACCCTCCCATCCTGGCGCCCCTATATCGCCTGGACAATTGTTGTTGCCCCAGCTCGTCATCTGGTTCTCGATCGCGCGTGTGAATGGAATAAACGCTTGCTCGATTTTTCCGTATGCGTTGTTGTTGAGGTCATAAAATTGCGGTGTTGGTTGCCAGGTATCGAGCACGCCCGCCACACGATAATCGCGATTGTCGAGGTTCAACGTCTTGCCGACTGGGTTTGCGCCGCCGAAGACCTTGTCGTTCAGTTCCCGCGAAATCACCACGACATCGGCATTCCCTTTGTCATCGTCACTGGTCCAGGCAGCTCCAAACCGAAACGGCACCTCGAACATCGGGAAAAAATCCGTGTAGGTTGCGCGGGTCTGGACCTGAAACGGTCGCAAATCCGGATTGGATGGGGTCAGCCCAAATCCGGTGGTGTACATCGCCGTCTGACGCAGAGCAGCGTGGGCATTCATTAATCCGATGGCGTCGGGATAACTGATCTGCGGCTGCAGCTTGTCATCCGCTGTGGCTACTCCGCTTTTTGACGGCCCCCAATTGTCGATTTGCACCGCGAACAGCTGCCGCGACTTGTTCGGAATGGGGTCGCCGGCCATGGCGCGGAATACCGTCAGCGTGGTCATCGAAGCGCCAATACCGACGCCGATGGCGGCAATCATCAATACCGTGAGTACCACGTTGCGCCTGAGACTGCGAACTGCGAGGCCGAAGTAGTAGTTGAACACGCCAGTCTCCTATGTGCCGGCGTTCGCCGTGGAGACGAGGCGCGGTTGCGCAGCCAAGTCCACGACCTGACCGTCTACGATGTGCACCTCGCGCTGCGCGCGGACCGCGAGCTCTGGATCATGGGTGACCATCACGATAGTCGCGCCGTCGCGATGCAGCTCCTCGAGTAGATCCAAAACGCCGCGCGCCATCTGCGTGTCGAGATTGCCGGTCGGTTCATCCGCCAGCAGCAGCCGGGGAGATCCGGCGAGCGCGCGGGCGATGGCCACGCGCTGCTGCTGGCCGCCCGACAATTCCGCCGGATAGTGCCGCGAGCGCGCCGACAGGCCTACTCTGCCCAATGCCTCCTGGATGCGCCGGCGTCTTTCGGCGCCGTTGAAGCCGCGATAGCGCAGCGGCACGTCGATGTTGTCTTGCACATTCAGGTCGGCAATTAAATTGAAGGCCTGGAAGATGAAGCCGATTTTCTCATTGCGAAGCTTCGAACGCTGATTGTCATTCAGCCCGCGCACATTGGCACCGTCCAATTGATACTCACCGCCGCTGAACTCTTCGAGGAGCCCGGCGATCGTCAAGAATGTGGTTTTGCCGGAGCCGGAAGGGCCCGTCACCGCGACGAACTCGCCTTCACGCACGTGTATCGAGAAGTCGCGCAATGCGAAAGTCTCGACGACTTCAGTGCGGTAGGCTTTGGAGAGGTGAGTCATTTTGAGCATGGTGTGGCCTCAGGGGAACTGTTGATTCGATCAGTGACTTAGGATGACGCGTTGGGCGCCGTTAAACGCATCGGTACCGGAGATGACGATTTGGTCGCCCGTCGTCAATCCCTCCAGGATTTCGACTTTGGCAATGCTGGCGGCGCCGAGCTGCACCGGATGGCGCTCGGCAATATTTCCATGAACGATATAGGCGAAGCCGCCGCCCTCTTGGTCTACGAAGGAACCGCGATCGACCATCAATACGTTGTCGCGCCGGTCGATGAATATGCGGACTGACAGGCGCTGGCTCTGCCGCAAGCCCGCTGGTTTCTCCGCACCGAAGCGTAAGCGAGCGGTCACCTGGCCGGCAACGACCTCGGGCGACACGCCGCTGACGACGCCTTGCCAGTGATGTCCACCGCCCTCCAAATCAGCAGTCATCCCCGAGCGCAGATCGCGCGCCAGACTTTCCGTCACTTTGATTTCGACCTCGAGCGCCGACAGATCCACCACCGTGAGCAACGGGGCGTCCTTTGCGACGCTGGCACGGTCCGCCACCTGCACCTGGCCAACCTGCCCGTCCACCGGTGACTTGACGTTCAGGCCATCCACTTGACGCTTGAGGTCATCGACCAGGAATTGTTGGCGGTCGAGCAGCGCCTTCTTGCTGTCGATGTCGAAGCGATTTTGCTTGGGCTGAGAATCGTAGGTGCTCTTGGCTTGCTGGAACGCAAACTGCGCCTTTTCCAGAGCGTCCTCGGCTCTGAGAGCCTGCAATTCCGAGTAGGAGCCGAGTTCGTAAGCCTTGCGGCTGCGATCGCGCTCGCGCTGAGCGGTCTTCTGATCGACTTCCGCTTGGGCATAGGCGTCGCGCAGCTGCAAGAGCTTGTGTTCCGCGTCGAGCGTTGCCCGCTGCCAGTCGAGGCGCAATCCCACCAGTGTTGCCTCCTCCTGCGACATTTTCGCCGTGAGATCCGGGCTGTCGACGACCGCCAACACCTGACCTTTGGCCACCGTGTCGCCCGCGTGCACCTTAAGGTTGACTGTTCCCAGCGCGTTGGCATACAGGGTGGGACTGACCGCGGCAACGACTTGGCCGTCCGCGGCGATGTCACGCACGAAGTTGCCGCGCTCCACGGTGGCGATCGACACTCGAGCACGATCGACAGAAATCCCTGCGCCGGAATATCGCGCCAAGAAAAGGATCAGCGCACCGAGTGCCGCAATGGCTACCAGCGCCACAAGAATGAGCTTGCGATGGCGCTTGAAAGGGTTCTTCGGCTCGATCACGCGATCCTGAGCGGATGTATCGCGAAGCATGATGGGTTCCTTGGGTAAGAGACGCATGCTCATGCGGCGCTCTCAATGAGTAGATTGTCAATGGCGACCAGGTCTTGTTCGGTCAGGCGGCCAGCCTGTTGCTTGAGCGTCAATACACTCGTCAAATAATCGTACCGAGCCTGGTTGTAGGCGCGCTGCGCCGCGTAGTAGTTGTTTTGCGCATCCAGCAGCTCGAACTCGGTGCCCGTGCCGAACTCCACGTTGCGCCGCGTGGCTTCAACTGCGCGCTGGCCGGATTCCATCGCGCGGCGCGCCGCGCCGATGCGCTGAATGCCGGTGACGATGCCGCGAAACGCCGCGCGCGTCTGCCGCTCGGTGTCGCGTTGAATCGACTCGTAGTTGACTTGCGACTGGCGGAACAGCGCTCGGGATTGACGGACCGCAGACGCAATTGCGCCGCCCTGGAACAGAGGCCAGTTGAAAGACACCCCGACGGTGTCGAGCGTTTGATTGCCGCCGAGCACGGCATCCTGCGTAATTTTGGAGCCGGAACCGGTCAGTGAAATGCTCGGCAGACCGCGCCCGCGCTGCACCGAGATATTCCGCGACGCCGCTTCCATATTCAGCTGCGCGGTACGCACATCGAAATTGTCCTGGCGGGCGGATGTCACCCAGTCGTCTGCAGATGCCGGCTCCGGAGCGAGCAGAGGAATGTCCTCCCGCAGCGGGGCAACGTGCTCGACGTGCTGGCCGATGATTTCGGTAAGCGCAAGATTCGCATCATCGAGCACATTTCGCGCATCGATGACGCTTTGTTCTGTTGCGTCATAAAAGGCTTGCGCTTGGTCCACGTCGCTGCGCGGGCCGACACCGGTCTGCTGACGTGACTTAGCCTGGTTCAAAAGTGTGCTGAATGAGTCACGCGCGGCGACGTTGGTGGCGAGCTGATCGGTTGCCGACAGGATGCCGAAGTAGGCTTGCGCCACTCGGAGCAATAAACTTTGTTGAGCACCCAGGTAACTTGCCTCGGCGGCGGCAACCTGGAAATTCGCTTCCCGGAGCTGGCTGAAGGATTGAAAGCTCCACAATGTTTGCGACATGTTGAGCCCCAACGAGCGGGCGGTGCCGTAGCAGCGTTGGGTGGTGCCCGTGGAACTGATTGCGCAGTCGGCCGCGGTGCTTCCCAAAGCAGGTCCGCCGTTGAACTCGGCGCGCTCGCGCACCGCCGAGGCATTCGCGGAGATCTGCGGCAACCATTGCGCGATTGCCTGTGGCCGCGCCTCGACCAGAGCATCGCGCTGGAAATGGGCGGCTTGCAGCGTCGTGTCGCGGGTCAAAGCAAGTCCGTAGTACTCGTTCAAATCGTTGGCAGCGGCGGAATTGGCCGTGAGGGCCATCACGCCCAGCGCTAGGGAAAATCGCAGCATGCTACCGATGAAGCAAGGCCCGTGCCAGTTCTCTACGTGACGTAAACCATTGTTTGTGTTTAGTTTATTTTCCGCCGGGACAAGCACGGTGTCCGCGGACAGTGTCCGCGGACGGCGCCGGACAGGCAGGCGGAAGGACCTTCAGGATTGAATCATTCGCGATGGGCGTCGACGACAATCCGCTCGCGAAACAAAACCCCTGCCTTCGCGTCAATCCGATGAGAATATGGGCAGCGTTCAAACAACAGGGAGTTCAGGCATGAGCATTAAAGACCGATGCAACACCCCTTCAAGGCAAATCGATGGAACGGACGGCTGCCGCAGAATGTCTATGCCGGTGCGCCGATTCCGTTTTTAAATGTGAGCAAATATTGACATCCTCCTCGCCCTCAAGGGCCGAGGATTCCTTCTGCAAGACGGCGATGTCCCGCCGCGAGGATATTGTGAGCTGCATTGACGTTACGATCATGGATCGCTCCGCACACAGTGCACTGCCAT
>JALYIH010000072.1 GCA_030775865.1 Pseudomonadota bacterium | reverse complement strand
GGCCGGGCGCCCCCGTCACGCCGCCGCCGGGGTGCGTGCCCGACCCGCACATGTACAGGCCTTTCAAGGGGCCCCGATAGTCGCCGTGCCCCAGCATCGGCCGCGCCGAGAACAGCTGATCCAAGCTCAAGGCGCCATGAAAAATGTCGCCGCCGATGAGCCCGAAAGTGCGCTCGAGATCGAGCGGACTCATGATCTGCCGGCCGAGCACGGCGGCTTTGAAATTCGGAGCATGGGAGTTGACCAGATCGATCATCACGTCAGCGACTTCCTCACGGTGCGTATCCCAGGACGCATCGTTCGGCAGCACCGGAGCGACGTGCTGGCAGAACAGGCTGGCCACATGCTGACCCGCAGGTGCAAGACTGTCATCCAGGGTCGACGGGATGAGCATTTCGACGATGGGGCGCTTCGACCATCCCCCGGCCTTGGCATCAAGATAGGCATGGTCCATGTACGCAAGACTCGGCGCCATGATGATGCCGGCGGTGTGATGATCGGCGGCCACGCGCCCGGGCAAGGCCTTGAAATCCGGCAACTCCGCGAGCGCAACATTCATGCGAAAGGTTCCGGATCCGCAGCGCCAGCGGCTGATGCGCTCGCGAAAATCGCGCGGCAACGCCGCGGCATCGATCAGCGAGCCGAAGAGCAGTTTCGGATTCAAATTCGACACGACGCTGCGCGCCCGAATCGCCTCGCCCGTCTCGGTGACCACACCCACGGCACGGCCGCGCTCAACGAGGATTTCCCGCACCGGGCTTGCGACTCGAATGTCCACGCCACGCTCGGCCGCGGCTTTGGCCATCGCCTGCGTGATGGCGCCCATGCCGCCGATCGCGTGCCCCCACGCACCTTTCTTGCCGTTGACCTCGCCGAATACATGGTGCAAGAGCACATAGGCCGATCCCGCCGCGTACGGACTGGCAAAGTTGCCGACAACACCGTCGAAACCATAGGCCGCCTTGATGGGCGCGCTCTCGAACCAGGAATCCAGATAGTCGCCGGCGGACTTGACGAATAAATCCAGCAGCTCGCGCCGCATCGGAAGATCCAATTTGGCGACGCGCTTGCCCAGACGAGCACCGCGCAACAGTTCGGGCAGCGCGTTGAGCCAGCTACCCTCCGTTACATTCGGCGGTGTTTGCAGCACCAGATCGCGCAACACATCGGCGATCACCTCCAGGCGTTCGCCATACGCATTCAGGCGCTCCGCATCGCGGACGGAGAACTTTGCCACTTCTTGCGCGGTTTGGCCGGCGCCGACCTTCAAATAACTGCTTTCGTCCAAGGGAAGAAAATTCGCCAGCTTGCGCTCGACGATGCGCAGGCCATGACGCGGCAATTCGAGCTCTCGGATGACTTTGGGGTTGAGCAGCGACACCGTGTATGCCGCAACGGAATTGCGAAATCCCGGATGAAATTCTTCGGTCACCGCGGCGCCGCCGACGACGGTGCGCCGTTCAAGTACGGTGACCTTGAGCCCGGCCGCAGCCAAATACGCGGCGCAGACCAGTCCGTTGTGGCCTCCCCCGACGATCACCACGTCGCGCAGCGAATCAGCCACGGGGTCTGCCCGGTACATTGCCGGTTCGCCAGCCGGCGTTCGGTGCGCGATCGAGCCGGCTTTCCGGAATGAGCTCGCGCATGCGCCGCGCAAAACTTCGCAACGACACTTCGTTGTTTCCCAGCGGGCCGGGGCTATAGCTGCGCGAGCCCATGCCGGCTTGCACGCGTTCTATCAGCGCCTTGTCTTCCAAACTGACTCTGCGATTGATGCGCCAATTCAGATATCGCGCCGCGCGCATTTCGCGCCGATCATCCGGGTGGGCGTAGGCAATTTCCCGGACCAGAGTCTCGGTTGGCGATATCGGAATCATCTGCATGAAGTCGACTTGGTCCGGATAGATGTCGAAGGCCACGTTCGGCCACAGCTTGAAATAGGTCCATAACCGCTGCCGTTCCGGGGGCAAGTGAGGCGACTTGGGCAGCACAGTCTGGTACATGCGCTCCGAGAGCTGCGAGGAAGGCGCGTCCCTAAGATAGCCCCACATCTTGTCGACCCAGAGCTGCGCCTCGACGCCATAAGTCTGGCCGAACAAGCGCGACAAGCCTGGGTGCGCGACCGCAATGTGCATCGCGTCCGAGTAATTGTCCGTTACGTTCTTCCAATTCACACGGCGCACGCGCATCGTCACGCGCCCAAGAGGCTTGAGCTCCTCGAGGCGGTACCAGGCCAACTCCTGCTCATAGGGCGCGAGCATGTCGGCGACGCTCGGCAGACCTGCCTGCAAACGAACGAAGACGAATCCTTTATAGACCTCGGACTCGACCGATTTGAGCCCGAATCGCTCGAGCGAAAAGTCCACGAATTCTCCGCGATGCGGCACAGCGGCGAGCCTGCCGTCGAGATCGTAAGTCCAGGCATGATAGGGACAAACGATTCTGCCGGGGCAATGCCCGGAACCGCCGTCGACGAGCCGCGCGGCGCGGTGCCGGCATACGTTGAAAAACGCCTTCACGCCGGAATCGCGGCCGCGCACCGCCACAATGGGCTCTCCGAGAAAATCGAGCGTATGGTAATCGCCGGGATTGGGGATGTCGTTCAAGTGGCATATGACCTGCCACGAGGTGGCGAACACCTGCTCCTTTTCAGCCTGCAGGAAGTCCGCGTCGCGGTATATCCATCCGGGCAGACTGAAGTTTTCGTTCGGCGCTACGCGCATCGCATCCATGGCAGCTCTTCGCAGATCTTGTTGAACGACAGTATAACAAGACTATATGCGGGGTTTTCTGCTGTTTTCGCGCAGAATTTGCGGGAAAGCGCCTGCACAGAGGGCGCCTATCCAATCCTCGCATATGGCGATCGCCTCGCTGGGCTTGAAGGTCTCGGCGCTCAGGCTCAATTCGACCCACAGGCCGTCAAGCAAGGCGGTGAGCGCAATCGCGGCCGAGCGTAGCTTCAATCTGGGCGCCGCGCCGGACTTGACCAGTTCGCCCAATAGCGCCTCCAAGATGGAGCGGTACTTGCCATATGTTCGATCGTGCACGGCGCGAATCTCAGGGGAGTGCGCGACCATGCTCCAGAACACCACCCAGACGTTGAATAGTTGCGGATCGAGAAGCTCGGGAGCGAACGATGCGCGGAAAAAATCGCTCAAGCGTTTGCGCGGCGGCGCCGCCCGATCTTGTGCACGGGCTCGCAGCGACTCCTGCAGCGACAATGCCAGCGTCTCGTACGTTTCCGCGATCAATCCCGACTTGCTCGGAAAGTGGTGGTTGATCAACCCAATGGAAACGCCCGCCGCAGCGCTTATGCGGCGCACCGAAACGCCGTCGTGGCCGTACTTTTTTAGACACCGAAGAGTCGCCTCGATCAGTGCTTCGCGGCGCACCGCCGGCGTGGCACGGCGGAATTTTGGTACATGCCGCTTTTTCTTCATCTAATTTAATTCCCTTTAATCTTGGTATAGAAACTCTTCCTGGAGTTCTTAGAAGAAGCGGCTAGGCTGCGCGATACGCTCGATAGTCCAATCCAAGCGCACTGGCTACGGCCTGGTGCGTCAACTGACCGGCATGCACATTGAGTCCTTGAGCCAATCCATTGTCGTTGGAGATCGCCGCGCGCCAACCGTGATCCGCCAAGGCTTTCACATAGGGCAGCGTTGCGTTGGTCAGCGCGAATGTGGAAGTTCTCGGCACAGCGCCCGGCATATTGGTGACCGCATAATGGATCACACCATCGAGCACATACGTGGGCTCCGCGTGCGTCGTGGGACGGCTGGTCTCGAAGCAGCCGCCCTGATCGATCGCGATGTCGACCAGCACAGCGCCTGGTTTCATGGTCTTAACCATCGCGTGGGTCACCAGTTTTGGAGCCGCGGCGCCTGCGATCAGGACCGCGCCGATCACGAGGTCGGCATCGCGCACGAGTTCCTCGATGGCGTGCGCGGTCGAGTACACGGTCTTGAGTTGGCTGCCAAAAATAGACGACAGCTCTCGCAGGCGTTTCACCGAGCGATCCACGACGGTCACGTCGGCACGCAGTCCCACCGCCATTTCCACCGCATGGGTACCGGAAACGCCGCCGCCCAGAACGACCACCTTGGCCGGAGCAACTCCCGGCACGCCGCCCAGCAGCACGCCGAATCCGCCGTTGGCCTTTTGCAGGCAATTGGCACCGACCTGCACCGACATGCGTCCTGCAACTTCGCTCATGGGAGTCAGCAGCGGCAACGAGCCGTCCGGCGCCGTCACGGTCTCGTAGGCGATGGCGGTTGCGCCTGAGGCGAGCAACGCCAGCGTTTGCTCTCGATCGGCCGCCAAATGCAAATAGGTAAACAGCGTTTGATTGTTGCGCAACAGCTTGCACTCGGCCAGCTGCGGTTCCTTGACCTTTACGATGAGGTCCGAGGAGCCGAAGATATCCTCGACTTTTCGGGAAATCGAGGCCCCTGCCGCTTGGTAGTTCGAGTCATCGAAGCCTATCCCGGCGCCTGCGCCGCTTTGAACGAGGACTTGGTGTCCCGAATCGACGAGTTCGCGAACGCCGGCAGGCACCAGACCCACTCGGTATTCATGAATTTTGATCTCCTTGGGTACGCCGATTTTCATAAGTCGCTCCGCAGGGTAAGCCTTGAGGCTGGCAAGGTTACTCACCCGGCGGCCTATACACAATCCAGGGCGCGATGTCCTTAGGCGATAGCGCGCAATTCCTCGACGAGCAGACGCTGCCAAAGCCATTCCTGACGTGTTCGCGGCGTGCCCAGTGACATACGCTCCAGATACGGCCTTACCGCGGACGGCACGCCGCCGGAGGTTACAGCCCCCATCAGGGCCTTGACACGCTGCCAACCACCTGTCGTTCTTTCCTTCAATCCCTTAAGCGCCTTCGCTAGAACGATTTCCTCGCGGGTAAAATCGGTGCCGAACGGAAACTCTGAAAACAACCCGCGCGCGCGAGCGAGCATGAATCGTTCCTCCAAAAAGCGCGGTGTATTATTCCGATGCATGTCGGGTATCTGATGGTCGTGCCGCAGTTTTCCCGCGGCCTGCGCTTCCCGCTTCAGGCCGTCTTGAAACCGCGAATCCGCGATGTTCAGCATGGCCGCGATCACATCCTGGTCGGTTAGACCGCGCAAATCAGCGACGCCGTACTCGGTCACCACGATGTCGCGCAGATGCCGAGGGATCGTCGTGTTGCCGTAGTTCCACAGGATGTTCGAGGTGAGAGTCGAACCCTGGCCGCGAGTGCTGCGCAGCGTGAGAATCGAACGCGCGTCCGGCAAGGAATGAGCCATCGCCACGAAGTTGTATTGCCCTCCGACGCCGCTGACGACGCGGCCGTCAGCCAGGCCGTCCGACACCGCCGCCCCCAACAAGGTCACCATCATGCTCGAATTGATGAATCTCCCATGTTGGCGTTGCGCGATTTTCAGCGCCTGCTCCGCGCCATCGAGCTGATTCACGAAGGAGACCCCGCACATGGAAAACTGGCGGCGTTCCGATTCCGGTAAATCGCGCAGCGCCGCATAGAATCCGCGCGGTCCCAGGAAAAAGGCGCCATGCAAGAGAGTGCCGCCCGTCAATTGACGTCCGGTACACAGTGCCAGAAGTTCGCGCCGGGCCGCCGGTGTGTCGAGAGTCGCCGCTGCGCTTTGTCCCTCGGAGTTTTCGATACGCCCGCCGGCGAAACGGCATTCGCCGCGAAAAACGCCGATATTCTGCAACAGTGCGAAATCAGCGGCGTTCAGCGGACTCGCGAAACCCGCCTCTGCCAGTCCAGCCAGAAAGCTCTCGTCGATGCGCTCGCTGACGGTGGCTTGATTCAGCAGCCGCTGGACCCGAACGTCATCATAAACTCGACGCCGCAGCACGCCGCTGCGATACAAGTCCATGAATCCGTCAACGAACATCTCGGTACAGGCGTATAGACCAGCCTCGAAGGGTGCCGCATCCCCGATGGAGTTCAGACCTTCGCCAAAACGCTCCGCCGCCTTCAGCCCTCGCAAGATCTCGCGGAATTCCGCGTTCTGTTGATGACGCAGTTGCAGGCCATAGACGACTGCATCGCCGAGTTCGCCTATGCCGATTTGCAGCGTGCCGCCGTCGCGCACCAAGCGAGAACCATAGAGGCCGATCGCATAATCGACGGTGCTCAACCGTTGGTTGGGCGGCGCAAACAAGTCATAGTCGTAGCGCGGGTGCTCGATCAGAAAGTCGAATGTTTCGGCACCGACTGCCGCAGGCCCGAACATGAAGGGCATTTGCCTGTTAACTTCTCCGATCACGACGACATCCCGACCGAGTTGCCGTTGCGGCGCCAGCTGTTCCAGCAAGTCGACCGTGACATCGGGGTTCGAACCCAAGCTGTACTCCGTGCGTCCCTCGACGTTTCGCTTCGCGATGAGTTGGCCAATGACGTTGACGCCGCGGGCGGCGACATCACGAGCGACGTGGGTATAGTTGGTGCTGACATGGTGACGCTGCGCGTGCGAAACGTTGAGAAGCGCGCCCGGATCCAAAAAGAACTCCACGATCTGCACATTGCCCGGCACCCCCTCGCCGTGCAAGGCCGTCACATAATCCAGGGGTATGCAGCCGCCGAACAAGCGCGCCACCAAGGGCTCCAGAAAACGCCGCTCGAGTTCGCCGTGCCAAGCCGGCGCGCGCAGGCTCAAGGCCGTGAAAATCTTGAGGGTAAGCGCCGGATCGCGCCGCGCGCGGCGATAGAACTCGTTGGCCAGCGGATTGGGTTTCCCTATACCTAACGGCAGGGCCAGCACGATGTCCGGTCCGACGCGGCTTAAGGTGGTCTCGACGCATTCGGCGACATCGGCGAAGCTGCGGGGAATGCTCAGACCATGCTCCTAGCTCTTGGGCTTCAGCACCAGCGAAAAACTTATTTTCACCGCATCGGCAACCCACTCGGTGCTCTTCCAATCGCCCTGTCCCACGCCGAAATCCAGACGGTTGAGCTTCGCGGTGCCGGCCAGCTTCGCGCCGCCCGCCGCGTTCGTGAATTGAAAATCAATCGGTACATCCTTGGTGACGCCGTGCAATGTGAGGGCGCCGACCGCGCTGAAGCCTGCGGCGGTCTTGGAAATGGTTTTGGTGACGTAATGAGCCGTCGGCATATGCGCGACGTCGAATATATCCTTGCCACGCATCGTCGTGTCGCGATCCTTGTCCATGGAATCGACGGAATTCATGTCGATCTGCACATCGATATGCGAGCCGGCCAATGCGTCCGGCGCAAAGTCGACGGTTGCGGTGAATTTGTGGAACACGCCTTTGAATTCCGCCCCGGCCTGCACGCCTGTAAATTCCAATTTACTTTGCTGGGCGTCCGCGGTGTAGCTTGCGACATTGTCTGCCGCCACCGCTGCGGTCGATAAGAGAGCTGCAGTGGCTGCGGCAACGATGATTCTCTTCATGTTCGCTTCTCCGATTTGGTAAACGGCAGCATACGCCTGAGCACATCATCCTTGTTCCAGAAATGATGCTTGAGCGCGGCGAGAACGTGCAAGATGGCGAGTGCCAGCAGCAGCCAGCCCAATGTGTGGTGAGTCGTTTTCAGCATCTCGAAGGCCTGTTCGTTCTGGCCGATGAAATCCGGCCAAGTGAATCGGCCGAACCAACTTACCGAGTAATTCTTTGCCGAGGACATCAGCCACCCGGTCAGGGGCATGGCAAACAACAAAATGTAGAAAAGGACGTGGGTACCCTTGGCGAGGATTCTCTCGGCCGTCGACATGCCGGCCGGCAATTCCGGCGGACGATTGAACAGGCGCCACAGCAGCCGCAGCACCGCCAACATCAGCACAGTCATGCCGAAGCTCTTGTGCCGCGCGAGCAATGCCAGCTTATGCATGCCCAACGGCAGATCGTCCGCCATCCACGCCAGCGTGAATTGAGTCACGATGAGGCCGGCGATGATCCAATGAAATCCTTGAGCGACCGCGCTGTAGCGGCTCGGGGAACTTGAGATTGGCATCGATACCCTCCGGAGGGCAAACTGCGTTGCTTAGTTTAGCAAGTCAGCGGGGCTGCAATAGATGTTCGAACGGATTGCCGTCGCCGTACTGGCACTGAGCTTGTTCGCCTGCGGAGCCCCGCGCCCGCGTCCGTCCGCGCCGCAGCCCCCGAGTCAGCCTTCGGCGAGTCTGCAATCGCTTCCGCCACCCGGGTCCTATCAGGTCGATTCGCAAAATTCTGAGCTGAGAGTTTTGGTGTATCGCGCGGGACCTTTGGCGAACCTCGGCCACAACCACGTCATGGTCAACCACGCGATGAGGGGGGTCGTGCAAGTGGGCGACAGCATTGCTGCGTCGTCATTTTCACTCGAGGTGCCGGCCGAGAGTTTCGTGGTCGACGACGCCGATGCGCGGCGCGAGGAGGGCGGCGATTTCACGGGCGATATTCCCGAGGACGCCAAAGCAGGCACGCGTCGCAATATGCTGAGCGCGGCGTTGCTCAATGCGGCTCAATTTCCGACGATCAGAGTGTCAAGCGTGACATTGAGCGGCACGCTCGACGCATTGACCGCCGATTTGACCATCGGCGTCGCGGGGCATGAGGCCAGCGTTTCTGCGCCGTGCAGCTTGCACGGCGACGCGCACACCCTCACGGCAGTCGGAGCCGTGGCACTGCGTCAGACGGCCATCGGCATTGCGCCGTACAGCCTGTTGCACGGCGCCCTGCAGGTCGAGGATGTCATGCAGCTGAAATTCCGTATCGTCGTGCCGATCAGTTAGGAGCCTGTCAGCAGAATCGGCGTCCCCTCGGGTGCGACCAACGCGGCTGCGGGCACCGAGCGCAGACCCGGCGGCACCTCGCCATTCGGCACTATTCCCTTGTCGGCCAGATGGGCCAGCGTGCCGCCCACGTCGTCGACCTCGAACCTCAAGGTTGCACGGCGAAGATCTGCCGGGTGGTACAGCCCGACATCGATGAAATCGCTGGTGCACGCTATGTGCGGCAGGCGATCTTCGGGCTGGTCCATTCCGACGAATCCGAAATCTTCCCAGTAGATCTTAGCCGACTCACGGTCCGGCGCCGGCATCGCGATCTCCAAGAAATAACCGCACCGCGACGTCTGGTTGGCGAGCCGCTTGCTCGGCGAAAAAGTCCGTGCTTCGATGAGACGCACCAGCTGGCCGGAAGGATCGAACCAACCGACTTCATTGAACACGTCATTGCCCAGACGCCGGAATTCGAATTCGATACCCCTTCGTTCAAGACCGTCCAAGTGCTTGAGCAAATCGGGTTTCACGAAGGTGAGCGAGGGTGCGGGAATGGCCGCCTGATGCAGTCCGAGGCAGATTCGACCATCGGTGACCACGGCATAAGGATGCGGCCAGGCATCACCCACTTCCGCGCTGGAGAATCCCAGGCCGGAGTAGAAGTCCAAGGACGCCTGAATATCGGGCGTCGCAAGAGAAAACTCCAGGAACCGTCCAAGCACGGAGTGACTAACTCACTCCGCCGACGCAGATGTATTTGATCTCGGTGTAATCCAGAATGCCGTATTTCGAGCCCTCGCGGCCGGTACCTGATTCTTTGACGCCGCCGAAAGGCGCAACTTCGGTGGATATGATGCCGGTGTTCAAACCGACGATTCCATACTCGACCGCCTCCGATACTCTCCAGCTGCGCGCAAGGTCGCGCGTATAGATATACGCGGCCAGGCCGAATTCGGTATCGTTGGCCATGGCGATAGCCTGCGCCTCGCTTTCAAACTTGAATAACGGCGCGACGGGTCCAAACGTTTCTTCGCGAGCCACGAGCATCTTCGGCGTGACGTCGGTGAGAATGGTAGGCTCGAAGAACGATCCACCCAAGGCATGACGCTTGCCGCCGAGCAGCACCCTCGCACCTTTCGACAGGGCATCCGCAATGTGTTCTTCGACTTTGCTCACCGCTTTGGCGTCTATCAAGGGACCTTGATCGGTGACGCCCGCAAGCCCGTCTCCCACCCGCAATTGCGCAACGGCCGATTTCAGTCTCAGCGCGAACTCGTCGTACACGCCGGCCTGAATCAACAGGCGATTGGCGCAGACGCAGGTTTGTCCGGTATTTCGATACTTACTCGCCAGAGCTCCCTGGACGGCAGCGTCCAAATCGGCGTCGTCGAACACGATGAAGGGCGCGTTGCCGCCAAGCTCCAGCGACAGCTTCTTCACCGTTCCGGCGCATTGCGCCATCAGCTTCTTGCCGACCTCGGTCGAGCCGGTGAACGTGAGCTTGCGCACCGCGGGGTTGGAAGTCATCTCGCCGCCGATGGCCGCGGCACTGCCCGTGATCACGTTGAATACACCCTTGGGGATGCCGGCGCGATCCGCGAGTTCGGCCATTGCAAGCGCCGAATAGGGTGTTTGCGTGGCTGGTTTGCACACGAGAGTGCAGCCGGCGGCGAGCGCCGGGCCGGCCTTGCGCGTGATCATCGCGGCGGGAAAGTTCCACGGCGTGATCGCGGCGACGACGCCGACCGGCTGGCGCAGCACCAGAATTCGCTTGTCGCTCTGGTGACCGGGAATGATGTCGCCGTAGATGCGCTTGGCCTCTTCCGCGAACCACTCGATGAAGGAGGCTGCATACAGTATTTCGACTTTGGACTCAGCCAGCGGCTTGCCCTGCTCGGCGGTCATCAGCGTGGCAAGGTCTTCTTGATGTTCGACCATCAGATCGAACCAGCGACGCATGATGACGGCGCGTTCCTTGGCGGTGCGCGCCTTCCATGCCGGTAGCGCCGCCGCGGCCGCGGCGATGGCTCGCCGTGTCTCCGCGGCGCCCATGTTGGGAATTGAACCCAGCCTGCGAGCGGTGGCGGGATTTTTCACATCCAATGCGGTGCCGCTGTCCGCGCCTATCCAAACGCCGTCAATGAAGCACTGCTCACGCAGCAATTTCGGGTCTTTCAGTTGCATGGAGCGAGGATAACGCGTTCGATTGCCGGCTCCTAGCGTTCGAGAATGGCCGTGACGCCCATGCCGCCGGCGGTGCAGACCGAGATCAGTCCACGCTTGCCTTTGTTTTCATCGAGAATTTTTGCCAACGTGGCGACAATGCGCGCCCCGGTTGCCGCGAACGGATGCCCGATCGCGAGGCTGCCTCCCTTGACATTGAGTTTGGTTCGATCGATGGCGCCCAGAGCACCCGCGAGTCCGAGTTTGTCGCGGCAATAGCTTGAGTCGGTCCAGGCCTTCAGGGTGCAAAGCACTTGTCCTGCGAATGCCTCATGTATCTCGTAGAAGTCGAAGTCCTGCAGTGCCAGTTTCGCATCGCTCAGCATGCGCGGCACCGCATACGCGGGCGCCATGAGCAAGCCCTCCTTTTTTTCTATGTAGTCGACCGCGGCCACCTTGCCGTAGCTCAAAAAAGCCAGCACCGGCAAATTTCGCTCACGGGCCCAAGCTTCTGTGCTGAGCAAAACGGCGGAGGCGCCGTCGGTCATCGGCGTGGAATTGCCCGCGGTCAGGGTGCCCGCGCCGGAGAAATCAAAAGCCGGCCGCAGCTTGGCGAGTTGTTCCAGGGTCGTGTCGCTGCGGATGTTGTTGTCCCGGGAAAGACCCAGATACTCAACGACCAAGTCTTGATAAAAGCCCTGCGCATAGGCGGCCGCTGCCTTTTGATGACTTTCCAATGCAAGCTGATCCTGCTCCGAGCGCGTGATGCCCCAGGTCTTGACCATGAGTTCCGTGCTTTCACCCATCGACAAACCGGTGCGCGGCTCCGTGACTCCCGGCAATACCGGTCTAAGATTCCTCGGGCGCAATCCAAACCAGGGGCGTATTCTTGCGGCCGCGCTCTTGCCGCGATAACTGCGCAGCAAGAGTTGCTGAAAACTCCTGGGGTAGACCACGGGTGGATCGCTCACCGTATCAGCCCCTCCGGCAATGCCGCAGTCGATTTGGCCCAACGCAATCTTATTGCCCAACAAGATGGCTGCCTCGAGGCTGGTCCCGCATGCGCGCTGTAGATCGAGTCCCGGCGTTTCCGCGGCGAGGCCGCATCCAAGCACGGACTCACGGGTCAAATTCCACTGGCTCGAATGCTTCATCACCGCGCCCGCGACGACATCATCCACACGCTGGCCGCGCAATCCGAAGCGCTCGACCACGCCGCGCAACGCGGCAATCAACATCTCCTGATTCCCGACCTGCGCATAGGCACCGTTGCCCCGCGCAAAGGGGATGCGTGCGCCTCCAACAATGGCGACGCGCCGCGGACTTGCTCCTACCAACATGGTTGCCTCCGGTAGCGGTAAGCTGCGAATTATGGACCTACCCGCCAGCATATAATCCATCCATGCCTGGATTTTCTCCATTGGGTTGGTGCGGACTCGCGCTTTTGGCGCTCGCCGCCTGCGGCGCGCCGCCCGGACCGCCATCCGCGCCGGCGCCGAAGCCGGTGGCTGCGAGCGAACAGCTCGGCCGCCTGGTCGAGCGATATTGGGATGAGCACTTGATCGCCGACAATGCGATTTCACCGCAATTTCTGGCGGATTCTCTGAATATTGAGCGCCGCTACCTTGCTGAGGTTCGCAACGTGCCGCGTGATGGCCTGGAGGCCGATGCGAGGCTGACCTACGATATTTTCAAGAGGCAACGAGAACTCCTCATCGAGGGCTTCACCTTTCCGAGCGAATTGCTGCCCATCAATCCGTTCGGTGGAATGCCCCAGCAATTCGCGGCACAGGCCTCGGAGTTGGCGCGGCATCCGCCGGGATCCGCCGCGGACTACGAAAACTGGCTGAGACGTATCGACGATTACGTGGGCTGGACCCAGCAAGCGGCGGTCAATATGCGCGAGGGGATGCGCCGCGGTTATACCTCGCCGCGCGTGCTGATCGAACGGATGCTCCCCGTTCTCGAAAGTCTTGGCGCGGATGAGTCGGCCAATGCGTTTTACGCGCCCCTGCGGTCTCTCCCGGCGGCCATCGCGGAGCCTGCGCGCAGTCAATTGACCAAAGCCATCACCGGCGCGATTTCGCAAAGGTTGCTGCCCGCAAATCGCGCATTGCATGATTTTCTACAGCGAGAATATTTGCCCCGCGCAAGGGCAGGCATCGCTTTGTCGGAGCTGCCGCTGGGCGATCAGTGGTACGCCTACCGGGTGAAAAAGGCGACCGGGGCAGCGCTGTCGCCCGATGAAATCACTCGGCTCGGCGTCGCGGAAGTCGAACGCATCGGCGCGCTTGCGCAGACTCACGATGCGACAGCGCTTGCGGGCCCCGAGCTGCTAAGCGCCTACAAAGAGCTGGAGGCAAAAGTTCGCGCAGCGATGCCGAGCTTGTTTTCTGAACTCCCACACGCTGAGTTCGACATTCAAGCCGCAGACTGGCTGGCTGCGCCGGCGAGTGCGCTGTACTACCAGCGCGCGGAGTTAATCGGGTGGACCCACGCCGTCCTTTACGTGGATACCGGCAGGGCGGCTGCGCGCAGGGTGTCGATGGCAAATTTTCTTCAGCAGGGCTTGCCGGGTCATCATCTGCAAATTGCGCTTCAGCAGGAACGGACCGACTTGCCGCGATTTCGCCGGTTTGGCTCCGAGGCTGCTTTCACCGAAGGCTGGGGTTTGTATGCTGCTGCGCTCGGCGAAGCATTGGGCCTTTACCCGGATGAAGCGGCGAAATCGGACGCGGCAGCAATGGAAATGCGCTGCGCGGTGGCTCTGGTGGTCGATACGGGCCTGCATGCCAAGGGGTGGACTCGAGCCCGGGCCCTTGACTATGTGCGCGCTCATTTGGGCGTCGATGATCTGGATGCCCAGGCGCTGATCGACTTCTATGCGGCTAACCCGGCTGACGCGTTGGCGTGCATGGCGGGCGGCCTAAAATTCCGTGCGCTGCGCACGCGCGCGCAGCAACTACTGGGCGCGCGCTTCGACGTTCGCGAATTTCATTCCCAGATTCTGAGGGATGGCGCAATGCCCATGGACATTCTCGAAGCTAAGATGAAAGCCTGGGCAGATGCATCAAAATGAGGACACGCGCCCAAATCAACCGCCAGGCGGCGATCTCTTTCGAACGGTACCTGTTGGTCGGGGTCAAATTACTTGGTGCGCATTTCACCGGCATTCGTATTGCTCTTTGCGGCCTATTCGGCCGGTTCCGCCACTCTTGCGCAAGAGGCTTCGCAGAACGGCGATATCGAGGTGACGGTTTCGCTGGGCCCCGGGGAGCAGAGCGGCAACGCCCGCGGGACGGTAAGAATTCACGCGTCCCGCGAGACGGTGTGGTCGTTCATCACGAGCTGTCCGGAATCGGTAAGGATGGTTCCCGGTCTGGAGGCCTGCGAGGTGCTCGAGACCGCGCCGGATCAATCCTGGCAGAGAATTCGCCAGGTCATGAATTATTCTTGGCTGGTGCCCAAACTGACCTATGTCATTCGCGCTTCGTACGACCCGCCGACACGGGTAGGGATCGAACGCATGTCGGGAGATCTTCGAACACTGCGCGGCACCTGGGACTTGCAGAGCGACGGGGCCTACACGATCGCGCACTACATGGTGGAATTGGCGCCGGGATTCTGGGTACCGCATTGGATCGTGCGCTCGGCGCTGCGCAAAGACCTGCCAAAAATGCTCCGCGCGCTGCGTGCCCGTGCTGAAGCCGCGCCGCAAGTGCAACCTTGATGTCGGCCGCTCGGTGCGGGCCCTCGCTGTCGCCTGGCTCTCGCTTTTTGCGTTGAGCGCCTGCGAGCGCGAGCCCGAAGCGCCGCCGATGCGCACCAAGCGAGTCTTTCACTTGAACCCCTACGAGAAGGACTTCGGCTATTCACAGGCCGTCCTGATCGATAAAACGCTGTATATTTCCGGCTCGGTGGCCGCGGATGAGCACGGGCGCTTGGTATCGCCCGGTGATATGGCCGGGCAAATGCGTGCCGCTTATTCCAATATACGCCGTACTCTTGCCGCGCATGGGGCGGACTTCGAAGAAGTAGTCAAAGAAACGATCTATACGACGGATATGGACGCATTGCTAAAGGCCTCAGATTTGCGCTTCGAGTATTACAACAAGGAGCGGTTGCCGACGACCTCGTGGGTGCAAGTGCAGCGCTTGGTTGATCGCGGCTTTCTCGTGCAGATCGAAGTCGTCGCCGAGCTGCCATAAAGCATGTATCGAGGATAGCGTTGCGTAACGTGGTGGACAAAAACTTCGAGCGCCGCCTCGCCGGGCTCATCAATTCCGGCGAACGGGCGGTATTGCGCGGCGGCCGCAAGGGCGTGGAGAAGGAGTCTTTGCGCGTGTCGCCCGACGGCGTCATCGCGCGGACCCGCCATCCGCAAGCATTGGGCGCGCCCCTCACCAATGAACATATCACCACCGATTTTTCAGAATCGCTGATCGAGCTGGTCACCCCCCCGTTCGGCGAAACTTGGGAGCTGTTGCAATACCTGTGCGACATCCATCAGTTCGTGTACCGCCACCTGGATGATGAGTTGCTGTGGGCCACCAGCATGCCCTGCGCCATCCACGGCGATGCCAGCATTCCACTCGCGCAATTCGGCAATTCCAATGTCGGGCGAATGAAGACGGTCTATCGCCACGGGTTGGGGGTGCGTTATGGACGCATCATGCAGGCGATTTCCGGCGTGCACTTCAACTACTCGTTCAGCCAGAAATTGTGGGGCGTGCTGGAAGATGTCAACCGATCCAAACTGCCGCGCCAGGACTTCGTGTCTGAGCAGTATTTCGGCGTGCTTCGCAACTACCGCCGCTACGGCTGGTTGGTGCTGTATCTGTTCGGCACCTCGCCGGCGGTATCGAACAGTTTTTTTGCGGGCCGTGAAAATACCCTGCCCGTGCTCGACGCCGACACCGTCTACGAACCATACGGCACGTCGCTGCGCATGAGCGACATCGGTTATCGCAACAAGAATCAGTCGACATTGAGCGTATCGGTCAATAGCCTGGCCGAATACGTGCGTGACCTGACCCGCGCGATCGGCACCCCGCATCCGCCTTACGAGAAAATCGGCGTCAAGGTCGACGGCGTGCATCAGCAACTCAACGCCAATATCCTGCAGATCGAGAATGAATACTACAGCTACATCCGCCCCAAGCGAATAGCGCGCACCGGCGAGCGGCCGACCAAAGCGCTGCACCGCGCGGGGGTGGAATACGTCGAGGTGCGCGCTTTGGATGTGAGCGCATTCGACCCCGTCGGCGTCAATCAAAACAAGCTGCGTTTCCTCGAAGCCTTTCTCGCCCTGTGCCTGCTGCGGGAGAGCGCCCCGATCGGCGTGAGCGAACAGCCCGCGCTGGATGCGAATCATCTTCTGGTGGCGAGGCGCGGGCGGGAACCGAATCTGATGCTGCGCCGCGAAGGGCGCGATTTTCCCATGATCGAATGGGCGCGCGAGCTGCTCGATTCGATGCAGGGGTTGTGCGAAATGCTCGACCACGGCGAACCGGCGAGGCCCTACTCGTCGGCACTCGAGCAACAGCGCGCCAAAATCGATGACGTGGAACGAACGCCCTCGGCCCGGTTGCTCGCCGAGATGCGTCAAACCGGCGAAAGCTTTTTTCAACTCGCGCTGCGAATGTCGAAGCTGCACAAGGATTACTTTCTCGGGCTATATCCGCCCAACGAGAGCCGCCTCGGCGAATTCGCGGCGGAAGCGCAGGAGTCTCTTGAGGCGCAGCGCAACATTGAGGCCGCGGACAGTGCGAATTTTGACGCCTATCTCGCCGACTATCTGGCCGATTGACCTGGATTTGACATAATGCCATCGGACGATGACGTGCCTTTTCCCTTCAAAGAGTGCCACAGGTCATTGAGCGCAGGAGGCCACACCGGTACGGTGACGCGATGAGTATTGCGCACGGACTTTCGAACGAGGATCTGCCGAATTCACCGCACGCACGTCAATTGCGCGCGGGATTTCCGTGGCTGACCTTTGACGGCGTACTGGAGGCCGAGTTCAGACGTCGGAATTTCGACGAGAACCTTTTGCACACGCGTGTGAATTTATGTCTGGCGATTCTCATCGTCATTGCCTTTTCGGCCATGAACGCGATTGTTCTAGGACCTGAGCTGGGTCGAATCCCGAGCCGGATCTTCATACTCGTCATCATCCCCATGCTGCTCATTGGTCTCGCATCGAGTTTTTCGCCGCAGCGTCACCGAATTCATGCGCCGCTCACCATCGCCACCATGACCCTGATGGGCTTGAGTCTGGCGACCATACAGATCATTGCCATGCTTGGCGGGCTCTCGATGCTGACGCCCTCGTTGACCTTGAGCATCATATTCATCTATTTCATGAGCGGCCTGATTTTTTATCATGCGGTCGCGGCCAACGTGATCGTGATGCTGGTGTATCTGGCCGCCGGCACGGCGCTGGTGCTGCCGGGCCGGGAATTCAGCTACAGCGCCCTGGCGATCGTCGCCGCCAACCTGTTCTGCGCATCGGTCACTTACGTGCACGAGAAAACCAGCCGCCTGCGCTTTTTGGAAGCATGCCTGCTGAGTGAATTGGTGGCGCGCGACGGCCTGACCGGCATCCAGAACCGGCGCATGTTCGATCAGCACATTGCGCGGGTGTGGCAGCAAGCGGTGCGCGAGGAAGAACGCATCGCGGTGCTGCTCGCGGATGTCGACTGTTTCAAGGACTACAACGATCGGTATGGCCACCAAGCCGGCGATGAGTGCTTGCGCGCCGTCGCCGTTTCGTTGACTCAGTGCGCGCGGCGGCCCTTGGATTTCGTCGCGCGATACGGCGGCGAAGAGTTTGCAATCGTCTTGTACGAGGCAAGCCGCGAATACATTGCCGAGGTCCTCACCCGCATACAACGGTCCATCGCCGAACTGAATATTCCCCACGAAGCATCCAAAGTGGCCAGCCGGCTCACGGTGAGCATCGGTGCGGCATTTGTCTTGCCGGCGGCAAATCGTACTCTCGAAGGTCTCATTCAGCTCGCAGACGAGGCGCTGTACTGCGCGAAGGAAGCGGGCAGAAATCGCGTCATCGTGATGGAAGCCGAATACCACACCATGAGAACCGGCCGCTTCGAGAAGCGACGTCATCATGTTCAGACAGGCTCCTAAGCATAGATCCCGATCTGCGCCTCCTCTCCCTGTCTGCGGCTGGCGCGAAACATACCTTCGGAATTGAATTCGATGGCGATCTCCCCGCGCGCATCGATGGCGATGACGCCTCCCTCGCCGCCCAGGGGGGGCAGCTCCCCAAGCACGACTTCGCGCACCGCTTCGCCGATGCTGCGTCCTCCGAATCGCATCCTCGCGCAGATGTCGTGGGCGACCACCGTTCGGATGAATACTTCGCCATGCCCCGTGGCGGAGACGGCACATGAGCGATTGTCTGCGTACGTGCCTGCGCCGATGATGGGCGAATCGCCGATGCGTTGATAGCGCTTGCCGGTCATGCCGCCCGTGGAGGTGGCCGCCGCCAGCCGGCCCTGATCGTCGGCTGCGACGGCGCCGACCGTGCCGATATGCGAAATGGTCAGCGCCGAAAGGCCCGCATCTCCGCCGCGAATTCGCTCGAGCTGCTGCCAGCGCTCCGGGGTATGGAAATAACCTTGCGGCACGAACGAAAAACCTTGGGCAGCAGCGAATTCCTCCGCGCCTGAGCCCGCCAGCAAGACGTGCTTCGACTTCTCCATAACAGCGCGCGCCAGGGTCACCGGATTGCGAATGCGGGTCACGCCGCATACCGCGCCGGCTTCCAAAGTGCTTCCGTCCATGATCGAGGCATCCAATTCGTTGCGTCCGTCGAGCGTGAATACCGCGCCCTTCCCCGCGTTGAACAAGGGGTTGTCTTCGAGCAGCACCACCGCTCGGGTGACCGCATCCATGCTGGTGCCGCCTCCCTGCAGTACCGCGAAGCCCGCATCGATGGCCTCTTTCAAGCCGGCCCGGTACCTGCGTTCCGCCTCGGCCGACATGTCGGCGCGCGGCAAAGTGCCGGCGCCGCCGTGAATTGCTATACCGAACATCGTCTAAATTGCTCCTTGTCGCTGCGGAACAGTCACTTCGAGCCCCTCGAGATCCGCCGTGACATGGATCTGGCAGCTCAAGCGGCTGTTGCCGCGCGGCTCCCAGGTACATTCAATCATACCTTCCTCCATTTCCTCGCGGGGTTGAAGCCTGGGTAACCAGTTTGCATCGACATACACGTGGCAGGTTCCGCATGCGCACGCGCCGCCGCACAGTGCGAGAATGCCTTGCACGCCGTTTTGCACGGCCGCCTCCATCAATGTGATTCCGACGGGCGCGTCGATCACGCGCCGCGAGCCGCTCGGCTCGATGAATGTGATGCGGGGCATCTCAGGCAGTCTCTTCAACGGCTTCTTTGAGCGCCAGATTCGGGTTTGCCAATTTCGCCCTGTTCATTTGCGCGCGCTCGGAGATGAGTTTGCGCGCGGCCATGTAGTCTTTTGAATGGTTGATGGCTTCCAGTGCTATCAATTCGCTGCCCTTGAGGTAACAGACGCTAAAGCTGCGCGAAGCCGGGTCGCCGCGCAACACCTGCTGGTCGTAATCCAGCGAGAGGCCGGCGATCAAAAGCTTGCTGTCGAATTGGTCCGACCAGAACCACGGCACGCGGTCGTGGGCAATCTTTCTATCCAGCAGATTGAGCGCCGCGGTTTTGGCTTGCTCGAAGGCATTATCCACCGACTCGATCCTCACGCGGCGCCCGAATCGCGGCGACGGATGATTGGTGCAATCACCCGCCGCAAAGATCGCTTCATCCTGGGTGCGGCAAAACTCATCGACGATGATGCCATCGTTGCATGCCAACCCCGCATCGCTTGCGAGCGCGGTGGTCGCCACGGCACCCACCCCGACGATGACCGCATCCGCCGCGATCTCGCGGCCGTCGGCGCAGACCACACGCTCTATGCGGCCGGTGCCTTCGAGGCGAGTGACCCGCGTATTGCATAAAATGCGGATGCCCTGCGCACGGTGTTCCTGCGCGAAGAATTCTGAAACGCAGGGCGACACCACGCGATTCATGACGCGGTCGGCGAGTTCCAGCACCGTGACCTCGCAGCCCATCTGCCGGCAGGTGGCGGCCGCTTCCAGGCCGATATATCCGCCGCCGATCATGACCACATGCGAACCAGGTTTGATGGCTGCACGAATGAGCGTGACGTCCGCGACGGTGCGCAAATAGTGCAGCCCGGGAAGATCGGCTCCCGGACAGCTCAATCGGCGCGCTGCGGCGCCCAGGCATAGCAACAACCGGTCGTATGTCAGCGCCTCGCCGTCGGCGAGTTGCACCTGCCGGGCGCGACGATCCAGCGCCATGGCCGGCACGCCCAGTCTCAGTTCCACCCGATGCTCCTCATAGAATGCTCTGTGCCGGAACGGCAGCCGCTCGGCCGTCAGTTCGCCCGACAGATACCTTTTGGACAACGGCGGCCGCTGGTACGGCAGCGCCGGCTCGTCGCAGATCAACAACAGGCGGCCTGCAAAGCCCTCACGCCGTAGCGTATCGACGGCCTGTGCCCCGGCCTGCCCGCCGCCTACAACCACGATTGTGGAGATCATTGTGTGCCCCCGACAGAATCGTAATAGTATTACCCAGACGGCCTCAAGACCGGAGTCTAGAATGAAATTGATAACCGCAATCATCAAACCCTTCAAGCTGGATGACGTGCGCGCTGCCCTGTCCGAAATCGGGGTTTCCGGCATGACTGTGACGGAAGTCAAAGGCTTCGGCCGCCAGCGCGGGCACACTGAACTGTACCGCGGTGCGGAGTACGTGGTCGACTTCGTGCCGAAGACCCGCATCGAGGTCGCCGTCAAGAATGAGCTGGTCGATCAGGTGATGGAGGCCATCGTCGGGGCCTCTAAAACAGGGAAGGTGGGCGATGGGAAAATTTTCGTTACCGACATCCTGCGGGTCTTGCGCATTCGCACCGGCGAGAGCGACAACGCGGCCTTGTAGCTCCTGTACCGCATGAGACTGGCCGGCGGCGGATGCCTGATCGCATTCACCGTCCTCACGGCGGCGATGGCGCAGCCGGTGTCTGCAGCGAAGCTCACGGACAAGGAACACACTCGGATCGAGGAGCCGCGGCCGGCCGACGTACCCAGCGACTCCGCGCTGGAAGCGGCCGGGGCGATCATCGGCAGGGTGGAGATCGCCCCCGGCAACATCTTCGATGAGAGCGATCCGCGCGAAAGAAACGGCTTGTTCCGGCTTGCCGATCACCTGCACATACGTACCAAGCATGCGACCATCCGAGCCCAGTTGCTGTTCGCCAGCGGCGATAGGTATCTTGCGCGCAAGCTCGCCGAGACCGAGCGCGCGCTGCGCCTGCTGCCCTATGTGTACGACGCTCGCATCGTGCCCGTCCGCTACGCCGACGGCAAAGTCGATGTCAAGGTCATTACCAAAGACGTTTGGACATTGAGTCCCGGCATCTCCTTCGCGCGCTCTGGCGGCACGAACGACACCAAATTCAATTTGCAGGACACCAATTTCTTGGGCTGGGGAAAAACCCTGCAGGTTTCGCGCGGCAGTACGGTGGATCGCACCAGCAATACCGTGGGATGGACCGATCCCAATGTGCTCGGATCCCGATGGACCTCAGTGCTTACCTACTCCGATTCCAGCGACGGTTCGCAGCGCTCCGCGGTGGTCGCGCACCCTTTCTATTCACTGGATGCCCCTTGGAGCACCAAGATCTCCACCAACAGTTTCGATCGCACCATTTCGCGCTACAACTTGGGCAACATCGTCGATCAATTCAGCGACAAAGAAAACGCATTCGAACTCAGCGGCGGCATTTCCAGCGGCTTGGTCGATGGCTGGACCAAGCGCTGGACATTCGGAATGCGCTATGACCGCAGCCTGTTCTCGCCGGCGCCCACCACTTCCGTGCCCGCCAAGGTGCTGCCGCCCGACAGAACTCTGTCATACCCGTTCACGGGATTCGACATTCTTCAGGACGCCTACAAGAAGATCGGCGATGAGAATCAAATCGGACGCACCGAAGACCTATATTTCGGCACCGAGGTCACCGGCGAGGTGGGATATTCAAACACGGCCTTCGGCGCCGACCGCAGCGCCATCATGCTGACGGTGAAGGCCTTGCGCGGGCTCGAATTGCCCAGCCAGCAGCAGCTGTTTTTGACCAGCGATTTCGCCTCGCGCATCGAACGTGGGACTCCGCGCAATTTGATCGCGGACGCGGCCGCCAAATATTATTGGCGATGGCACCAGGATTGGCTTCTCTATGCAGCGCTCTCGGGAACCACCACCCATCTGCTCGATCCCGATATGCAGCTTCTGCTCGGCGGAGACAATGGACTTCGCGGCTACCCCTTGCGCTTCGAGTCGGGTACCTCGCGCGCGCTGTTCACGGTGGAACAACGATTCTTCACCGATTGGTATCCCTTTCGCCTCGTGCGGGTGGGCGGGGCCGTATTTGCGGATGTAGGGCGGACCTGGGGTAGCGGCGTCATCGGCAACAGCGATCCGGGATTGCTGAAAGATGTGGGGTTTGGATTGCGCTTGGGCAATACCCGCTCAGGTTTGGGAAACGTACTGCACGTCGATTTCGCATTCCCGCTCAGCAGCGCAGCGGGCATACAGAAATTCCAGCTTTTGGTGCAGACGATGCAGAGCTTCTAGACAGGCTCCTTGGTCTGCGCGGCCTTGCGACGGCGCGATATCAGCCACAAAACGCCGAAGCACACCGCGAAGTTCAGTACCCACCACCATAGCTGGCGGGCATTGTTTTTGTCGTCGGATGGGCCGGCAGCGTCCGCGACATCCAACGTCCCCTTCAGACTCTCGTGCGCGGCACCCTGGCTTACTTGAAATTCGACCGCTGCGGCGCCAGGCAGGGTCAAATCCTTGGTCTGCAGCGAATAACTGCCATCGGCTTCGGCAGTGGTGGCATGCGCCGTGCCGCGCAACATCACGGTGACGAGCGCATCAGGCACCGGAGCGTTGTCGGCCAAGCGGCTAAGATGAATGCTCATCTTGTCGTCGTGCACCACGCCAACCGCCAGAAAGTCCGCCGAACGCGCTTCCACGCGCGGTATGGAGGGGCCGGTGCCGGCCACGGCGGCACTCGCAGGTGCGATCGCGGCCAATGCAGCAGCCCATGTCAATAGAAGGACCTTTCTCAAAGCATGAAACCCCATATGCCCATGACGGTGCCGGCAAGGCTCGAAAGCACGCCGAAAACCGGGAAGAACATCTTGCGTGCCAAAAAATACAAGGAACACAGCACCAGGCCCAGTTCCAGCAGTCCTTCGCCGATGTCGAAACGCAGTGCGCGGTGCTCTTCGATCTCGCTCTCCCTATCCTTCGCGCGGGCCTCTTCCTGAATCTTTTCCGCGTCCGAGGCGTACTTGGCGCGTGCCGCCTCCAGCTTGTGCGTGGCGGCATCGGTCCTCGACGCATCCGTACTCAAAGTCTGCATCAGCGACAACCCCACCTCGGCGGTGTTTTCGCGGATTTTCTTCGCCTGATAGTAGCTCCATTGATCGTTCGATTCGGTGCGGTGAATGACGGCCTGCGTATGTGCGCGGTGCGAGGCAATCGTCACCACCGACAAAAAAATTCCGACGACCCCCACTAAAATTCCCACGCGACGGGTGTTGGGATCGGCGGCGTGTTCCGGCGTAACTTCAATTTCAGGCATGACGTTTGATTATCCTCAAGACACTTCAAAGATTCTTCGGCGCGGCGGGGATGTCCACCTTCATTTTGAGCAGCACATGTTCGACGTAGTGCAACGCGATGTTGGTGAGCAGCGTGGCAGCTGCGACCATGCATGCAAGCAGCGGACGATTCACCGCCGCCAGCACCCCCAACGCCGAGGTACACCATAGCGTCGCCGCGGTATTCAGGCCGCGAATATCCGTGCCCTGATGAAGAATCACGCCGGCGCAAATAAAGCCGCTGCCGGTCACGACCTGGGCGGCAACTCGCGATAGGTCGCCTCCCAGCGCCAGTCCGGCCACGACGAAGGCGGCTGACCCCAAGGAAACCAAGGCATTGGTGTGAATGCCGGCTGGGTGGCCGCGCAGACGCCGCTCCAGCCCCACGATGGCTCCCAACCCCAGCGCCACTAGCAGATGCACCGCTTCGCTCATTTGATCACGTGCAAGCGTGGATTGCTGCGCGCTATGCCGAGAACGCCGCTGCGCACCACTTCGATGATCTCGCCGAATGCGCCGATGTTGGCGATGAATTCTCCTATCTCGAATTCCGTGCTGGCCAGTTCGGCGATGTAGCTCGACGGACTGGCCGACAGCACTTTGCCGCCGGCGCGGCGCACCAGCCCGTCGGCGGATTCGAGGTGCTCCGCCGCAAGTTGCACTTTGATCAGCAACAGCTCACGTGCCAGATGATCGCCGCCGGTCATGTCTTCGACGGCAACGACATCGACCAGTTTCAGGAGTTGGGCGTTGATCTGCGCGATGACGGCGTCGGAACCGATGGTCACCAGCGTGACCCGTGACACGATTGGATCGTTCGTGGGGGCAACCGACAGCGAGTCGATGTTGTATCCCCGGGCTGATATCAAACCGGTGACGCGGGTCAGCGCGCCGGCTTCATTCTGCAGCAGTATGGCGATCACGTGGCGCATGGCACGGCAGGATACGGGACCGCCGTAAAACTGCTAGTCTTTCCTCGTGAAAGAGCGTTACGAACTGTCGGGCCAGGCCGCACACCCGCTGGCGGGCGCCACCATGACCGGTGCGGACATGCTTGTTCAAGTATTGGCGGACGAAGGCGTCGATACTATTTTCGGCTACAGCGGCGGCGCAATATTGCCCATCTACGATGCGGTGTTTCGCTACAACCAGGAACACCAATCGGCCATGCCGCTGATTGTGCCGGCCAACGAGCAGGGCGCCGGTTTCATGGCGGCAGGCTTCGCGCGCGCCAGCGGCAGGGTGGGCGTGGCCTTGGTGACCTCCGGACCCGGTGCCACCAACACGGTGACACCGGTGCGCGACAGTTTGGCGGATTCCGTACCCATCGTGGTGATCTGCGGTCAGGTACCGACGACGGCGATCGGCACGGATGCGTTTCAAGAAGCCCCCGTGCCCAGCATCATGGGAGCGGTGGCCAAGCACGTGTTCTTGATCACCGACCCCACCAAACTGGAGGCCACCGTGCGTACCGCGTTCGAGATCGCGCGCACCGGACGGCCCGGTCCCGTGGTGCTCGATGTGCCGAAGGATGTCCAGAATTGGAAAGGCGTGTTCCATGGTTCCGGCCGCCTCGCTGTTTCCGGCTATCGGCAGCGGATGAACCGGCTGGAAGCCGCGAAGTTGCCGGAGTCGGCCTGCGCTGATTTCTTTGCGGCCCTCCGCGCCGCGAGCCGGCCCTTGATCTACGCCGGCGGCGGCGTGATCAACGGCAGCGCCGCTCATGCGCTGCGCGAATTCTCGGCTGAATTTCGTATTCCCGTCGTCACCACCTTGATGGGAATAGGTGCTGTCGATACCACCGACGCTCTGTCCATGCGCATGCTCGGCATGCATGGCGCTGCGTTCGCCAACTACGCCGTCGATGACTGCGATTGTCTCCTGACGGTGGGCGCGCGCTTCGACGATCGGGTCGCCGGCAATGTGGCCAAGTTTGCGGGACGCGCGAAGTTTATCGCGCACTTCGACATCGACGCATCTGAGATCGACAAGGTCAAACAAGTCAATTGGAGTCATGTGGGGCTGATGGCCGATGCGCTGCTGCGCTTGCTGGATTACGGCAAGGGGAAACGGTTTCGGTGCGACTGGTCGGCGTGGCACCGGCATTGCGAGGAACTGCGCGCCAGGCACGCCATGGATTACGATCGCAACAGTCCCTTCATACAGCCGTACTACGTCATCGAAGAGATCAATCGGCTGACGCGGGGCGAGGCCATCATTACGACCGGCGTCGGCCAGCACCAGATGTGGGCGGCCCAGTATTTTGATTTCCGCAGCCCCAGGCTGTGGTTGACCTCCGGCAGCATGGGCACCATGGGGTTCGGATTGCCGGCGGCGGTGGGGGCGCAGTTTGCGCAGCGCAATCGCATGGTCATCGATATCGACGGCGATGCCAGCATCCGTATGAATATCGGCGAACTCGAGACCGTCACCACCTATGACCTTCCCATCAAAGTGGTCGTCCTCAACAATTTCGGCGACGGCATGGTCCGGCAATGGCAGAAGCTATTCCACAAGGGCCGCTTGAGCGCCAGCGACAAGAGCCTGCATACCAAGGATTTCATCAAGGCGGCGATGGCCGACGGATTCAAATACGCCGTGCGGCTGGACCGGAAAGCCGATGTGCCGCGAGTCGTCTCAGAGTTCATCCAGTTCAAGGGACCTGCTTTTCTGGAGGTCATCATCGATCGGGACGCCGGCGTCTATCCCATGGTGGGCCCGGGACAGGGATACAGCGAGATGATTACCGGCGATCACATTCCCTCGCGCACCCAAGTCGAGACCAAGACCCCGGACGAATCGAAGATGTTCTAGACCTCGGCGTCGTGATGTTGATCGGTTCGAGCATTCGTCAGGAGGGGTAAGAAGCCTCAGGTAACTGTTTCTTCGTTACCTTTTAGGCTTCTTACCCTTCCGGGCGAGCGCTCAGCCAACCGGTCATAATCGCTGGGCCGAGGTACCGTCACTACCACTGGCCGACGTTTTGCATCGTGGTCCACGGCGCCGCCGGCGCCAGGGCAGCACCCTTCTGCAGCAATTCAATGGAAACCTGGTCCGGGGAGCGAACGAAGGCCATGCGCCCGTCGCGCGGCGGCCGATTGATGATGACCCCATGGTCCATGAGACGCTTGCAGGTGTCATAGATATTGTCCACCGCGTAGGCCAAATGCCCGAAGTTGCGCCCGCCCGAATATTCCTCTGGATCCCAGTTATGCGTCAGTTCAACCTGTGCCTCCTCATCGCCCGGAGCTGCCAAAAAAACCAGGCTGTAGCGCCCTTGCGGATAGTCTTTACGCGATAATTCCTTAAGACCGAGCGCGTCGCGATAGAAGCGGAGCGATTGCTCGATGTCCGTCACCCGTACCATCGTATGTAAGTACTTCATGAGTCCCACCTCGTGAAAGTTCGCGAATTTGGAGCAATGCATGCATAAAAGCAAACTGGCGGGATTCATCATCGATTGCCAGACCACGGATCTTAATGGTGCCGCGCAATTCTGGGGCGGCGCCCTGGGCATGGCGGTGCGCACCTTGCCGGCGGAAGAGGGTGAGATCTACAAGGAACTCGAGGGTTCCCACCATGGCTTGCATATCGAAGTCCAGGCGGTGACCCATCCGAGCCGCGTGCATCTGGATATCGAATCCGACGATGTCGAGGCCGAAGTGCGCAGGCTGGAAAAACTCGGCGCAAAGCGCATTCAGCCGGTTCGCACCTGGTGGGTCATGGAGGCGCCTACGGGACAGCGCTTCTGCGTGGTTCGGGCCGCCTCGGAGGATTTCGATGCCACGGCCTCGCAATGGGATTGAGTGTTGTTTTGTCACCAATTGGCAACACATTTGACATAGCGCACCAAAATCTCATTAAAAAGCGTTAACCATTGGATTTGTCTATGCAAACGCCTATCATAGTGTCAACGAAGCAGTTCGTGTTTTTGCCAGCGTTACTTAGTTGCAACACTGGACGACACAAACAAGGTCGAACGTTTTGGCACTTTTGTGCGGCGTATCTGCCACTTACGGACGTGTAGGGTTTTTACCCGGCACCTGTTCCACTGAAAATTCCCCGGCTTGTCCGGGGATTCTTTTTTGAAATCTCCCCACCTTTGGACCGCGAATCGCTTAAATTCGCGTGGTGAAAAACCTATACCGCTCCCTGTATTTCCAAGTCCTCGTGGCCATCGCGCTCGGGGTGATGCTCGGTTACTTCTACCCCGATGCCGCCGCCAAGATGAAGCCGCTCGGCGATGGTTTCATCAAGCTCATCAAAATGCTGATTGCGCCGGTAATTTTTTGCACCGTGGTGATGGGAATCGCCGGGGTGGAAGACATGAAGAAGGTCGGCAAGACCGGCGGATTGGCCCTGATCTACTTCGAGGTGATGAGCACCATCTCGCTCATCCTAGGGCTGGTCGTGGTCAATTTGTTGCGGCCCGGCAGCGGTATGAACGCCGACCCGCAGACCTTGGACACAGGACCTCTCAAGGATTACACCGCGCCCGGCAAATTGCAGTCCGTGACCGATTTTGCGCTCAACGTCATCCCAAGCCAGTTCGCTGACGCATTCGCCAAGGGAGAAATATTGCAGATTCTGCTGATTGCCATCCTGTTCGGATTTGCTTTGCAGCAGCTGGGAACCCGGGGCGCCGTCATGGTGAGTTTCATCGACTCGTTCTCCCATGCGATGTTTTGGATCGTGGGGGTGGTGATGCGCTTGGCGCCCATCGGCGCGTTCGGCGCCATGGCATTCACCATCGGCAAATACGGTTTTCACTCGCTGATCTCGCTCGGTGCGCTGATGGGCAGTTTCTACGCGACCTGCCTATTGTTCATCCTCGGGGCATTGGGGATAGTCGCGCGCCTCCACGGCTTCAGCATTTGGCGGTTTCTCAGGTACATCAAGGATGAGCTGCTCATCGTGCTCGGCACCTCGTCATCGGAAACAGTTCTGCCGCGAATGATGGCCAAGCTGGAAAAACTGGGCGCCAGCAGACCGGTGGTGGGGTTGGTCATTCCGGCCGGCTATTCCTTCAATCTCGATGGCACGTCGATCTACCTGACGATGGCGGCCATATTCATCGCACAGGCGACGAACACTCCGATGAATCTGTTCCAGCAACTCGCGCTGCTCGCCGTTTTGCTGTTGACGTCCAAAGGCGCCGCCGGCGTCACGGGCAGCGGCTTCATCGTGCTGGCCGCGACACTCTCGGCGACGGGCACGTTGCCGGTCGCCGGCCTCGCACTGATCCTCGGGATCGATCGCTTCATGTCCGAGGCGCGTTCGCTCACCAATGTGATCGGCAACGGCGTTGCGACCCTCGTGGTAGCCAAGTGGACCGGCGAATTAGACGTTGCCAAAATGAATCGCGAGCTTCGGGGGCCGACTCTTGAAGCCGCGCCTGGACGCGAGGCGACCCATTGATGAACGTCAAGAATGGATTTACGGATTCGATCGGCAACACGCCCTTGATACGCCTGCGGGCATTCAGCGAAGAGACGGGCTGCGAAATCTTGGGAAAGGCCGAGTTCATGAATCCCGGCGGGTCGGTGAAGGATCGAGCGGCGAAATGGATCGTGCTGGATGCAGAACGCCGCGGCACATTGAAACCGGGCGGTACCGTGGTGGAAGGGACCGCCGGCAACACCGGCATCGGGCTTGCGCACGTGTGCAATGCGCGAGGCTACAAATGTGTGATCGTCATGCCCGACAATCAAGCCGCCGAGAAGTATCAGATTGTCGAGGCGCTGGGCGCAGAGCTGCGCAAAGTTCCCGCGGTGCCCTACAGCAATCCGAATCAGTACCAAAAGGTCGCTGGCCGCCTCGCCGAGGAATTGCCGGACGCGATTTGGGCCAATCAATTCGACAACACGGCCAATCGCGACGCACATTTCGAGTCCACGGGGCCGGAACTGTGGCGCGACACGGCTGGAAACATCGACGCCTTTTGCGCCTCAACAGGCACGGGGGGAACGCTTGCGGGTACTGCCCGATACCTGAAATCCAAGTCCCCGGCAGTAAAAATCGTGCTGGTCGATCCGCCGGGCAGCGCGTTGTACCACTACGTCAAGGACGGCGAACTGAAAACCGATGGGGGTTCGTCGATCACCGAGGGTATCGGCACCGGCCGCGTGACGGCCAATCTCGACGGCGCGCCAATCGACGATGCGCTGCGCATATCGGACGCGGAGACCATGCGTTTCGTGTATCGCCTGCTGCGCGAAGAGGGCCTGCTGCTCGGCAGCACTGCCGGCATCAATGTGGCCGCGGCGGTCACCCTGGCGAAGCAAATGGGACCCGGCCACACCATCGTCACCGTCCTCTGTGACGGCGGTGCGAAGTATCAATCGCGCTTGTTCAATCAGGCTTGGGTCGCCGAACGCGGGTTTCTCGAAGCGATCGCTTGAGAGCGATCGCCTGACCGATCATGCCGACCGAGACACTTCGAGCGGCGCTGCGCTGTTGAGCCACGCGAGCGAACCGTGCAGGGACACGACTTCTCCGACCACCAAGAGCGCCGGGGATTGAACATTCGAGGCGGCCGCCGCATCTGCGATGGTGGCCAGGGTCCCGGTAATGACGCGCTGATCCGGCAACGTGCCCTGGGCGATGATGGCTGCCGGCAATGCGGCCGCCGCGCCGTGTGCCACGAGCTTCGCCGCGATATGTTCCACACGCGAGAGACCCATGTAGAACACGGCGGTGATGCCGGGCTTGGCCAGTGCCCGCCAATCGGGTTCCCGTCCGTCTTTGTCCGCATGCCCCGTAACGAACGTGACGCTGTGCGCGTAGTCTCGATGGGTCAGCGGGATGCCCGCGTACGCGGCACACCCGGCCGCGGCAGTGACGCCCGGAATCACTGAAAAGCTGATCTGCGCTTTGCTCAGTGCTTCCAGTTCTTCGCCGCCCCGGCCGAAGATGAAGGGATCGCCGCCTTTTAAGCGAACCACGCGTTTGCCTTGAAGGGCGTGTGCGATGAGCAGCGCGTTGATCTCTTCTTGAGTGCTGCCGATGCTGCCGGCGGTCTTGCCCACGCAAATTCGCGCGGCATCGCGCCGCGCCATGTCCAACAGACCGTCCGGCACGAGGCGATCGTGCAAGATGACATCGGCGTCTTGCAGCGCCCGCAGCGCTTTTAGCGTCAGCAGCTCTGGATCGCCCGGACCTGCGCCCACCAGCGTTACTTCACCGGCGGGGCGAGGTGCGGTCGAGGTTCTCGCCAGCAACTGTTGCGCGATGCTCTGCGCGCCGTGAACATCGCCGTCGATGAAGCGCCGGGCCGCGGGTCCGTCCACGATAGTTTCGAAAAAGCGCCGCCGCTCGTCCGTGTCACGCAATCGCCGGCGCGCGGCATGCCGTAGGGCCCGCAGCCATAAGGCGAGTTTCCCTATTTTCTTTGGAATCACCGCTTCCAGTTGTTCGCGCAAGCGGCGCGCCAATACCGGCGACGTCCCCGCCGTGGAAATCGCGACCAGCACCGGGTCACGATCGATGATGGCAGGAACGATGAAACGCGAGGCTTCGCGGTCATCGACCACGTTCACGGGGATGCCGCGCGCGTCGCTCAACGTCGCAATCCAGCGATTCACGGCGCGGCGTGAGGTCGCGACGATGACCAGTCGTGCGCCGCCAAGGTCATCGGGGATGAATTCGCGAATTTCCACATGGATCTTGCCGGCAGCGGCGCGCTCTCGAAGTTCGGGGAGAACTTCCGGTGCAACCAGGGTAATGAACGCGCCGCTTCGCTCGAGCAGCGCCACTTTGCGCAGCGCCACTTCCCCGCCGCCGACCACGAGCACCTTGAGACCCGTAAGGTCCAAGAAAATCGGAAAGTAGTTCATTTGGAGAATCCTACCTGAGTGCGCGGATGCAGGCCGCACTCGCGAGACTCGCTGCGCTCCCACCACCACCGCCCCGACCGCTGGTCGTCGCCGGGATGCACCGCGCGCGTGCAAGGCGCACAGCCGATGCTGGGGAAACCCTTGTCATGCAATGTGTTGTAGGGCAACCGTTTCCTGCGGATGTACTCCCAAACTTCTTTCTCGGTCCAGTCGAGCAGCGGACTGACCTTGTGCAGGCCGTATTCGCCGTCCCACGCGACTGGAGCCGCCATGGCACGGCCGGCCGATTGCGCGCGCCGGATGCCGGTTACCCAGGCGCCGCGGCCGGCGACCGCGCGCCGGAACGGTTCCACCTTGCGAATGGCGCAGCATCCGCGGCGCTGTTCGATTCCATCTCGAAATCCGTTGATGCCGTTTGCGCCCACCCATCCTTCCACGTCGGCCGCTTGCGGGTAGTAAAGTCGCAAGGCGCGCCCGTAGCGCTGTTGCACACGCTCGATGAGATCGTAAGTCTCGGGGTAGAGGCGCCCGGTGTCGATACTAAAAATCTCAACCGCGGACAGCGTGCTGGTTTGCGCTCCCTGGACCGAACCCCAAATGAGGTCCGTGAGGACCATGGATTCTGGGCCTAAGCTATTGGCATAGCACACATTTTTGAACTCCACGAGCGCCGACTCAAGTTGTGAAATGCTGACCTGTACGCGAGTTTGCAGTGGCTTGGAGAGTTCGAACATCCAGGAACTATAGGACGAGCCGCTGTTTCGCAAAACGAACTCTGAAGCATGAGTACATGCCTATTCGTGATGCGAGGTAACCTTATATGCTACGTCGGCCAAACTTAACTTAAAGCCAAAGGCCGGGCGGGTCGATGAAATTCCAGCAATTGCGCTATCTCGTGGCAGTCCACGAAAGCGGACTGAACATCACGGCCGCCGCGCGGCAACTTCATACCTCGCAGCCCGGCGTCAGCCGCCAGCTCAAATTGCTGGAGGAAGAACTCGGCTTTCAGCTGTTCGAGCGCGAAGGCCGAGCGCTCACGCGCACCACTGCCGCAGGAGAGGAAATCATTTCGCGTGCCAGCAGCATCTTGCGTGAAATGCAAAATATCCGCCGCACATCGGCGGAGCTGCGCAAAGCCGACGGCGGTACATTGTCGATCGCCACGACGCACACGCAGGCCCGTTACGTGCTCCCGCAGGTGATTCGCGCGTTTCGGATCAAGTATCCAAAGGTGCGCCTGCACTTGCATCAGGGCACCTCCGAGCAGATCGCGGAAATGGTGGCGCGCGATCGAGTCGATTTCGCGATTGCCACCGGCTCGGAGGAGCTATTTCCGCACTTGGTGCGCTTGCCGCTGTACCACTGGCATCGCGCGGTCGTCGTGCCGCGCGGCCACCCGCTGGCATCCGCGGGAAAGCTCACGCTCAAGAAGCTGGCTGAGTACCCCATCGTCACCTACGTGTTCAGCTTTTCCGGCCGCTCATCGCTGCCTGCCCTGTTTGAAACCGCCGGCCTGTCTTTGGATGTGGCATTGACCGCTCGCGATTCGGACGTGATCAAGACTTATGTGCGCATAGGCTTAGGCGTCGGCATCTTGGCGCGCCTGGCCATCGACCCACTCACGGACGCAGATCTGGTGGTGCTCGACGCCTCCCATCTATTCGAGGGTCATACCACATGGATTGGATTTCGCCGCAGCGCCCTGCTGCGCGCCTACATGTATGAGTTTATCGAGCTGCTGGCGCCGCACCTGCCTCGCAAGATGGTGCGAGAGGTCGAAAAACTGGAAACCCAGGAAGAAGTCGACAAGATCATGAAAGATCTTGTCATCCCGCTGCGCGACATGCCGTGATCGCATATGCAGATGACGGGAAGGTAGTTCAGGTATACGCCGCCGCCCGCTAGCCTGATTGCCCGCCGATGTTGCGGCAGCCGTTGGTGGCAGAAGAGCAATGGGAAAAACAGGGCGTCGCTTCGCGCGCGAATACTTTTGGTTCGCGCTGACGCTGATCGCGGTATTGTTGGGTTCCGCGGCGCGAGCCGGGGCATTGGATGAGCCGGCTTCGGGCAATAAAAAGCCCACCACCGAAGAGCTCGAGCAGCGCATCGCCATACTCGAGCAAAAGTTGGAGGCTCAGCAACAGGCGATAGCGGCGCTATTGCAGGCACAGCGCCAACCCGCTCTGGCGCAGCGAGCCGAGGCAGCGCAAGCGGCACCGGCTGCGCCGCTGGGTGAAATCACCGCGGCTCAGCCCCCGCCCGCGCAGACAACCCCGCTCGCCGCGCAGGCCGCCGCGCCGCAGGCCATCGCGCCTGTCGCGCAAACAACCACACCCGCGACGCATCCAGTGACGGTACAGCAGGCGGGATCCGCCACTCAATCGAACCCGCAAATTTTCGCAGGCCCCGGCGGATTTTCCTTCCAATCGCCCGACGGCGCGAATCAGATTCGCTTCCACGGTGAGTTCGATTTCGACGGGCGCTTTTACAACGACAATCTGACGCCGGACGGCTCGCGCAGTACCTGGCTGCTGCGCCGCGCGCGGCCCATCATCGAAGGCACTTTCGCGAATATCTTCGACTTTCGCTTCAATCCGGACTTCGCCGGCGGAAAGAGCGTCATTCAAGATGCGTTCGTTGCTGCGCGTTTCAATCCTATGTTCGTCGTGACCGCCGGCAAATTCAAGGAGCCGTTTGGCCTCGAGCGGCTACAGCTGTCCCCCAACAATCGATTCATCGAGCTGGGTCTTCCCAGCGATCTGGTGCCGAACCGAGATCTCGGACTGCAGGTCTCCGGAACCTTTGAATTTCCGACCGGCACGCTGACTTATCAAGTAGGCTACTTCGACGGTGTGACCGACGGCACCAGCACCGATTCGAACAGCACGCCGGATGTCGACAACAACGACAAGAAGGACTGGGTGGCGAGATTATTCGCCCAACCTTTCCTACGGACAGACTCGGTGTTTCGCTACCTGGGTGCGGGAATTGCAGTGAGCTACGCCAACCAGGTGGGCAGTGCGGCCAACACGCTGCTGCCGGCCTACAAAACTGAAACTCAGCGCAATTTCTTTAGCTACGATGCCGCCACCACGGCAGCCGGCGCGACCATTGCGAACGGTGAACGCCTGCGTATATCGCCTCAGGCATACTACTACTACAAGAGCTTCGGACTGCTGGCCGAGTACGTGAGCGAATCGCAGGATGTGTCGCGCACCTTCGGCACGGGCGCAAACGCGCTGACGCGCCGCGCGCGGCTCAAACCGGATAGTTGGCAATTGGGGGCAACCTTTCTCGTGACGGGCGATGACGCGACATTCGGCACTGTGATCCCTAAGCGGCCTTTCGCGCCCGACGATCCGGGCTGGGGTGCGCTCGAGTTTGCTGCACGCGTCAGCCAATTAAAATTGGATTCGGCCATGTTCTTCACTCCGGCGCGCACCGCCGCGGATTGGTTCGCCGATCCAAGTGCCCAGGCGCGCCAGGCGACGGCTTGGACCCTAGGGTTGAATTGGTATTTGACCCAGAACGTTGCTTGGAATCTTGACTACAGCAAGACGAATTTCGACGGCGGTGCGCCTGATGGCAAAGATCGCGCGGATGAGAGCGCGATTTTCACGCGATTCCAAGTGGCGTTCTAGGGATGTCAGGAGCATGTCTGGGGATTCTCCGTCGCCGCGGCCTGAGAACGGCGGCAATCGTTGCAAGCGTCGTGCTGCTGCTCGGCCTGGGCGCAAGCGGCGCGTCGCCTGCGGCGACCGTCAAATTGCTGAATGTCTCGTATGATCCGACGCGCGAGTTTTACGAGGAGTACAACAAGGCGTTTGCCGCGTACTGGAAGAGCAAGACCGGCGACACCGTCCTCGTCAATCAAAGCCACGGTGGCTCCGGAAAGCAGGCCCGCTCCGTGATCGATGGCCTCGAGGCGGACGTGGTTACCCTGGCACTGGCCTACGACATCGACGCGCTCTCCCGCCAAGGCGGCTTGATCCCGCCCAACTGGCAGACGCGGCTGCCGAACAACAGCACGCCGTATACCTCGACCATCGTCTTTCTGGTGCGCAAGGGGAATCCGAAGAATATTCATGACTGGGGCGATCTGGTGCGGCCGGGCCTTCAGGTGATTACCTCGAGCCCCAAGACCTCAGGCGGCGCACGCTGGAACTATCTGGCGGCATGGGCCTGGGCGTTGAAACAACCAGGCGGGAGCGAGGCAACCGCCGAAGCGTACGTCAAAAAGCTCTATCACAACGTGCCCGTGCTCGACTCCGGCGCACGGGGCGCAACGGTGACATTCGTCGAGCGCGGCATCGGGGATGTCTTGCTCGCTTGGGAGAACGAGGCCTACCTTGCGCTCAAGGAGCTCGGACCCGACAAGTTCGATATCGTCGCGCCCTCGATCAGCATTCTCGCCGAACCGCCGGTCAGCGTGGTCGACCAGAACGTCGACGAACATGGCACGCGCAAAGTGGCCGAGGCGTATTTGACATACCTGTATTCCCCGCAGGGACAACAGATTGCAGCAAAGCATTTTTACCGCCCGCGCGATGAGTCGGTGGCCGCCAAGTACGCGAATCAATTTCAAAATATCCCGCTGCTGCTCACCGTCGATGAGGTATTCGGTGGTTGGACCAAAGCGCAGGCCACACACTTCGCCGACCATGGTACCTTCGACAGAATCTACGGGCGGTAGGCTCTCGGCTCCTAAGGAATCACATGGCAACCACTGCGTCGGTGGCACTCAAAGGACGCAAGACTCTGGGTGTACTGCCGGGCTTCGGACTCACGCTGGGATACACCATGTTGTATCTCTCGCTATTGGTTTTGATTCCGCTCTCCGCGGTCTTCATTCGCAGCTTAGGATCCGGGTGGGGTCACTTCTGGGAAGTGGTGACGGCGCCGCGGGTAGTGGCCTCCCTGCGATTGAGCTTTGGGGCCTCGCTGATTGCCGCCCTGATCAACGTGGTGTTCGGACTCATCGTCTCCTGGGTGCTGGTTCGCTACACCTTTCCGTTCAAGCGGTTCATCGATGCCATGGTTGACTTGCCGTTCGCGCTGCCGACCGCGGTCGCGGGAATTGCATTGACCGCGCTCTATGCCCCCAACGGCTGGCTCGGGGCCAGGCTTACGCCAATGGGCATCAACGTGGCCTTCACGCCCTTGGGGATCGTCGTGGCGCTCACCTTCATCGGTCTGCCCTTCGTGGTGCGCACACTGCAGCCGGTGCTCGAAGAACTCGACAAAGAGGTGGAGCAGGCCGCCGCTTCGTTGGGCGCCTCTCCCCTCCAAGCCTTCTGCCGCGTGATATTCCCTGCCTTGTGGCCGGCACTGCTCACCGGCTTTGCGCTGGCGTTTGCGCGCGCCATCGGCGAATACGGCTCGGTGATCTTCATCGCGGGCAATATGCCGATGAAATCCGAAATCGCGCCTTTGCTGATCGTCAGCAAGCTGGAGCAATACGATTACGCCGGCGCCACTGCCATCGCAGTGGTCATGCTGGTGCTGTCATTCGCGCTGATGTTTGGAATCAACGCCCTACAAAACTGGGCCTCATCCAGACACGGGGAACGCTGATGGGGCGCTTGCTGCTGATCGTCACGGCGCTGTTGTTTCTCTGCGTGTTTGTGGCGTTCCCCTTGCTCGCCGTATTCACCCAAGCCCTGGCAAAGGGCTTCGCGGCCTACTACATGGCAATCTCTGCACCCATGGCATGGGCCGCAGTAAAGCTCACGCTGCTGGTGGCCGGGATCGCGGTCCCCTTGAATCTCATTTTCGGCGTGGCGGCCGCATGGGCGATTGCCAAATTCAATTTCCGCGGCAAGAGCGCGTTGATCACGTTGATCGATCTGCCGTTTGCGGTCTCTCCGGTCATCGCCGGGATGATTTTCATTTTGGTGTTCGGTACCCACGGCTGGTTCGGCGGTTACCTGCGGGCGCATCACATACGGGTGGTATTCGCCGTGCCCGGCATCGTTCTCGCCACCATTTTCGTCACCTTTCCATTCATCGCTCGGGAACTGATTCCGGTGATGCAAACGCAGGGCAAGGATGATGAAGAAACCGCGCTCTCACTCGGCGCCACGGGCTGGCAGACATTCTGGCGTGTCACCCTGCCCAACATCCGCTGGGGCCTGCTCTACGGAGTTCTACTCTGCAATGCTCGGGCCATGGGTGAATTCGGCGCGGTCTCGGTCGTGTCCGGACACATTCGCGGGGTGACCAATACCATGCCCTTGCACGTCGAGATTCTCTACAACGAATACAATTACACCGCTGCATTTGCCGTCGCCTCGCTGCTGGCATTGCTGGCATTGCTGACGCTGGCGGGAAAGAGCATTCTTGAATGGCGTAACCCTGAGCTGCGCCATGCGGGCCGCATGCCGCGCGATAGGACCAGGAGAGCCAATACATGAGCATCGCACTACGCGGCGTTACCAAGCAGTTCGGCGAGTATGCCGCAGTCGAGAACATCAATCTCGAGGTGGCCACGGGCGCTTTGATGGCTCTGCTCGGCCCCTCGGGCTCCGGCAAAACGACACTGCTGCGAATCATCGGCGGTCTGGAAACGCCGGATCACGGCCAGGTGCTGTTCGACGGCCAGGACGCGACGCTATGGCCCATCGGCGATCGCAAGGTCGGCTTCGTTTTTCAACAGTACGCATTGTTTCGTCACATGACGGTATTCGAGAATGTCGCGTTTGGATTGAAAGTGAAACGCCGCCGCGAGCGTCCCTCTGCGCCGGACATCCGCAAGAAGGTGCAAGACCTGCTGGAACTGGTGCAGCTGAGCTGGGCGCATGATCGCTATCCGGCGCAGCTCTCGGGCGGCCAGCGGCAACGCGTGGCATTGGCCCGTGCGATGGCGATAGACCCTCAGGTGCTGCTTTTGGACGAGCCATTCGGTGCCTTGGACAGCCAAGTACGCCACGAGCTGCGCCGTTGGCTGCGCCGCCTCCATGATGAATTGCATTTTACGAGCATCATCGTGACGCACGATCAGCAGGAGGCCATCGAGGTGGCGGACGCCGTGGTCGTTTTGAATCGCGGCAGAATCGAACAGGTCGGCATTCCCGGCGAGATTTACGACCTGCCCCAGTCGGCCTTCGTGCACCGTTTCTTGGGGCAGGTCAACGAACTGCCGGTGCTCTTACGCGATGGGCGTGCCTATGTGGGGCCCCTTGATATTTCCGCGGCTGCCGAGGTGCGGACGGGCAGCGCGCAGAACATCGCGCTGATCCGGCCCCATGAGATTGAAATCGGCGACGCGGCTTCGGGTTGGCCCGCAACCGTGGTCGCCGTGCGCGTGATCGGACCCATCGTGCGCCTGGATCTATGCGCCGATGGTCAACCTATCCATGAGCCGCTCGAGGCGGAAATCAGCCGCGAACGATTTGAGGCAGAGCGATTCACCGTGGGGCAAAAAGTCGGCCTGCGCTTCAGGCGCTGGCAGGTATACCCGGCTGCAGCTTGAGCGCCAATCCTAAGTCATTCGACGGCTGGTAGGCGGCGCTGAACGTCGAGAACGCCGTGGCGGCAGCTTCGAGATCGGATTCAGGCAACTCAAAGCTGTTGAAGCCGCAGCGCGCCATGAAGAACAATTGGTCGTGGCGGACATAGCCCGTGGCGCGAAGCTCGCCCTTGAAATTCCAGCGCTCGCGCAGCAGGCGCGCCTGAGTGTAGCCGCGGCCCTCGCTTAGGCTGGAAAACTCCGCGCCGATCAGCGCGAAGCGCGCGAGATCCGGCGCCAGCTGTTCAATCTTGTGGGCGGGTGAAAGCACAACGCCCAAGCGGCCGCCGCGCTGTGCCCAAGTAGCTGGCTGTGCCAGCCATTGATCGAACGTCACAATGAGCGGCACCGCCGCATCGGCCGGCGCTTCTGCAGCGTATCGCCATTCATCGACGACTATTTGGCGGTCACGCAGCAAGCGGCGCGGCATAGACCCTTTCCTTGAATGGTTTCACACCCAGGCGCCGCACGGTATCGAGGAAGCGCTCTTCCGGCTGTCGCTGTTCCACGTATACATCCAAGAGCCTCGCGATGGTCTCAGGCACCTGCGCCTTGGCGACCGACGGGCCGATGACCGACCCCAGTGAAGCGTGAGCACCCGCTGCGCCGCCGATGGTGATCTGATACCACTCCTCACCGCCCTTATCCACGCCGAGAATACCGATGTTTCCGACATGGTGATGCCCGCAGGCATTCATGCAGCCGGACATCTTGACGTCCAGCTCGCCCAAATCATAAATGTAGTCGTAGTCGTCGAAGCGCTCGTTGATGAGCTTGGCGACATCGATGGAACCGGCATTGGCCAGGCTGCAGAAGTCCAGTCCCGGACAACAAATCATGTCGGTCAAGGTGCCGATGTTCGGCGTCGCGAGGCCAGCTCCTGTAAGCGCCTGCCACAGCTCGTAGCACTTGCCCTGTTCGACATCGGCCAGCAGCAAATTCTGCGTATGCGTGACGCGCACCTCGCCAAAGCTGTGGCTGTCGGCAAGGTGGGCGATCAATTCCATCTGTGCGTCGGTGGCATCGCCCGGCGCTATGTCGGGCTTTTTCAATGACACATACACGGCTCGGTATCCGCTCACCTTGTGTGCCGCGGTGTTGTAGCGGTACCAAGCGCGAAATTCGGTCTCTTTTCCCGCCTCCGGTTCGCAGTTCGGCAGCGCGCGGTAGGGGGGCGGATCGAAAAACCCGCGCATGCGCGCGATTTGAGCGTCATCGACCCGCGGCCCCAAGTCCCGGAGCAGTTCCCACTCGGCTTCCACCCGTCTCCTGAATTCCTCTATTCCCAACGAGCGCACCAGAATCTTGATGCGTGCTTTGGTCAGATTGTCGCGGCGTCCTTCCAAATTGTAGACGCGCAATATCGCTTCGAGATACGAGAGCAAATACTCCCGCGGCAGGAACTCACGCACCACCTCCCCTAAGATGGGAGTGCGTCCCAGGCCGCCCCCCGCCAATATTTCAAAACCCAGATCCCCATTCGGGCCGCGCACGATGTGCACGCCCACGTCGTGGACCAATGAGGCCGCCCGGTCCTGCGGTGCGCCGGTGACCGCAATTTTAAATTTGCGCGGCAGATAGGTGAACTCGGGATGGAAGCTCGACCACTGGCGAATGATCTCGCACCATGGACGCGGGTCCTCGATCTCATTCGCCGTGACGCCGGCCAAGTGATCCGAGGTGACGTTGCGAATGCAATTGCCGCTGGTTTGGATGGCATGCATCTCGACCTCGGCAAGGTCCGCAAGAATGTCCGGAACCTCTTCGAGCTTCGGCCAGTTGTACTGGATGTTCTGCCGGGTGGTGAAATGCCCGTAGCCTCGATCATAGCGACGGGCGATCTTTCCCAGCGTGCGAAGCTGGGTCGATGACAGCAGTCCGTAAGGTATGGCGACACGCAGCATGGGCGCGTGCCGTTGGATGTACAGACCGTTGCGTAAGCGAAGATGGCGAAATTCGTCCTCGCTCAAACTACCCGCCAGGAAGCGGCGTGTTTGGTCGCGAAATTGCGCAACCCGCTCGTGCACGAGGGTTTTGTCGGTGAGATCGTACCGATACATGGCGACACGATACGTGGAAGGCTCAATTTCAGCCAATTACCGCGAGACATGAGCTTATGACTGCCGATCCTTGTCAGTGATGGCTGATCCTTGTCAATCGGCACAACAGTTCCGTTTGGAATAGGTAAAAACCGTGATTTGCTTGGCAGAGCGAACTTCAAGTTCGGCGCAGCATCGCGGAGGTAACAAAGGGCGCCCCATTTGGCTAAAGATCTCACGGAAGTATCGGTCGCACCGGACACCTATCATGTCTCGCCGGAGCCCATGCTCATGATTGCGGATTTGCACGGCGCTCTGGCGCTGTGCTTGCACGATGAAGGGCGAGGAGTGGGGGGCTTGCTGCACCTCAGATTCATGGGCGGTACCGGCCGTCCCAGCGATGTGACCGACAACACATTGAGCTCGGTTTTGGTGGTGCTCGACAAATTCAAGCGCGCGGTGCTGGGCAATTCGACGCGCCGCGATGAGGTTCAGGCGCGCATTCTGGCACATGCTTTGCCGCCCACCGATGCGGGTGAACCGAGCGCTTCGCTGGTTGACTTGATCCAAGCTGATCTGGCCGATTGCAAAATTGCCTGTGGATCGCAAACTCTGCGCCGCACGGAATCGGTGCGCGTGTGCTTCCAACCGTTCGAAGGCCGCGTATGGATATCCGGCCCGAATGATCTGCGCGCGACCAAGCGGGCGCGTCTAGGCTGATTTCATTATAAGATTCCCCCAAATTAAGGGGGTCCATCATGCGGGTCGCTGTCTTAGCGGCAATCATTGCTTTGAGCGCTTGCGTCAGTGACGGCTTAAGCGTGGCGCCGCCGTCTGGCGTGGATTTCACCGGCCATTGGAAATTGAACGAGGCCGATAGCGACGACCCACTGCACTTACTGCAAACAGCGAACGGTCAGGCCGCCGGCAATGGTGGTACCTCAGGCGGGCGGGGAGGAAGAGGCGGGCGCTCGCAGGGCTTGGGCCCGCCCAGCGTGATTCCGCCGGCGACCCCCTCCATGGGTGCGTTAGGGGAGGCGTTCCGCTTCCCGGGCAAGCAGCTGGAGATCAAGCAGGTGGCCGGCGTGGTCGCGTTCTCCTCGCAAGGCAAGAACCGCGTGTGCCAGCCTGGGGACGCCAAGAGGGTCTCGCGACATCGCAGCAGTGCATCAGAGCGCGATGCTCCTTTGCCGGCGGCGCGCGAAGCACCGCCGCCCACCTGCGGTTGGACCGACAAGACCCTGATCGTGCGTGGCAGCGACACGGACGAGGACCGTCCCGCCTTCGAGGAGCGCTACAGCGTTTCGGAAGATGGCCAACGCCTCGTCGAGGAAGTGAGCTTCAAGGGCGGGCGTTCGAATGGATTCATACTGTCGCGTGTATGGGACCGAGTGCCGCAATAAAAAAGCCGGGCCTAAAGCCCGGCTTTCAAGTCCCCATGCCTCTCGCGGCGCCTTCGAAGAAGCGCTCGACGATGATCGGTCTTTTTTTCCTATTCAGTCCGATTGCGTCCGAGCAACACTCTAGCCTCGCGCCGTCACCGAAGCTAGCCCTATTGCAAAGAAGCGTGAAAATTAATGTAGCTCAAAAACAACAAAAAATGTTAGCGGTTCCGGCGAGGGTATCGGGTTCGAGTATCCTAAGCGGGAAAAACATCCACAGACGCGGGAGATTGAGAACCGTGGCGAAGTCCACAAAACCTACTTTACCGGCCGGGCCGGTGCGCACTCGACGCGCTTATTTTGACTGTAGATTCGGGCAGCTACATGTCCGGACGGCGTTTCCAACCACCGGCGGATTCGACGAACAAGTCACGCTGTTCTGCCTGCATCCCGATAAGAGTTCGAGCCGGTTGTTCAGCCGATTTTTGCCCGAGATCGCGGACGTGCGATCCGTGTATGCGCCGGATCTGCCGGGGTTGGGGGAATCGGATCCGTCGCTTGGCGGCAGTGTGGCCGATGCCGCCGCCGCCATTTCAGACCTTGCGAACGACCTGCGGCTGCGGCAAATCGACCTCATGGGTGTTCATGGTGGCGTCGCGGTTGCGCTGGAACTCGCGGTTACCCGCCCGGAACTCGCGCGCCGCTTGGTGCTGGTGGGGCTTCCCGATCCGGACCGGATGCCGACGGTGAGCCAGCAAGGCCTCGTGATGCGGACCCGGCAGGAAAGCGCCGAGCGTATTGCCAAGGCCAAATCGGTGCTGCCGCATGGAAAGTTCGTCGACATTGCCGACTACGCCGATGACCTGTTCGATGTTGCACCGAAAACGCTGGCAAAACAGATCGGAACGTTTTTGTCCGGGCGTCATTAAGTCCGGCTGTGCGGCTCAACAAGTACATCAGCGAAACCGGCGTGTGTTCGCGGCGCGAGGCTGACAAGTGGATTGAAGCAGGCCGCGTGACCTGCAACGGCCATGCCGCCGCGTTGGGCACTCAAGTGGCGGACGGCGATGAAGTCCGCGTCGATGGCGATTTGATCGGCGCTAAAAAGAAGCAAACCTATATCGCTTTTAACAAACCGGTCGGCATCATCTGCACCACCGAATCACATATCGAAGACAACATCATCCAGCACATCGGGTATCCGGAGCGGATTTTCCCGATAGGGCGATTGGACCGGGATTCCGAGGGGTTGATACTGCTGACGAACAACGGCGACATCGTCAACGAGATCCTGCGTTCGGAGAACAATCATGAAAAGGAATACGTGGTGACGGTAGATCGAGCGATCACCGACCTGTCACTCCGCATGATGGCCGGCGGCGTGAAAATCATGGGCGAATTGACCAAACCGGCCAAAGTCACCCGCATCGATGCGCAATCCTTCCGCATCATTCTCACCCAAGGACTGAATCGCCAGATTCGCCGCATGTGCTCCGCGCTGGGATACAAGGCACAGCGGCTGCAGCGCGTGCGAATCATGAACATTCAATTGGGAAACTTAAGGTTAGGGCAGTGGCGTCATCTGACGGACGCGGAACTCTCGGGCCTGATCAGGACAGACTCTTAGTGCGGCCGTAAGGCTGCGGCTGCGACGCCGTCGGACCACTGCCGTGCGCAACTGATGCGCCAGTCAGGATCCTCGGCCTTGTCCGCCAGCCACCGGTAAAAGTCCCGACCTTGATTGGTCCAGTAGGAATGGGTGAACAGCACGCCGCCGGTACTGGATTTGACGGTGAAGCGGCGGCGAAATCCGAAGCTGGCGATTCCACGTGTGCAGCTGATGCGCGGTGAATTTTCCGACAGCGCATATTGATGGGGGCCGACTTGCAGCCGCAATCGTCCTCGTTGGCCGTATATGCAGATATTGGGTCCGGTGGCGCGGATCAACGCAATGCCATGGACGAGTGCCGGCGGCGTGTCGCACGCCGTCCACGTGCCGCCGAGCGCATGCCACTGCAGCACCATGCTTTGGCGGCGGAAATCGATTACGGAAACTGTGGTCGCGTTATCCACGGCCACGCATTCAAGCACATCGCGTGGTCATTTTGCAGGCGCGTCTGCAAACGCGCTTTGCACGACGCTGGCGGTGAGGATTTGCGGCAGAACCAGAGGTTCCGTCGACCCGGGCTTGGAATTGTAGACCACGTATAGGGGTACGCCGGCACGCCCGAATGCCGCCAGCGCATGCGTGATGGCGGGGTCGCGGTTGGTCCAATCCCCTTTCATCAACGTCACTTTCTTGTCGCGAAAGATCTCTTGCACGGCGGAATCCGAAAACGCGTTGCGTTCATTGACGAGGCAGGTCAAACACCAGCTCGCGGTGAAATTGACCAACAAAGGGCGGCCCGCCGCGTTGAGTTCTGCAACTCGCGCTGCGCTGTAGGGTTGCCACTCATTGTCGCCGGACTTGGTCTGCGCCGAATTGGCCGGCGCAGCCGCGGCTACGTCGGCAAAGCGCACCGGCAAAACAATCGCCAGCAACAGCGATGCCACGGCAGTGACGAGCACGGTGACTTTGCCGCCGCCCGAACTGGAACTGGATTTCTGGTAGGCCCACGCGGCCAAACCAATCAGCACCGTGCCTGCCAGAGCGGCGCCCAAGCCGAATGACGAGGTCTCGTGCGAAAGTACCCACAAGAGCCATGCCGCGGACGCGTAAATCGGAAACGCGAAAACCTGCTTCAACGTGTCCATCCACGCTCCAGGCTTGGGCAGCACGCGGCGCATCCAGGGTGCAAACGACAAGAGCACGAAGGGCAGGGACAGCCCGATGCCCAAAGCCGCGAATATGGCCAGAGCGTTGATCGCCGGCTGAGTGAGCGCGGCGCCGAGCGCAGGCGCCATGAACGGTGCGGTGCAGGGTGTCGCCACCAGGGTGGTCAGTAAACCTGTGAAAAACGATGCGCGGTAACCATCGCCATGCGTGAGACCATCGCCCACACCGGCCAATCCGCCGCCGAATTCGAAGACACCGGACAGATTGAGCCCCACCGCCAGCAGCAGATAAATCAACAGAGTGACGAACAGCGGCGACTGCAGCTGGAAGCCCCAGCCTATTTCTTCTCCTCCGGCGCGCAGTGCCAGTAAGACGGCCGCCAGGGCCAGCATCGAGCTGATGACTCCGGCAGCAAAGACCAAGCCCTTGAGGCGCACGGCAGCGGGATGTTTCTTGGCCTGTTCGACCACACTGATGGCCTTGATGGACAGCACCGGAAAGACGCAGGGCATCAAGTTCAAGATCACGCCGCCCAACATGGCGAGCAGCATGAGTACGGGCAGCGAGTGCTCCGCTTCCTGGGTGGGTTGGGTCAGCGGCGCCGCGCCAGGTCCGGCCCTCATAGAATCGGCGCCGCCGCCGGAAAACTTGGCGGCAATCTCGATCGGAGCGGCCGCGGACTGCGCGCCGTTTTGTTCGGTGGCGACGAGAACGCCGCCGATGGTGCCGGCTTTGGGAGGCTGATAGCCGACCTTCATCGAGAGTTCGACGCCGTCCTTGGTCCGCGTTAGTTTTTGAGGCGCCGCATATTCGATGCCGCCTTCCGCATAGGGAAAGAACGAGAGCGACTTGATCTGCGACAGAATGGCGCCCCATTCACTGCCCAATGTAATGACCAGCTGATCGCCCTGAATGCGTGCGCTCGTCGCGGCCGGCTGCGCGCCGGGCACCTCGCTGCGTGCCGCGGTGAAGAGCGGCAGTTCCTTAGGATCGATGCCGCCTGCCTGCGCGGCGGACGGCATTTTCAGCTGCAGGTTCGCATCTTCAGGGATGCATACATCGGCGCAAACCAGCCAGCTCGCTTTGGCGGCCAATGTTACGGGTGTACCTGCCTTCAAATCCTTCGGCGCCGTGATTTGCACCAAGTGCATGGCATGTTTGGCGTAGCCGTAATTGACCAGGGGCGCGATCTCGAAGCGATGCGGCATGGTCCAAACGATATCGCCGGCCGTAAACCCGGCCGGAAGCTGCCACTCCAATTTCGTCGCTTGGCCGGAATCGCCCGGATTGCGCCAATACGTATGCCAACCGTCGCGGATTTCCAGTTCAAGAGCGACCCAGAACACCTGGCCGGGCCCGACCGAGTTGACTTCACTGACCAGGCGCGCTTTGACGTTTTCGGTGGCTACCGTGCTCCCTGATAGTGCGAAGGCTGCCGGCGAGGTAAAAAGCAGGGCGAATAGCCAAATCTTAAGTGCACGCATAGCCATATGTTACCGAATAAATCCCTTTTAAGAGCGCTCAGGCCCCGCGGCCTGTGGAACATCTCACAGTATGGTCCCGGCAATACCGCTACGCGGCCGCTTCAGCTAATGTACCCCTCGATGCCACTCATACAAGAAAGCTACGTCGATCGGATCCTCAAATCGAAGGTCTACGACGTGGCAGTCGAGACTTCGCTTGAGCCCGCACCGCGATTGTCGAGGCGCCTGAACAATCATGTCTTGTTCAAACGTGAAGACCTTCAGCCGGTGTTTTCGTTCAAAATTCGCGGAGCCTACAACAAGATCGCCCAACTGTCGGCCATCAGCGCGCAGCGCGGCGTGATATGCGCCTCCGCGGGCAATCATGCCCAAGGGGTTGCGCTGGCTGCGCGAACCCGGGGAATCCCGGCGGTCATCGTCATGCCCTTGACGACGCCCGAGATCAAGGTGCAAGCCGTCGCCGATCTGGGCGGCGAAATCATTCTGCACGGCGATGACTACGATCAAGCCTACGAGCATGCGACGGACCTCGCCCGCACCAGGGCACTCGTTTTTGTGCATCCCTTTGACGACCCCGACGTCATTGCGGGGCAGGGAACGATTGCCATGGAGATCCTGCGCCAGCGGCACGGTGACGCCATCGATGCCATTTTTGTGCCGGTCGGCGGCGGCGGCTTGATCGCGGGAATTGCCGCGTATGCGAAGTCCCTCTATCCGCGCATCAAGATCATCGGCGTGCAACCCGAGGACGCGGCGGGCATGTACGAATCGCTGCGCGGCGGCAAGCGCGTCACGCTCGAGCGTGTGGGCATGTTCGCCGACGGCGTCGCCGTGCGGCGCGTGGGCGAGGAGACGTTTCGTCTGGCACGCCAGTACGTCGATGAGATCGTGCTGGTGACGACGGATCAAATTTGCGCCGCCATTCAGGATATTTTTCAAGACACGCGCTCCATTGCGGAACCCGCTGGCGCTTTGGCGGTGGCCGGCATCAAGAAATACGTGGCGCGGGAGAATTGCACCGCGCGCACGTTGATTGCAGTGAATTGCGGCGCCAACATGAATTTCGACCGTCTCCGGTACGTGGCGGAGCGTGCCGACATCGGCGCACAACGTGAGGCGCTGTTCGCCGTGCAGATTCCGGAGGTTCCTGGGTCGTTTTTGAAGTTCTGCGAAGTCTTAAGCAACCACAGTGTCACCGAGTTCAACTACCGCTACGCAGATCTCAAGGCTGCGCAGATCTTTGTAGGTCTCGCGCTCGCGCTGGGCAAGTCAGAACGGGAAGAGCTGCTGGGTGCGATTGCCGCGGCGGGATTTATCGTGCGCGACATGACGGACAACGAGATGGCCAAGCTGCACGTGCGCTATATGGTGGGCGGCCAGGCGCGCGGACTCACCGATGAACGGCTGTATCGATTCGAATTCCCCGAACGTCGCGGGGCGCTGCTCAAATTTCTACAGGCCATCGGCACCGGCTGGAACATCAGCCTATTTCACTACCGCAATCACGGCTCGGATTACGGCCGCGTGCTGGCCGGTATCCAGGTTCCGGCGGAAACCCGCACCGATTTTCTGTTGCATCTCGACGCGTTGCAGTACGCGTACACGGAAGAAACAGAGAACCCGGCGTACAAGATATTTTTGGGCGGGTGATGTGCTGCCCGGGAGCGAAGTGCACTGTTGGATAGCGTAACGGCGTACCAAGCACTGCGGCAGCCGCGGCGTGAGACCTTGAAAGTGCGTGGTCTCGACATGCATTTGACTCGGTGGGGCCCAGAGCCTTCAGCACTGGAGCCGCCGGCCTTCCTGCTGCACGGATGGCTGGATGCGGGCGAAACCTTTCAGTTCGTCGTCGACGCCTTCAAAAAGGATTGGGCCGTAGTTGCGCCCGACTGGCGCGGATTTGGACGCAGCGAGTGGCCGCAGGAGGGCTATGGTTTTCCCGATTATCTCGGGGACTTCGATGCATTGATGGATCGGATTTCGCCTCACTCACCTGCGCGCATCGTCGGTCACAGCATGGGCGGCAACATTGCAAATCTCTATGCCGGGCTGCGGCCGGAACGCGTACGCTGCGTCGTCAATCTCGAAGGGCTCGGACTCCCGAGGACCTCGGCCACGGAGGCGCCGAAGCGCATGCGCAAATGGCTGGATCAGATCAAGAGTCCGGCCGTGGAGAAGAATTACGAATCCTTCGCGCAACTGGCGTCCATCATACAATTTCGATATCCACGGTTTTCTCCCGCAGCCGCTGCGTTCGTAGCGCGTGTTTGGGGCGTGCCTGACCAGGGCGGCCGGGTGCGGCTGGCGGCTGATCCGCGCCATCACTGGGTCAATCCGATTCTCTACAAGCGCGAGGACGCCGAGGCCACCTGGCGCGAGATCCGCGCGCCTCTGTTGATGATGATGGGGGAGGAATCGGATTATCTGAAGCGGCTGGGGCCCGACGGCACCATGGAGGCATTACGCACCGCACATCCGGGCGTCGAACTTGCCAGCATCGCAGGCGCCGGGCATATGCTGCACATCGAACGGCCGGAATTGGTCGCGCCGCGAATAGAAGCTTTTCTGGATGCACACTCGGAGCCTGTCTGAGTATTCACCGTAAATGATTCGCCGTATCTACCCGACTCGATTCGGTCAACTGCATTTGCGCAGTCATGACGGCAAGGGCGTACCCCTGGTGCTGCTGCATATGTCGCCGCGTTCAGGCGCGATGTGGGAGGAATTCCAAGAGAAATTTGAACGGCCTACGCATGCGCCCGATCGCTTGGGCTACGGCTTCTCCGACGCCCCGCCGTGGGCATTGTCTTTGGAGCAGTACGCGCAGGCCACGATCGACGGGCTGAAGGCTGCCGGCATGGAGGGCCCCATCGACTTGTTGGGCGTGCATACAGGCTCCATCGAGGCCATTGAGATGGCGCACCAGCTCGGTTCCCAAGTGCGCCGGCTGGTGGCGGTCGGCATGCCGTTGTTTACCGCGGAAGAGCAGCAGCGCCAGCTGGAGAAGTACAGCGAGCAACCCTTGAATCCGGCAACGGAAGGAGGCCATTTGCTAGGTGCTTGGCGCGGCGGGCTCGCATTTCGTGAGCCACCCCATGATCTCGGCGACGCCCATCGCCGCTTTATTGAGCATGTGTTGGCGGCGAATCCCGGCGCAGCCTTTCGCGCCGCCTGCGGCTACCCCATCGACAAGAAGCTCAGAAGCCTGAAGTCGCCATTGACCGTGTTCGCTCCGCATGACGACATCATCGAGCAGACCATGCGTGTGAAACCCCTTTTGAGGGGCAGTGCCACGTTCGTTGATTTGCCGGATCTGGGTCTGGACCTGTTTCATGCGGCGACGGACCGAATGATTTCCCTCTTGAATCGACACTTGCGGGCGCATTGAGCGCGGGGCAGCTCATGGATGTCACGAAACTGCCGGCGCCGGGAGCTGCCGCCATCGGCCCGCCCACGACGTCGCCCGCACAGCCCGGGTCACAATCGCCGGCCAATATTGCACCGATCGCTGACCGAGCCGATATCCGCCCCCTGGACATTCAGGCGGCCCTGCAAATTCTGCTCGCCGAGGTTCGCGCCGCTTTTGATTTGCAGCCGGTGCTGATGAGCGGCGAGGGCAGTGTAGTCTTGGACAATCCGGCACAAGCGGCGCGCGCAGCGGTTGAAATGTTGGTGCAGGCCGTGCCCGATGGCCTCAGCATTCCGGCGTGGACCGCGGCGCTGGTGCGCGCGGAAACCGCGCTGCAAACGGGCCTCGAACGCGGCATCGACGCCGTGACGGTGTGGCGCGATGTGCCGGCGGCTGTCGTGGACGCGGTGAAAGAGGCGCGCGCATCGGTATTCGCGGTTCTCGGCGACGATCCGCAAAATCCGATCTGGGCGACGCCGGAATGGGCCGCGCTCGCACCGAGGTTCGAACGATTTTGGCGGCGTCGACGCATCGCGCGGCGGCACTTGACCGATCCGGATTATTTCGCGGGGGACTTCGATGATGGCGCGGAACGCGGATCCTAAGGATAAAGTGCCGAATGCGGTTGCCATGGTTCCAATATTGAAACGCACCGGGCTGGTGCTGGTGTTCCTGTGGTTCATGATCGGCGGCGTCGCGCACTTCTCGTTCACGGAGGCAGAAATGCGAATTGTGCCGCCGTCCATCCCTTGGCCGCGAGCTGCGGTTTTGGTCAGTGGTGTGTTCGAACTGTTGGGCGCCGTCGGAATCTTGATTCCTGTCACCAGGCGCGCGGCCGGTATAGGGTTGTTCTTGCTGACCCTTGCAGTAACGCCGGCCAACGTCTACATGTTGCAGCATGCCGAGTTATTTGACGTGCCCCGTTGGGCGCTGGTGGTTCGACTGGCGCTCCAAGCGGCACTCCTGGCGCTGATTCTCTGGAGCACGTGGAACGGAAAAACCCGGGCGCGCGTCGACAGTTAAGCCGCTATATCTTACGATCGCCATATGCTCACTGCCCCTAAGCTGACCGGTCTGTCGGGAAACGAAATCTACAAAACCGCCGCGTTGCCGGCGCAGGCCATCATTTGCGATAAGGACACCTGGCTGAACGGCTCCGGCGGTCTCGAGATTCAATCGCTCCGCGCCGGCGGGTAAGCGAGGATTATGATGATCCGACTCGCTTCAGGGCATCCGCTCAAGACCGCTGCGCTCATTCTATTGGCGTGTCTGGTCACCGTCACGAGCGCGACGGCTCGGCACCGAAAGTCTGTGAACGACGGCGAGCCCGGCACTTTTGACTACTATTTGTTGTCATTATCCTGGTCGCCTGCGTTTTGCCTCGGAAAGCCGGGAGCTGCGGAATGCAATGGTCCGCGCCGCTTTGGTTTTATCGTCCACGGACTATGGCCGCAGTATGAAAAGGGATGGCCGGAGAATTGCAATGTGCATCAACAAGTACCGGACAACGTGGTGACGGGTATTTCCGACCTGATGCCGGCGCGCAGCCTCGTCCATCACGAATGGTCGGCGCACGGTACCTGCAGCGGCTTGGACCCCGCTGATTTTTTTGCCTTGGTTCGCCGCGCCCGAGCGAGGGTCGCCATTCCCTCATCGGTCTTGGAAACCAGCCAAGACATCGAGGAATCGCCGGCGGCGATTCGTGCGGCATTTCTGGCCGCCAATCCCAAGCTATCCGCGCAGTCCATCGTGGTCACTTGCAGCGGGCAGGAATCGCCCCGCCTGCGCGAGGTCCATATTTGTTTCGATCGCGATTTGAATCCACGTGCCTGTTCCGCCGACGCTGCACGCGGCGCATGTCGGGCGCCGACGTTGATCGTTCCACCGATTCGCTGAAGAATCATACGAAAATACTGAGATTGTTCATGGGCACAAACAGATATGCATTCGCGATTGCCGGCGTGTTTCTGGCCGTATCGAGCGTCGCCACCGCTGCGGGAGTCACGGCATATCTGCCGTTGAACCTCGAGCCGGAAATTGAGCGGCAGATAGAACGAGTGCTCATTCTGGCGGACGAACCCATACTGAAACGCCCATTTTCCGTGGAACTGGTGAAACTGGCGCTGCCTCAGGCATGTGAAAGAGACAAACCGTTGTGCACGAGGGTGGGCAAGTACCTCGAGCGCTATTCGCGCGATTACGCCGTCACGCACGCCAGCGCCACCGGGGCGGCCACGCATGCCAAAGACAACGTGGTGCTGCCGAATCAGCATGGGATGCCCGTTAGCAGCGACTACGAGCTGTCCGTGGTGGCTTACGCACAGCCCAGCGACTATTTCTTGGTCAGCGCGGGCGCGGTTTCCTACAGCGGGCGCACCACGCCGACCGGGTCGATGGCGAGCCTCGGCAGCAACTGGGCGCAGCTCGATGTCGGTTACCGCGATCATTGGCTTTCGCCGATGACGGACAGTAGTACCACGATGAGCACCGAAGCGCCGACGATGCCATCGGTGACGCTGTCGAATTATGAACCGCTGACGCGCTTAGGGTTCCAATACGAATTTTTTCTCGCGCGCATGTCCGCCAACCATATTTCGTACAACGGGAACCAAGCCTTGGGCAGTCCGCGTCTATTCGGCGCCCAATTTTCGATAGAGCCGATCAGCGGTTGGTCGTTCGGCATCAACAGGCTATTGGAATACGGCGGGGGTGCGGGATTGCCCTCATCGGCGCGGTTTTTGGCACGGGACTTCTTCGTGCCCAGCGGAGCGTCGCAAACCCAAGGCAACCAAGAGGCGTCCTATGTCAGCCGCATCATCGTGCCGAGCAAAACACCGTTCGCCATCTATTTTCAATATGGCGGCGAAGACAATTCGGATGGTGGCAGCTACCTGCTGGGCAATCCCGCAACCTCGGTGGGCATCGATTTCCCGCGGATTTTCCGCCATTTCGATTTCACTTATGAAATTTCCGAGTGGTCGAATATCTGGTACGTGCACAATATATTTTTGGACGGCATGACCAACGATCACCTGGTACTGGGAAATTGGGGTGCGGACCAGCGCAACTTCGGCGACGGCGTGGGCGCCCGCAGTCAGATGCTGCGCGTGGGCTGGGAGCCCCCATTCGGCGGTTACCTTGAAGAGCGCGTGCGCACGCTTCAGAACCAAACCTACTATGGCGGCGATAATCGCTCCTATGTACCGACACCCGGGGCATTTCCGTACCACCACTACTATGATTTTTCTGTGCGGTACTCCGCGCCGTGGAACGGTGTTGTTTTGGGCGCAGAGGCCTTCGGCGGCCGAGACGTTGACGGTAAATCGTTTTCCCGGCTCTCAGGGTTCGTGCGATACGGCGGCGACGCGCGCACTCGAGACGACAGCCCATACAGCGATGACGATGACGATGCCGAGTCGAAAGATGTCGATCATCATGGCACTGAAGTATTTGTCGATGCGGGCGTCAATGCGAACAAGGTGCGCACGGACCTTGAGAAGGGGATACCCATCACGACATCGAAACTGGCCTACGGGCCGCACTTTGGCCTGGGAGCGCGCCGCGCCGTCAGCGTCAGCAACGATTTGGGGGCGCGCGCAGAACTGGACCAGGTCGACGGTCACCTGCTCATCGGGTTGCGCGCCATCGACTATCGCCATCGCTTCGACGGTCCATTCGCTTTCAATCTGTTTGCCGGTATTGCACGCTACAACTTGCAAACGCCGGCGACGTCGCTGTACGCGGGCGTTGGCGGCCAATGGCGGGATATCCTGCCTTCCTGGGATTTGAATTTGGACTTCAAATACGGGCAAAATCTTGCCCGGGACCACGTTTTGGCGAGCGATGTTCAGGGCGTCCGCCCGGAAACTTTCTTCAAAATCGAGAGCGCCACGCTGTATGTGTCGCGGCGCTTTTGAGTAAGAACTGATATGGACAGACCCCCGCTGCCTCCCTTCACGCTGGACACCGCGACACAGAAAGTGCGCATGGCGGAAGATGCCTGGAATACGCGAGATCCCGCTCGCGTGGCGCTCGCGTATACGGCAGACAGCCGCTGGCGCAATCGTTCGGAATTTCTACAAGGCCGCGATGCCATTCAGGCATTTTTAGCGCGCAAATGGGCGCGCGAACTCGAATATCGGCTGATCAAGCAACTCTGGGCGTTTCGCGAGAACCGTATCGCGGTGCGCTTCGCCTACGAGTGGCATGATGACAGCGGCCATTGGTTTCGCAGTTATGGCAACGAGAATTGGGAATTCGACGAACACGGCCTGATGAGGCTGCGTTTGGCCAGCATCAACGACTTGCCGATCGCTGATGCCGACCGGCATTATCGGTGGCTGCCGGGCCGGCGTCCGGAGGATCATCCCTCATTGAGCGATCTGGGACTCTGAGCGCGAACTAAGCTGCACCGCACCACGGCACCGGAGCCATTTCGGCAGACCTTTGCGGTATTGTTCGCCGGTGCCACCGCGCAGACACTCGAGCGTTAGAGGAATTCAAACCCGATGGAACATAAAGACGAGGTCACAAATGATCACGGACACGATCATGGCCACGCGCATCATGAGCATGCGCATGACGACCACGCGCATGAGCATGGCCACGATCACGGCGCACACGGGCATGCTCACGTCATACCGGCTGAGGGCATCGGCCTGCGAATGGGCGTGGCCGTGGCTCTCAATTTGGTTTTCGTGGTCATCGAGGGCGGGTTTGGATTCTTGTCGAACTCCGTTGCATTGATTGCGGATGCCGGCCATAACTTGAGCGATGTGCTGGGTTTGGTCTGTGCATGGGGCGCCCTGTTACTAGGACGGCGGCCGCCGGGAGCCAAGTTTACCTACGGCCTCGGACGCTCGTCCGTGTTGGCGGCACTGGCCAACGCCGGGTTGTTGCTCTTGGCCTGCGGTGCCATTGCCTGGGAGGCGGCGAGCCGGCTTGCAGCGCCTCCGCCGGTTGCGGGACAAACCGTCATGGCCGTGGCCGCCATCGGCATTGTGCTCAACGGCATCAGCGCTTGGATGCTTCACGCCGGCAGTCACGGCGATCTGAATCGGCGAAGTGCCTACATCCACATGCTCAGCGATGCCGCCGTTTCGGCCGGAGTATTGCTGTCGGGTCTTCTCATCATGTTTACGGGGTGGAGTTTGCTCGATCCCATCGTGAGTCTTCTGATCGTGGCCGTGATCTTGATCGGTACCTGGCGACTGCTCAAGGATTCACTGACTTTATCTTTGGACGGCGTGCCCGCCAGCGTCAATTCATCGGCGGTAATGTCCTATTTGGCCGATCAACGGGGAGTGACCGATGTGCACGATCTGCACATATGGGCGCTCAGCACCACGAGCATTGCCTTGACGGCGCACCTCGTGGTGCCGGACCGGGGCGCGGAAGATGCGCTGTTGACGTCGTTGACGCCGGATCTGAAGCGCCGCTTTCGGATCCAACACGCCACATTGCAGATCGAAAGAGATCGCTGCGAACACGGATGCGAGGACGAGGCCGCGGCCTAGGGGCCTCGCCAGGGTCAGGGGCGGCCGTAGTGCGCGACGAACACCGCTTTGCCCAGCAGGTGCTCTTGCACAATCGAGGTGACCATCGCTCCGCTGGAATCGGCGGCCACGGGCAGCTTCGCCACATTCAGCGCGTACACCGTAAACACATAGCGATGCGGAGGATCGCCCTTGGCGGGGCAGGGGCCGTGATAGGCATCTTCACCAAGATCGGTACGGCCTTGCAGCGCCTCCGCAGGCAGCGCACGGCTGTGTTCGGCCCCGGCTCCCTGCGGCAGGCTGCTGACATTTTTCGGCAGGTTGTACAGCACCCAGTGCCACCATCCTGAGGGGGTGCTGCGCTCGTCGCGATCGAACAGCGTGACGACGAAGCTCTGAGTTCCGGCGGGCGCTCCGGACCAATGCAGTTCCGGCGACAGATTCCCTCCCGAACAGCCAAAGGCCTTGGCGGTGTAGATCAAAGGAACGCTGATCGCGAGCTGCGGATCCGAACTCGTCAGCACGAACTTTGATTTCGGAGCGGCCGTCGCCGACAGCGCAATACCCGCGATCGATACGGCCCCAAACAGGCGGGCGGCCTTCAATAAAGTTCCTTGCCTTTTGATCATGGGGTTTCCGGCTGCGGCGCGATGTGGCTGTTAGCGCAAATATAACGAAAAGTGCGGGGATTACAATCAATCAAAGGCTTTGCCGAGGCGAGGGTGGCCGCCTGATTTGCGCGGCCAGGCGTTCGAATACCGGCGTCAGCAGCCGATGGAGCAAGTAGACACAGAAGGGCGCAATGAGCGCCCAAGCCAAGCCTGCGTGAAAGATCGCGTCCCGAAGAACCACTGCCGCCTGCCACACGCCCTGGGACATCAGCGCCAGCGCCGCCTTGATGGATACCACCTGCGGCGGCGCGCGCACGATCCATTCGCCCAACCGCACGAAGGGAATGATCAGCAATATCTGCGTGGGCGCCATCGCGGCCTGCACGAGTTGTATGGCCGGCAGATTCAATCGAAAGATCAGCGCAATGAAGGCGCAAAGAATGGTCGATACACCCAGGATGGGAATGTTGCCGACCACCACGGCAACTGCGACGCAGAGCGCGAGCCTCTGCGGCGAAATGCCCTGCCGCAACAGCGCCAGCAGCGGTTCGATGAGTCTGCGAGTCAGCCAATTGTTCAAGAATGTCTTCAGCGATTGCGCGCAATGATCATGCCATTTTAGCCCCGGGCGTAGCGCGAAGCGGTGCAAAGCCGTTACAGTTCGGCAAGGAGATCATAAATGTCCAATGAAAATGCGATCCGTCGCGACGTCGGCGCCATTGCGCTGATGTTCACCGGCTTAGGCTCCATCATCGGTTCCGGTTGGCTGTTTGGCGCGTGGCGCGCCGCGCAGCTGGCCGGCCCCGGTGCGATTTATGCCTGGATTATCGGCGCAGTGGTCATCTTGTTCGTCGCGTTCACCTACGCCGAGCTCGGCGCCATGTTTCCAGAATCCGGCGGCGCGGTACGCTACGGGCATTATTCGCACGGCACCTTGGTGGGCTTCGTGGCCGGATGGGCGGCGTGGATCGCCATCGTCTCCGTGATCCCGGTGGAGGCTGAGGCGTCCGTGCAGTATATGAGCTCGTGGCCGTGGGCTTGGGCACAGGCACTGTATGTCCACGCGGCCAATGGCCAGGGAGAGTTGACTGTTGCGGGACTGTCCATCTCCGCCGTGCTCGTGGTGGTTTATTTTCTCGTCAATTTTTGGAGCGTGAAGGTTTTTGCGGATACCAACAGCGCCATCACGTTTTTCAAACTCATCGTACCGGCGGCAACCGCCATCGCCTTGGTGTGCACGGGGTTTCATTGGGAAAATTTTCAGGTTGGCGTTCATGGCGGACAGCATGTCGGCAATCTGGCTGCCATCCTCACCGCGGTAGCTACCAGCGGCATCGTTTTCAGCTATAACGGTTTCCAAAGTCCGGTGAATCTCGCGGGCGAAGCGCGCCATCCCGGTCGCAGCGTGCCCTTCGCGATTTTCGGCTCGATCGCGCTGAGCACCGCCGTGTACCTGATGCTGCAAGTCGCCTTTTTGGGCTCCGTCGCGCCGGAACATTTGGGCGAGGGATGGGCGGCGCTGGAATACAGCTCACCCTTTGCGCAACTGGCATTGGCGCTCAATTTGAACTGGCTCGCCATCTTGCTCTATGCCGATGCCTTCGTCAGTCCAAGCGGCACCGGCAGCACCTATACGGCCACCACCGCGCGCATGATTTACGCCATGGAACGCAGCGGCACGGTTCCTGAGGTTTTCGGTCGCGTGCATCCGCGATACGGCATTCCGCGGCCTGCGATGTGGTTCAACCTGGCCGTCTCGTTTATCTTCCTGTTCTTTTTTCGCGGTTGGGGCAAGCTGGCGGCGGTAATCTCCGTTGCAACGATCATTACCTACCTTGTGGTGCCCATCAGCGTCATCGTGCTACGCCGCACCGCACCCAACCTGCATCGCCCCTTACGTGTGCCCGGGCTGCCGCTGCTCGCGCCGATAGCCTTTGTGCTTGCCACACTCATGTTGTTCTGGGCGCGCTGGCCGCACACCGGCCAGATCATGCTCCTGCTGATCCTGCCCCTGCCGGTGTATTTGTATTATCAGGCAAAGGGCAATTGGCGCGACTTCGGGCGCCAGCTGCGCGCTTCGTGGTGGCTGTTCGCCTATCTCATCAGCATCACGATTCTATCGTGGGCAGGCAGCAAGGAATTCGAAGGTCACGATTATATCGGCTATGGCTGGGATCAGCTGTGCGTGGCGCTGACTTCGCTTGCGTTTTATTTCTGGGGCGTGCGCAGCGGCTGGCGCACGCCGGCCGTCATCGCAGTAGAGAAGAACGCCGCGGAAATGGCGGCGGTGAAATCTTAGGAACCTGTCTCCTGAACTTCCAGTAGCTGCTTCGCCTTTAGCTGCTCCTCGCGCAAATAAATCGAGCGCCGGGGCCGCGCCATGACCCGCTGTACCATGGGCACGAACGCGTCCAGCGGCATGGTGTCGTAGTTCGGGTCGAAAGCATTCTGATCATGCCGCTCGCAGAACAAGGCCGTGCGTTGGAAATTGGGATGGCCGCGAAATTGCTCGCGCATATTTCGATCCAGCCCCAAGTGATGAAAGAAATAATAGCCCTGGAAGATTCCGTGATGCTGCAGCAGCCACCAGTTCTCCTCGGATACGAAGGGCTTCAACACGGTGGCCGCGAGTTCGGCATGATTGGTTGAGGCGAGAATGTCGCCCATGTCATGCAGCAAAGCGCACACGACGTATTCCTCATCCATCCGATCGCGGTAGGCCAGCGTTGCAGATTGCAGCGAGTGCTCCAGGCGGTCCACCAAGAAACCGCCGCAATCGCCTTTCAGCATTTGCAGATGCGCCAGTACCCGGTCGGCGAGTCCGCCGTTGAATTGGGTTGCGGCTGTCGCGATCTTTTTCCAATCCGCCTGAGTACTCTCGGTCATCGCCTTAAAAGTGGCGTGATCCATCTCGCTGTGCTCGGTCATTTTTTGCGTCCTTTCAAATGCGCTACCGGTGCCACGGATTATATCAGTGCAGGCCGGCAGCGCTCGTCAGGTATACCGCGAATGTCCCCAGCCAGTGGCCTCCCTCATAGTGCTCCCCGGTGACCGCCGACAGCGCCGCCTCACGATGCTCCACGGCGGCGGCGCGAAGCGCGGGAATCCTGCGATCGGCCGCAGGCAGTCCGTGCGCAATTCCTTCGAGCATCCAGCTACGGCTTAAGTTAAGGCCGTCAATGTGCGCGAGCTTGGGATCCGCCCGGTCGGTTACCACCCCGGGCTCTAGCCAGCCGCCGCGCCGACTTTGAGGAATGCCCGGAAGAAATCCCGACAACCACGCCGCGAACGCCTTCTGCTCGAGCACCCTGCGCATGAAATCCGCTTCCGACAGGCAGGGTGAGAGAAAATCCTGACCCGATGGTTCATAGCTTAAGGGGCAACTGCGATCCTTGACATAAAATCTTTGCGCAGCATCCACGAGCCGCGCGCGCATCTCGGCATCGCCGGCGATTCCCGCCCAGTCCCATATCAATCCGAAAGAAAACGCGGTCTGATCGTGTTCGCCGATACGAATGGGGTAGTGCAACTTGGGGAGCCAATTCTTTATTCGCGCCGCGGCTTCCGCTTCCAGGGGCCGCAATGTTTCCGCCCATTGTTTTGCTTGAGGGTCATTCCATTCGCGCAGCTCCCCGGACAACTGCAGCAGCCACGCCAGGCCATAAGGACGTTCGAACGAGGCGCGGCCGGGATGCTTGAGATAATCGAACTCGCCTGCAATGTTTTCCGTCGTAAAACTGCGTGCCAGCTCGGCCCTCGCTTGGGCGGCAAACGGCGCGTTGGGCATCAATCGCAGCAGGCGCACCAACAACCAGTGGCCGTGCACATCGGAATGCCAGTCGAAACAGCCATAAAACGCCGGGGTCAATTGACGCGGAGGGCGCGCGTCGGCATCACCGTCCATGCTCAAACTGATGTGGTTGGGATACTCATCGTGCAGGCATTTGAGCGCGAGGCCCGCGAACCGCGCGGCCGCCGCGGGGTCCATCGACGCCATGGCCGCCTCACTTCTGGCAGGTCCGCCTGCGGGCGTCGCGACGCCCATCGCGCAGGGTAAGCAGAGCAGAAGAACCGCAAAGAATGCTGCTGGGTGCATGAAGAGTTCCTTCGAAGATTGCAACAATGGCGGTTAGGATCTTAGCGCGGCCGCGCGCGGCGTGTGGCCTGCGCGGTGTAAGGATCGTCCGGCCAATAATGCTTGGGGTAGCGGCCTTTGAGATCCTTTTTGACATCGTGGTATCCGTGACGCCAAAAACTGACCAGATCCTTGGTGATCTGGACCGGGCGTCCCGCGGGGGAAAGCAGCTTGAGGAGCAAAGGTACTTTGCCGCCGGCAACCGCCGGCGTCTCGCTCAATCCAAACAGTTCCTGCAGTCGCACGGACACGGTCGGACTTTCGCCGTCCAAATAGTTAATGGGGATGTGCGAACCGCTGGGGACGGTAAAATGTGTCGGCGCTTCTCGTTCCAGGATGTTCTCTTGCGCGCGCGTCAGGAAAGAGCGCAAGGCATTGTTCAAGTCCAGCCGCGCAAAATGCTCGCGCCGCGTGAAACCTACGATCCACGCCGACGCCCACGCATCCAGCGTGCGCTCAAGAGCCTCATCACTCAAGTCCGGCCATGGCGCGGGGCTCGCGACATGGTATTGCCGCATGAGCATGACACGTGCCTGCCGTTGCCGTAATTCCTGGGTCCATGGCAGGGCGCCGATCCCCGCCTGCTTGATGCCCGTCAGCACCGCCGCTTGCATGGCGTCGGGATCCGGTGCGCGCATCTCGGATGATTCCAAGAGCAACGCTCCCAGCCTTCGTTCGCGTTTGGCGCTGATGGCTCCGGCGCGCTCATCCCAGTGAATGTCGGCTTGGTCCATGATGACGGCGGCGAAATGCGTTTCCAGTTCCTCAAGACTGATCGGCGCCGCCAGGAAAATCCGTGCTTCTCGATCCGCGCCGTCCAATTCAGCCGCAACAATGAATTCTGATTTGGCCAATGCCTGCGGTTCTCCAAATCGCGCGCCGCGGCCACTCGCGAGCAAGTATCGTGCGCCGTCGCCTCGCGCGCGTGCGATGCGGTCGGGATATGCCCACGCCAGCAGAACTCCGGTCGCTTCGTGCGGATCCGCGGTGTCGCGTGCATTGTTCAAGTCCCGCTGCCAGAGGTTGGAACTGCGCTGAGCTTGGGTCTTGGCGCGGGCATCCACCGTGACACCGGCGGGCACTTCGCGGCTGTCCCCACGAAGTACCGCCACTCGAAGCCGCAGGTCGGCGTCGCGCGCGCTCGCACTCGCACGCAGGATGTCACGTTCGCTCAAGATCGCCGCCAGATCGCACGCCAGTCGAGCCGCGCCCAACTCTTGTGCCTTGACGAGCATATGGGCGAGCCGCGGATGCATGCCGAGTTTCTGCAGCGTACGTCCATGCGGTGTCACGCGAGCGCCGGGATCGATCGCCTCGAGCTTGAGCAACAAGTCTCGCGCTTGGGCGAGCGGGGCCGCAGGGGGAGGGTCGAGCCATGCCAGGTTCGGCGCATCCACCGTGCCCCAGCAAGCAAGCTCCAACGCCAGCGGCGCGAGGTCGGCATGCAGGATTTCGGGCGGTGTGTGCGGGCTCAGGGACGTGTGCGTGCCTTCCGACCAAAGGCGATAACACTCACCTTCGCTCAAGCGGCCCGCGCGGCCGCGACGCTGATCTGCAGCGGCTTGCGAGACCTTGCCGGTGACCAGGCGGCTCATACCCGTCGCGGGATCGAATTCCGCATAACGTCGCATTCCTGAGTCGACGACGACGCGGATGCCTTCGATGGTGAGACTGGTCTCCGCAATGCTGGTAGCCAGCACGACTTTGCGTCGACCCGGAGCAGATGGCGCGAGCGCCGCATCTTGATCCGCGCCGTCGAGTTCGCCATATAGCGGCATCACTCGAACGCTGCGATCGAGATCGCCTTCCTCCAAGGTGCGCTGTACCCGGCGAATTTCCGCGGCGCCCGGCAGAAAAACCAAGACGTCGCCCGCGTGTTCCCGCAAGGCGGATCGAACCACCTGCGCGACTTGAAGCTCCAAATGAATTTCGTTGCGCCGTGGCACGTAGTGAGTCCGCACGTCGAAGCTACGTCCTTGCGCGGACACGACCGGCGCACTCCCAAGTAGCCGCACCAGCGGCTTCAGCTCCAGAGTCGCCGACATCACGACCAGCCGCAGATCTTCACGGAGGTTCTGTTGACTCTCGATGCATAGCGCAAGGCCAAGATCGCCATTCAAACTGCGCTCGTGGAATTCATCGAAAATGACGCAGCCTATGCCCGTGAGCGCGGAATCCTCTTGCAGCATGCGCGTCAGGATCCCTTCCGTGACCACCTCGATGCGGGTCTCTCGACTAACGCGAGTTTCCAAACGCGTCCGAAATCCAACGCTGCGGCCGATGGGTTCTCCCAAGAGAGTGGCGATGCGGTTCGCCACCGCACGCGCAGCGATGCGCCGCGGTTCGAGCATCAGAATCTTCTGCCCTTTGAGCCAGGGGCTTTGCAGCAATGCGATGGGTACGATCGTACTTTTACCGGCCCCTGGCGGAGCCTCGATAAGCACACTCTGTCGCCCCAGCAACGCGTGGTTGAGCGCGGGAAGGGCCTCATTGATCGGCAAATCGGGTAGCAATGGTGTTTTCACAGGCGCCGTAAGATACCCCAAGGGCATGCGGGCTTGGGAAGGGCACGTGTTAAGATGCGCCCCGTCGGGCCTGTAGCTCAGTTGGTTAGAGCAGGGGACTCATCAATAAATGGTGCCTTCGCATCGCAAGGTGCGAAGTGGACGGGATGAATTCAGGGAAACCTGACCAGCTAGCAGCTGATGGCAACCCTGAGCCAAGCCGGCGGTACACCGCCGGAAGGTGCAGAGACTACCTGAGCGCGTCTCGAGTCGCGCTTAATGACAGGCTAGAGCGTCCCGCACCCCACTGGGGTGAAGAGATAGTCCACTCCCTCCGGAAACGGCGGGGCAGAAGTGAATCCCTTGGTCCTCGGTTCGAGTCCGAGCGGGCCCACCATCCAACCTTCTCATGGCCTCGCTCTAGAGGCCTGTTTTCCCTAGAAACACTGTATTTCACGGCGTTTCTGCGAGTATCGCTTTATCACGGGTTCGCTTGACACCTCTGACGACTGAGGGGCCCAACCTGGGGTATCTCGAAACGCATTGGGGTACAACTCATGCTTACGGACATTGCCATTCGTCGCGCCATTCGCGACGCCAAGGCGGCTGGGAAGCCCGTGAAGCGGTACGACGAGCGAGGCCTGTACCTTCTGCTCAAACCCGGCGGCACCGCACTATGGCGGTTTAAATACGTTTTCGACGGATTGGAGAAATGCATCTCGTTGGGTGCCTACGCCGACGTGCCGCTCGCGCGAGCGCGCGCAAAGCGAGACGAGGCGCGCGCCCAAGTGGCCGATGCAATCGACCCGAGCCAAGTGCGCAAGGCGAAGCGAATCGCGCAAGCGGATTCGGTCGAGGCTATCGCGCGCGAATGGCTCGCCAAGCAAACCGGCGTAACCCCCGGTACGCTGCGGCGTGACCGTCGCCGCCTCGAAGCCTTCGTGTTTCCCTACATAGGACGCCGCCCGATCAATGCAGTAGAGCCGCGAGAACTGCTCGACGCGTTGCGCCGTGTGGAGGCGCGCGGCCTTCACGAGACTGCGCACCGAACGTTGTCCGTTGCCGGGCGCGTATGGCGCTACGCAATCAGCACTGGCCGAGCCGCTCGCGACATCACGCTAGACCTGAAAGACGCATTGACGCCAACCGTGGTCAAGAATCTCGCCGCCATCAAGGACCCGCGCGCCATCGGCCAGTTGCTTCGAGCGATAGATGATTACCTTGGCACACCAGTCGTGCGCATCGCGCTGGCATTGACGCCGCTGTTGTGCGTGCGGCCCGGTGAGCTGCGGCGTATGGAGTGGTCCGAGCTGGACCTCGACGCCGAGGAGCCCTTGTGGCGCATCCCGGCCGAAAAAATGAAGGCGCGCAGTGCGCATCTTGTGCCCCTGGCTACACAAGCGGTAGCGCTGCTGCGCGAGATCGAGTTACACACCCGAGGCGGCAGGTACGTGTTCCCGAGCGCGCGCGGCGGCGGACGGCCGATGTCCGAGAACGCAATCAATCTGGCGCTGCGCGCGCTGGGCTTCGATGGCGACACTCAAGTGGCGCATGGCTTTCGCAGTGTTGCGAGCACGCTGCTCAACGAGCTTGGTTGGAATGGTGATCTCATCGAGCTGGCGCTCGCGCACCGGCCGAGCACCGTTCGCTCAATCTACAACAAGGCCGAGCGGCTCGCGGAGCGCCGCGTAATGATGCAAGCCTGGGCTGATTATCTCCGCGGGCTGCGAGCCAGTAGCGCCAACGTCGTAGCCATTCGTTCGCGCATTGCGTGAGTAGCCCTGCCAGGAATGTCGAGCGGCCGCCGGGCGCTACGCCGCCGCTCTTTGATCCGGGCGACGCGCCTGCTACCAAGTCCGCTCAACAGAAGCGAATCGAAATCAACAAAGAAAATAAAGCCTTCTGGGACAAGCACGAGCCTCCACCACCGCCGCCCGATCCCTTAGCCATTCTTCGAGCAGCGGTTATGCGTGAGTTGGCGCATGAGAGCGCGCGCGAGGCGGTCAAAGCAAATGATGCAGCTCGCCATGCGAAAGATGCGGCTCGCCGCGCGAAGGGCGCAAGGGAGAGTGCAAAGGCGCGAGCCGCGAAAAACGCCAAGCGCAACCGCAGGATTCACGACGCGCACGCCGCTGGCGTGACGGCGAAACAGATCGCGGGTGATCCTAAGCGCCGAGGAAAAAAGAAGCTGAGCGAATCGCAGATTAACCGTATTTTGAAGGCTCCCAGACCATAAATTCATTGCGCACGAGCTTAGCTCATGCGTATTTTCCCTCGTGACTTACGTCGCTTCGAGCGCGATCCTCGCATCTGGACAAGTTCGGCGAGGCGTGGCAATGGCAAGAAATGATCAAGTGGCGCGTGCTGTTGGTAATGCGACGCCGCGTAATCCCAACCTTAGCGCTGCGCCACGCGCGGTTGTTATCCCGAGCCCGGCTGTAGTCGATTATATGCGTGCCCGCGTCAAGGCGGCAGGCGGCGACCCATTGACCGTGCCAGACATGCCGTATCGATTCATGCGGCCCGCCGATGTCATCGCCATCACCGGGATATCTATGGCGACGCTCTACCGCCTAATCCAGGATGGGGTATTCCCGCGTCCGATACCGGTTGACCGGGCATCATCTCGGCCGTCGGTGGCGGCACTGTAGATCGCGAATGGCAAAGGCGAAGGAACCGAAGCTCCCAATGATGCCGGTGTGGCCGCGCGAGGAATTGTCGGCTACTCGCCATATGACGCTCGCGGAACGCGGGACTTATTTCGACCTGAAACTTTACAACTGGGAGCTGGGCGAGCTGCCTAACGATCCGACGCGCCTGTCGCGAATGCTCGGTGTCAGCGTTGACGAGTTCAAGACGGTGTGGCCTGCGATGCGCAACAAGTTCGTGCGCACCCCCGATGGTTTGGGGCTCGTGAATGAACAGCTCGAAATTGAACGGCGCAAAAGCTTTGACTTTCGAGCGAAGGCCCACGCACGCGCGAAATCAGGTGGCAAATCGACCCGAGAACGGTGGGAAAAGGACCCTGACGCGATGAAGGCTAAAAGCCAGGCTCCAAGCCCTCCTAAACGAAGGCTTCAAGCCGTGCCCAAGCCTAGGCTTATAGAAGGCCCTCCAGCGCAAGCGCAATCTTTATCTACATCAGAAAGCGGAAGCGGAGAGCGTGTATCTGAGGGCGCACCGGAAGAAAATCGGCACCCGGTTTGAATCCCGCCGACATTCACGCCCTGATCTTCGGTCCCGACGAATCGCGGACCGTATGAGACCACACGCGCGACTCGAACGAAGGTGCCGAGGGTTTCATGCGGCGATTTCGGCATGAGGCGCACCGAAGTCGATCGCCATAGAGTTTCTCCCCGTTATAAAAAGGGGCACCCATGAGGGGCGGCAGACCTCAATTTGAACCCGACGACAATCAACGGTTGGCCGTGACCACGCTAGCCGCCTGCGGCACTCGGTTCGTACTCATCGCCAAACACATCGGCGTGGACGCCAAAACGCTGCGCCGACACTTCAGGAAGGAGCTTAGCGAAGGCCGTCAAGATGCAAATGCACTTGTTGCGCGGTCGCTTTTTGGTCAAGCAATCGCGGGCAACACGACTGCGCAAATCTTTTGGCTCAAGACGCGCGGCGGTTGGCGGGAGACAAACACCGTCGAGATGACCGGGCTCAATGGTCGGCCGCTGAATCCTGGGTTCAATATTTCATGGGCGGACGGCGGCCCTGGTTTGCCTTTGGTGCCAAAGCCAACGATCACCTTTGACGACGCGCCGGGAAAAGAGTCGGTGGATATTAAACCTGAATACCACACGCCCTGACGCAACGTCTCCGATTGGCGTGGCAGGCTGGTCGGCGGAGCACAACATGCGCGTCAATTAGGGTATCGGCTGTTGCCGATTGTGCGTTCTGCCTTACGCCCGGGTTATCAGCTTGGGGGAAAATGAGCAACATAGTCCGTGGACTTATCGGCATCATTTTATCAGCATGAATGGGAGTGAAACTCAAGCCAATAAGAATTCTTGGGCAGCGAATCCGGGAGACCCGCAAGGCACTTGGTTTGACGCAGGAACAGCTTGCGGATAAGGCAGGCATCGACCGCTCATACATTGGTGGCGTCGAGCGCGGCGAGCGCAATCTCTCCTTCAAGGTTCTCTGCGAGATTTGCGCCGCGCTGGAATGCGACGTAGCGAAGCTTACCAAGGGCATCCCAGGGAGTGCGTCGTGAAATGGAAGCGCACCCTTGTGCTGTTCGACAAAGGTGACGTTATTTCGTCCGCTGACTGGGATACGGTCCATTCCAGTTATGTGCGAGCTATTACCAGCGTTGACCACCCCGAAGGATCGGGATCACTGACGCTGCGGAAGAAAGTCCTGCTTCCCAACGGTCAATCGCATCGCAACGGCGTCAAGTATCTGCGGTCCCGTTTCCTCAACTTCATGCGCGATACAGAGCATTGGTCTGCGGAGGGCGAAGTTGATCTGACTCGGGACCGCCAGCAACCGCCGATCCTACTTTATCCGTCACGTAATCCTTACCGCGAACCGATCACTTCGGATTTTGGGGGCTTTGATTTTATGACCAAGGCCCCGAACGACACACGCATCGCGATCGAGTGGGAAACAGGCAACATTTCCTCGTCGCACCGAAGCATGAACAAGCTTGCCATTGCACTGACCAACAGCGTGATCGATATCGGCGTACTCATTCTTCCGAGCCGCGATCTGTATGAACACCTAACCGACCGTATCGGCAATATCGGCGAGATCTCCGGCTATCTGTCTATGTGGGAGGGTTTGAAGTCTGTGGTCGCGCGTGGCTTATTGGCGATCTCAGTTGTCGAACATGATTTCTTGACCACCGATCCGGCGGTGCCATATCTCCCGGTCGGAAGCGACGGACGCGCTAAGAAGACGCGCGTGAAAAAGGCCCGCGTTAAGAAATGAACAAATCTTCCTGTTTAGCCTTGGGATCCGGACAAACGCATGAAATCTCAGCGCCCAAGCGATAATCGGGTGAGATCGGAGTGCCTGATTTCCGGCGGCGGTTCAAATCGGAGCGGGTAAATAGCACGTTTTTATTAATCTGAATGTTTGCAAGATGCTCGCGATCACCCTCGAGCGCGTCAAAGCGCTCGAGGATTGAGGAACAGTCAAGCTCGGATCCGACCCAACGACGACCGGTCAGCTCGGCGGCAACGTAAGTCGTACCGGATCCTCCAAACGGATCCAGGACAAGGGACCCGGGGTCGCTCGCCATAGTGACAATGCGATCCATCAATTTGAGCGCCAGAGCGTTCGCGTCGCGCTTCTTATATTTTGCATGACGCACTGGCGGAATATCCGTCCACACGTCGGTAAGACTAACGCCCTTGGGGTTCATCTTGTCCTTGTACCCGCCGTAATCACGTTGCTCGCCTCCACAATGACGACAACAGGGCACCGGCAATCGATCTGGATGAAATATCGCTGGCTTTTTTCCCTTCACGAAGTACAGCAACGCATAGTGCGACGGGTAAAGACGATTCTGAATTGGGAGTGAATACTTAATATCGACCGAGATCCAATGACGAAAGGTGAGCTTATCGTTCAGGTACGCGCCTAACGGCAAATTCCATTTTGGTATATTCCATAAAAAAAGCGCTCCCCCTGGCTTGAGGGTACGCACCATTTCATCAAGCCACTGGTGACACCAATTCAAATAGTCGTGATGAGCAAGATCATCGTTGACATTTGATGAATACTTTTTTCCTAAATTAAACGGCGGATCGGCGAAGGCAAGGTCAACACTCTCGGTCTCCAGCTTGCGCATCACTCTGAGGCAATCGCCTTGAAACAGATTGCCGAGCGAGGTCTTAAGAATGGGTATCATAGTCCGCATATTGTCACTAGACGGTCGGCTACGCAACGCACTTATGTTTCGCGTATGTCTAAAAATTGCTCAGAACTTTGAAATGTGGATCGTTGGCGAGCCGTATGAAACGGCACTATCTCAATGGGATCACGTTGCTAAGCTCTCAACCTCAATGCTACCGCAGCCCGAGACGCCGCGCCGCGATCAGTAATGAGGGCGCGTGCCAGCGCCCGCCCGCAGGCGATGCGACGCCGCGGCCGTTGAGCAATTCGGAAGCCTTGCGCAGCGATGCGCCATCCTTTAATGCGAACTCGATGTGCGGGCGCAGTGCGTCGGCCCGGGCCGTTGCGGCTTTGTGCTTTGCTGCGAATGCAAGCGTGCGAATCGCGCGCTGCTCCTTCTTTGGCTTTCGCGCCATGCCAAGCTTCGTGCCGCGTGCCGTCGCCGCGGCGAGGCCAGCTTTCGTCCGTGCTGAAATCATTCCGCGCTCCTTCTCCGCCAGGGCCGCGTACAAGTGCAAAACGAAGGGATCGGGCTGGCGGCCGAGATCGCACACAATAAATTCGACACGTTGAGTCATCAGACCCGAAATGAAATGGACATCCCTCGACAGACGGTCGAGCTTTGCAACCAAGACTGGCGCTTTGACCTTGCGCGCGGCCTTCAGCGCTGCGGCAAGGTTTGGCCGCCGCTCTAGGGCGTCGGTTCCAGAACCAGTCTCTACTTCCTCATAAATCTGCGTCACGTCCAGGCGCTCGGCTTCAGCGAAGCGGGCGATGGCGGCTCGCTGCGCATCTAGGCCGAGCCCCGAGCGACCTTGCTCGGCTGTCGAAACTCGGACGTATCCAATGGCTGAGCGCTGCTGCATGTTGCCTACCGACTTGGTCAAATTGGCCTAGGTAGGCATTGTAAACCGTTCTCGACGACCGTCAAGAAACGTTTACACATCGAAATTTGAGCTAGCATGGCCTTGGTGGCGCTGAACCCGGACCCCAGGATAGTGTCTATGCCGCATATGCGCGTGGTCGTGGACGCGGCCGTCGGTCTCGCGGCCCTAGGATTGGCTGGGGAGGCAATGGCACCTCGGATAGGCCACTGGGTGCAGTCCTAGTTGAGATGGGCGGGTGTGCCGCGGCGAACGACCCCCAGCGGTTCGTTGTCGAAAAAGGCTGAGAGGGCTGGCATTGGGGCTTTTTAGACCCCATTTAGGTAACTGTATGAAAAATAAGGCCGTCCAACTTGACGATTTTGCTATCCTATCAACATCCCGCAACCGAATACGCGCTACTCTAGCGGTTTAGATACAGTCGCGAACCTATGGCCTCTAATAGATTAGAACGTAGACCGTCGCCGGCCCAACCACAGGTATTGGTTAGGGATGGGGAAGGCACGAGCATTGATATTCAGCTCGATAAGTTCATCTCTGCCGATGGAAAACATGTAGCGAACATCGGAATCAATTTAGGGTCCGCTCAGGTTCCGGATCGAAAGTACGCTGCCGACTTGTGTGCGGTGTTCTCTGATAAAGGAAGCGTGAAAATACTGTTTGGGCAGCAGCGCCTAGACGGCAAAAATCTGCGCACGGCGGTCATTGTGCAGATGACCGTGGAGTCAGCGTCTCGATTCTTGGGTACTCTAACTCAGGCAGGTGGACCGCTCAGCGAAGTGAACCGCTTCATTGCAGAGAAGTATCCACCGGAGGCTCTTGCGAAAGATGTTGCTGAGCCTCAGCCGGGGCAAATCATTGCGCTCGCTGCAAATCTGGCTGTGGTTGCCATGAGTGATAACGAAGCCTGCATTGATTTCTACCAGGCGTCACCCTTTGCACTAGGTCTTGCTTTCAAAACCAATAAGCTCGCGCTAGAGCCGGTGGTCCGGATCGACTGCCGCTCAACCTTGTTTTTTGGTATGACCAAAGGTCTGGCTGACCTTGGCATTAAGCCGATGGAATTAATATCAAAAGGAGATGCGTCATGAACAGCTTCGCTACCTATGACGTAAGCAAATGGATTGACGAAGCCGGCCTGACACGGCATCCAGAGAGAGCGCCGAGCAAGCCCGCGGCACCGCGCGCACCTGATGCAGGTATCACTCGGTTTCTGTTTCCTACGCTCGCCACTTCAATGCTAACGTTCGCACTTTTGCCGTGGTCTGCGGTCGCGAATTACGCCGACCAACCTATTCGTACAAAAGCGGATGCCAACGCGCTTGGCGACGATTCCGTCTATTGGTTGGGCGTGGCACTTGACACCTCTCCAAGCGATACGCCGGCGCAGCGATTCAATTCTTTTGCAGTAGAGATTGGAAAACAACTCCGGAGCGGTGCGTTGGTATCTATATCTGAGGAATCGGCGAATCTCGCGAAGGAAGCGTTAGCTAGAACGCTGCACAGAGGTTGGGTCTCGCAGGTTGCAAGATCGGTATCTAAACTAACCGACTAGAGCTTGTCCTCTTTGCCGCTCGGTTGTCCGGAGTGGCAGTACGGCGAGCATCCCAATCGAGAGGAGTCGCTGCGCGCTGCTACGGAACTTCTTATTGTGGATTTGCTTGCGGGCAAGTATCCCCCTGAGACGCTCGCGCACGACACTCGCCCGATTCACGAAAGACTCTTTAAAAATCTAGCTCCGCCGGGCCATGAGTACTACGCGGGGACCTACCGTGGCTCGCATCAGAAGTGCCTCCGCAATTATAACGTCGGGATACCATCCGACCCAAGGGTGGGTGCGCGCGCAGATGTCGTATTTAGGGAGATGCCAAAACTTGGAGAGGCAATTTCCAATTCGATAAAGGAACTTGATGCGATTTTTCAGGCGGCGATCGCCGCCGGCACCCCAGTACCTGAGATTGATCGCCTGGTTGGTGTGGTTAGGGTGGCATGTGAAGCGCTTGTAAGTTTTCTAACGGTCCACCCTTATGTAGACGGCAACGGACATGTCGCGCGCGTGCTCTTGTGGTCGATACTGATTAAATTCGGGTACGTTCCCGACAGGTGGCCGATAGAACCAAAACCACCGTCTCCATACTCTGACGCAATCTATAAGCATAGGAGCGGCGACACGTCGAGCCTAGAGAACTACGTGCTCGCCAGCGTAAGCCTCCTCCCCACGCCAGATGCATAAAGGAGTCGCGATTTGATGTCACAGCATAAATGGCGCGCCACACATCACGATGAGCCACGGACGAATGATCGAGAGACAACATTGGTATTGAACGTTGGTATGCTTACAGCACATCGTTACCCATTTTTGGTTCTACATGCACAAAATCATCTGCCTCTTTAATCACAAGGGTGGTGTTAGCAAGACCACAACAACCTTCAACCTTGGGTGGATGATGGCACTGAAGGGCAAACGCGTGTTACTCGCGGATTTCGATCCCCAGTGCAACCTAACGGGCATGGTCATGGGCTTTAGAGGCGTGGATGATCTAGCCGAACTATATGAATCCACGCCTCCGAATAATATCCGGGATGGACTTGCACCTGCATTTGAATCTCAGCCTCGTAGCATTGCCCCCGTCGAATGCATTCCTGTGGACGGGAACCCTCGCCTGCTGCTGCTTCCCGGGCATATCGGTCTTTCTGAGTACGAAACGACACTCGGCATCGCACAAGAATTAAGCGGCTCTCTCTTGGCGCTGCGAAACCTACCGGGATCAGTTCGATACATGCTAGATGTTACGGCATCACGATATGAGGCTGACTACGTGCTTGTGGACATGAGTCCAAGCTTGGGTCCGTTTAACCAGAACCTGCTCTGTGTATGTGACAGTTTTATTGTCCCACTACATCCTGACTACTTCTCATCGATGGCCCTGAGCTCACTCGCGGCTGTTTTGCCTCGATGGAAGAACTGGGCAGATCTGGCGCATGGAATCGAGATGTTAGCTGCAGCCGACTATCCCTTCCCAAAGCCACACGCAGAATTTATCGGGGCGGTCGTTCAGAAATACCGTCCGCGACTTGGCCGCGCAAGCCGCGCCTTTCAGCGCTGGATAGACCAATTGGTTGCAGGTTTGCGCGATACGCTAGTTCCAGCTTTAGAAAAGGCGTCAATGATCAATCAGGTTGAGTTCTATGGTCGGACTGGGCTGCGCCCATGGGACCCCATTCTTGAGGTTGCGGATTTCAATAGCCTAATTGCGCTGTCGCAAGAACATCAAGTGCCTGTGTATGCGCTCACAGCGGAACAGGCTGGCCAGGTCGGTGCCGTTTGGGATCAAACCCTAGAAAACATGCAAGTCTTTGAGGCTGCATTTTCGACTTGCGCTGACAGGGTCATTGCCCTAACAAAGTGACTCGAGCGTGACGCCAATCGCGCATTTCGCGACGGTTTGGGAACGTTGTACCCAGCTTTCTGTCCTGCAAGCATACTTGTCAAAAAATGTGTCCGGGGTGCTGAACCCAGAAGAGTTACTTCGAGCCGAATGGGTAGCAAGGGTAAGTGCGCTGGATCTGTATGTGCACGAACTTGTCGCGCAAGGAATGCGCTCTATATTCGATGGACAACGACCACAAACCAACGCCTATCTCAGATTTCATATCCCTTTAGAAGTTGTTTCGAGAATACTCGCCACGAAGAGCCTGACGGATGCCGGTGCCGCGTTTGATCTTGAAGTTCGCGAGCAATTGGCAATCCTGACTTTTCAACAGCCCGAAAAAATTGCGGATGCCGTAAGGCTATTTTCCCAAACTGAACTGTGGAACGAGGTGGCATTAAAACTCGGAGCTACGCCTTCAACCAAGACAAATGAAGCAAAGGCGATTAAGCATCAGTTGTCGTTGATTATTACCCGTCGGAATCAAATAGCGCATGAAGGCGACCTTCAACCCAATTTGTTGCGTCAACCGTGGCCGATCTCGCGAACCGATCTTGATTTTGTCGCCTCGACAATAGAAAAAATTATTAAAGCAATCGATGCGGTCGTCTGATGCCCCGATAATCGCGACTGTAAAAGTAGGCGGGAAGCAAGAACAGTAACGGGGTACGTTGCGGGGTACGCGCCGCTTTGACAGCAGAGGAGGCCTTAAAAAGGCTGAGAATTCCAAAGAATTCGAGTCCGAGCGGGCCCACCAACCAATCATCCATGGACGTCTTGGCATGTCGGCCGGTGTCCGATGGTGTAAATCCATAATCATAGAAAACAATACGTTACGTGCTATCTGGGTCCGTCGGCGGCAGTGCGCATCCATTGACAGGATGGCATTATTGGGGGCAATGTTGGGGGCAACCGGTCAGGAAGACCGTTCGTATTTCGGAGTTGCCCCCATGCGGCTCTCAACCGCGAAAATTCAGAATTCCCCGCCTCAGAAAAAAACCGTGCGCTTGTTCGACGGCCGCGGTTTGTATCTGGAGATCGCGCCGACCGGGAGTCGCTGGTGGCGTTTCAAGTATCGCTTCGCGCGCAAGGAGAAGCGGATTTCGCTCGGCGTGTAACCCGGACGTCGGATTGAAAAAGGCGCGCGACCGGCGCGACGAGATGCGCAAGCTGGTCGCAGATGGCATCGATCCCAGCGCCGCACGCAAACAAGAAAAAATCATGGCCCTCGATGCCGCCTTGAATACCTTCGAGGCGGTCGCGCGCGAGTGGTTCGAGAAACACTCACCGAACTGGGAAGCGAGCTACTCGAAGAAGCTGCTCGCACGCCTCGAAGCAAATATTTTTCCGTGGCTGGGGCACCGCCCGATATATGCGCTGCAACTCGCGCCACTGGTGTTCGTGCGGCCCGGCGAACTGCGAAAGGCCGAGTGAAGCGAAATCGATCTAGATGCAGGCGAGTGGCGCATCCCGGCGGAGCGCATGAAGATGAAAGGCAAGCACATCGTGCCGCTGTCGATGCAGGCGGTGGCCATCCTGCGCGCGTTGCAGCCATTGACCGGCAAAGGTCGCTACGTCTTTCCGGTCCGACCACGCCCGCATCATCCTGCGGCGCTCCGGCAGATGCTCTGCATAATTGTAGGCCGCGCGAATCGAGGTTCGCTCCGAATGCGCGAGTTGGCGCTCGATGGCATCCCGATTCCATCCCTGCTCGTTGAGTAGGGTGGACGCCATGCTGCGAAACCCGTGCCCGGTCATTTCCGAGCCGCTCCAGCCGAGCCGGCGCAGGCCCCCGTTGACGGTATTCTCGCTCATGCACCGCTCGCGGCTGCGCGCGCCCCTATTTGGACACCTTGAAAACGCGTCCCGATGCCGGCGGAGCGCGAGCGGCGGCATAGGTATTCCAGCGCAGATAACCGTGGCTTCGACCGCCTATCGCCGTATTTGACGACGCGGTCTTTCCGGTCGCCGAGTCGAGCTTTCACCACCCGATGTTCTTTCTCATCGAACAGGACAGATTTGCGGAGTCCGCTGGGAGTCCTGACGAAATAGTCTGTTGCGTCCTCGCCCATTGCAGGACCGCCCGCCATGTCCGCCGTCGCCCGTGCGCGGCAATCGCAAGCGCCGCCGTTCATCGATCCGCGCGGCTATTCCCGGCATCGGCCGGAACGAACGCTGCTGTACCAGCTCGTCGAGCAGCACTATCCCGCATTCCGTGAGTTGCGCGTCGCGGCCGACCGGCCGCTGCCGGATTTCGTTCAGCAGGAATTCGAGGCGTATCTCAAGTGCGGACGGTTGGAGGAGGGCTTCCTGCGGGTACGTTGCGAGCAATGCCATGCCGAGAAGCTCGTTGCGTTCAGCTGCAAGAAGCGCGGCTTCTGCCCCTCCTGCGGCGGCCGACGCATGGCCGAGACCGCGGCGCTTTTGGCAGATGAGGTATTGCCCGAACGACCGCTGCGGCAATGGGTGCTCTCGCTACCCCATGCGTTGCGGTTCTTGCTGGCGACCAATTCGCAAGCACTGACGCTGGTGCTCGGCGAGGTGTATCGAACGATCTCGCGCCACCTCATCGGCAAGGCCGGCCTCACTCGTACCACCGGCGCGACCGGCGCCGTCACACTGGTGCAGCGATTCGGCTCGGCGCTGAATCTGAATGTGCACTTCCATATGGTATTCCTGGACGGCGCGTATCAGACCGCCGGCGCCGATGTGCCCTTGTTTCATCCCGTGCCGGCTCCCGAGTCGAGCGACTTGCAGCAGCTGGTCGAGCAGCTCGCCGGACGCATCGGCCGCGCGCTGGAACGTCACGGTCTGGTTGAGCGCGACCTTGAGAATGCGTGGCTCGCGACGGACACAGAGCCTGGCCCGCTGGATGACCTGCTTGGCCACTCGATCACCTACCGAATCTCGGTGGGACCGCGGGCCGGGCAGAAGCTCTTTACGCTGCAGACGGTTGCGCCTCGACTGCAGGGACTGGAAGCTGAGCCGAACGGTGCCGCCCGAGCGCGCGGGTTCTCATTGCACGCCGGTGTGGACATCGCGTCGCATCAGCGCGAGGAGCTCGAACGCCCATGCCGCTACGTGAGCCGGCCGCCGGTGGCCAGCGAGCGCCTGGCGCTGACGGCATCGGGCCAGTTGCGCTACACGCTCAAGAGGCCGTATCGGGATGGCACCACGCACATTGTGCTGGAGCCGCTGGATCTGATGGCTCGACTGGCGGCGCTGGTGCCGACGCCCCGGATGCACTTGACGCGGTATCACGGCGTATTGGCCCCGCACAGTCAGTATCGGGCGGCGGTGACGCCGGCGCATCGGGGCAGGGTGAGCAGTTTGTGCAGCTCTACAAAAGTCTCGGTGGCGGCTGGCAAAATTATCAGGCTGTCCCGGTCATCCGCCGACGCAACCCGCCATCATCGCTGCGTTTCGTCGGGCGCTGAGCAGCTCCGCGCCGTGACACGGGCACTTCAATTCGATGACGCACTTGCTGACATGAATCGGCTGTCCGTACACGCACTATTGGCCACCCAAGACAGGACGGAACAGGTAGATCCGCAGGTGGTCGGCCTCATCACCGCCTACGACATCGAACGAGAACGTCCGCACAGCTCCTCATGGAAAACAAGTCTGATGCCGCGCAAACGTGTGACAGTGGGTGAAGTCATGACGCCCTGGAATGAACTTTCGTTGGTCAACTACGAGTCGCTACAGACACTCACTGCGCTCAATCTTTATGAGATGTTTCAGGGCACTGGCTTGACCCATCTGCTGGTCGTTGAAATGCATGGCGATGATTCGGCAATCGCCCGGGGATTACTGTCGCGAGCAGCTCTTACAAAGCGTCTTCGACGCCCCCACCGCGCCGGTTAGAGATTTTCCAATCTTCGTTGCCGCCCCGTTGCGAATACTGATGGTCGAAGATGATCGCAAGCTCGCCGACTTCGTTGCTCGCGGGTTGCGCTCAGAGCGTTTCGCAGTTGATCTCGCGGCAAACGGTCGCGGGCAGTGCGGTGTTTGATCCCGCCGGGACGCTAAGTGGTGGCGAATCCTATTAATCGAAGATAGTCGTGTTGATCGGCCGCGCGCAGGGCTTCGATGTACTGCGTACGTCGCGGATCTTCATTGCCCAGCTGCCCACCGCCCCAGCTGAGCCGATCCCGTTTGAAATGATGGGTCAGGACGAGATCAGCGTAGAACCGCGAGAGCCTGCCGTTACCATTTGAATAAATAAATGTCGGTTATATGCGTCAGTTTCTCGTGAAAATTGGCGGTTATGACAGACAATAAGCTGTCCCGAACAGGTTAGTCATGGCAAGTGCCACAGGCATTTTCAGCGTGCGGATACGTTAAAGTGGACTAGCACTTCTTGGTGCGCCCATTCAGGGATCGATCCGCGCGGTATACCCGCTTCGGCGCGAAGTGACGAAAACCAGAGGGCAGCACATGCAGCACGGAGCGATGCATGAACTCGTCCTCGAAAGAGCCGTTTCAATTAGAGATAAGACTCAACTGCCTGTTGATTTTGTTGTCTCTGGCGGACCGTCACGTACTTTTTGAGCGCTGCGGCGAAATTTCGAATCACCGAGT
>JALYIH010000071.1 GCA_030775865.1 Pseudomonadota bacterium | reverse complement strand
TCATGCGCGTGCTATCGACGTCTCCGACCTTCAGCGAGATGACTTCGTTGGCGCGAAGCCCGGCGCCGTAGGCGATCGAGAGGGCCGTCTGGTGCTTGAGGTTCTTGGTCGCGGCAATCAGCGAGCTGACTTCCTCCCGGCTCAAAACCACCGGCAACGTCCGCGGCACAAACACCGGCTTCATCTTCGCCATCAACTCAGCACGATCGAGCGTGACGTCGAAGAAGAACTTCAATCCCGTGATGGTCGCGTTGAGCGTGATCGGCGAAGTGCCACGATCGACCAGGTGCAACTGGAAGTTACGCAGATCCTCGACCGTGGCGGTATCGGGTGGACGGCGCAGGTAACCTGCCAGCTTCCGAACCGCACGCACGTAACCCGCCTGCGTGTGGGGTGCGAGCTTGCGCAGCCGCATGTCCTCCAGCATCCGTTGACGCAGCGGGGAAATCTCTCGAGTGGAATCGTTCATGGCTCTGCTCCGGTTGCGATACGAGGCGGAATGCCTCACTTCGCAACTTACGAAACAGAACCTCAGTGGTCAGCCTCTCCGACGCCCGACCGAAGCCACCCCTACCGCGCGAATACGAAGGGACTTTCCACAACCTGCGACGTCGCTGAGACGTCAAGATGGGTTGTGTCGAGTCATCAACCGGAATTGGGAAAGGGGAAGCTCATGGAACAGATTACGCGGGGTGAAATCGTTCGAGTAGGGGTCGATCTGGCTAAGCATGTGATTCAGGTGCATGCAGTTGACAGCGCCGGCCGCGTGGTGGCAGCCAAGGCACTGTCTCGAGATCGGTTCACGGCCTGGTGTGTGCAGCTGCCACCGGGTTGCGTGGTTGCGATGGAATCCTGTGGTGGTGCACACCACTGGGCGCGAAGACTCATGACGATGGGGCTAGAGCCCCGCCTGATCGCCGGCCACTTCGTCGGTCCATATCGCATGCAAGGAAAGGCTGGCAAGAACGACGCCAACGATGCGGCAGCGGTGTGTGAGGCGGCATCGCGTCCGAGCATGCGGTTCGTGCCAGTGAAGACAGCCATGCAGCAGGGTCAACTTGCGGTGCATCGTTTGCGCGAAGGCTACAAGGAGGAGCGCACGGCATGCCTCAATCGCATCCGAGGTCTGCTGACCGAGTTCGGTATAGTGATTGCGCAAAGTCCCGAGGCTCTGCGCCGGGCGCTGCCTGAGTTGCTGGAGGACGCCAGCAACGAACTGTCTTCCCTGGCGCGCATGGCGCTTCAGCGAGCGCAACTGCAGTGGGCCGAGCTGGACTGCCATATTGCCTGGTGCGACGAGTGCATTCTCGCTCATGTTCGCGACGACGATCAGGCCAAGGCCGCAATGCAACTGTGCGGCATCGGCCCGGTCACCGCATCGGCGCTGGTGGCAAGCGTCGGCGACTTCAAACAGTTCAAAACAGGCGCCCAGTTCAGCTCCTGGCTTGGCGTAGTTCCCAGCCAGAACTCCAGCGGCGGAAAGTCCAGACTTGGTGGCATCACAAAGCGCGGTAACGATTACCTGCGCACGTTGCTGATCCAGGGGGCGAAATCCGCAGTGATGACGGCGCACAAGCGTCGAGATCGAATCTCACAGTGGTTGGTGCAGTTGGTGGCCAGAGTCGGATGGCAAAAAGCCGTGGTGGCGCTAGCGAACAAGAACGCGCGAATCTTATGGGCGGTATTGGTCAAGGGGAGACGCTTTGACGCCAACCATGTCTCAGTCAAATCCGATGTGCCTTCCCTGGCCATACCGACCATGGCGGGGTGACAAAAACCGCTAAGGCCAAGATTTTCGCAGAAAATGTGCTCACGAAGATGCATTACACAGGTCAGACCGGCAGCAGGCGAACTCGGTAAACCGCATGTTGAGCCCTTCGGGGTAAAGACGACGCGCGAATGGAGTCCTGCTGAGCGGTTCGTATCTGGGCCCGCACCGAAGGCGGTGCAACAAGGCCGTCTGTAGATGTGCAGTCTGTTCTCTGTGGTGTTGCATCTTTATCGGAGCGTCAAGATTTAGGAAAGAGAAAATGAAATTTGACGAAGCTACTTGACTCGCGGGAAAGTCCCTGTAGAGCGGTTTAGTCCGATGGCCGGTTGCGGAAAGCAGGGTCCGCCACCTCCCACACAATCTATGCGCATCGTGCGGGGCGGCGAAAGGCGCGAGATGACTCGAAAATCGGAGGAAGCGAGGCTCTGCTCCTTCGAGGGAATCGATCTCATTCCCAACGGTAGCCACGATAATCCGCGATGGCCAAACCGCCGGCGACACTGGTGAAAGGATCATGCTCGGTGACCTTCTCGGGAAACAACCCTTCCAATAACTGCCTGACGGCAACGATTTGGGAGGACCCTCCGGTTCGCACCACCAGGTCGATCCTGTTCATGGGAAGATTTGCGCGGCCGACCACCTGATAGACGAGCTCGGTCACCTGTTCCATCATTGGGGCCAAGATTTCATTTAGTTGTGCTCGCGTGAAGGTTACGGTCAAATTCAATTCGGGGATTTCGATCGACGATGATTCCCGGGTAGATAGTTCGGCCTTGGCTCTTTTGATGGCGCTGAACACAATGTAGCTGTAGTTGTAGTTAATGAGATCTTTGAGACGTTCAAATTTTACGGACGCTGCATTCCCGACCGCGATGACTTCCGTGAGGCGCGTCTTGTATTTGTTTTGATTGAGGGTATGGGTGATGGCCCAATTGAGAATACCTTCTTCATATTCGTTGAAGGGAAATAGCGTTTCGACAGTGCGGCCATCAATCTGGCGCGACCAGCCTTCACCTTCACCCAAAAGCGGGAACAGTAATCGGCGAAATATCAATTGATCGATGCGATCGCCGCCGACGTCTGCGCCCGCGGTCGACAGAACATCGAACTTTGCCCCGGAATAGCGGATCACGCTGAGGTCGAGCGTACCGCCGCCAAAATCCACGGTCAGCACTGTGCCATTACCCGTCACCCGCCGCTGCCACAGAAAGCTCAGCGTGGCAGCGATGGGTTCCGGATAGAATTCGACCGTGCGAAAGCCAGCATGGGCGCTGGCCTCCGTGAGCCGGCTGACGGCCAGCGAGTTCCTTGAGGCGTCACTGCCTTCGAAGTTCACCGGGCGTCCAATGTGTGCGCGCGAGACCGGCGCACGCAACTCTTTTTCAACTGCCTCGTGCAATCGCAGTAGCACTGGGGTCAATAGCGCCACCAACCGATACGGCCGGTTGAAGACGAAGATCCGATCGATGGCCGGATTGCCGAGCAGGCGCTTTAGGCCAAGAAACAATCGACCGGGCAAACCATGATCGATGAGCGGACCAAACACCGCATTCCTGGACGTAGTCAATTCGGCCATTTCGTGGTCTGGGCTGCTGTTCTCGATTGACCTGGCTGCCTGCCCCAGAATCTCCGGGACCAGATGCACCAGACGCGCGGTGTTCTCCTGCACGTAGCGTTCGATGGCCGCGGCACCAGTGGTGCCTTCATACTCTTTGCTCAGATGCATCGCCGTGGGAAGAATCGGACTGTTTGTCTCGATTCCCACGAAGCGCAATTGACGCCCATCGAACCAGGCCACCGTCGAATTGGAGGTGCCGAAATCTACTCCTACGCCGATCATGGCGAGGTTCGTTTATGGTCTGGCATGCATCCAGCTAATGCTGGCCGGATCCACACTGCAAAATGAATCGCCGTCCGGACTCGCGGCGTTGTATGTCAGAAAGGCTGGCGGAACCCTCACTTCTTGTACTTCTATCTTCACGGCATATTGTATCAAGACAGAGTTTAGGACGTAGCGTGAGCGTCAGCTAAGTAGGTGCTCAGTCTGATGTCGTCGGTGATAGCAAATGGCTGGAACCAGCCTTCCATTAAGGATCGTCTTCAGGGCCGCCGCGATCGCGCGTAAAGATGATGAAGGTGTTCGCGCTCGTCGAGCCCATTGCCTCAATGACTTTGCGGTCATCGATGCCGGGAAGTCTCGCTTGCATCTCTTCCAGAAGCTTTGTCCGGACCACTGCGTCGTGAGGGACACTACAGCCCTGACCTTCTGGGCCTTCGAGCACAAACCACACATCCTCGCCCCATGGTCCGGCGCTCGTTGTAATGATGCGAACGCGCTTGGCGTCAGCCCAGAGCAGTTCGTCCCGACCCTTATCGGTGACAACGATGGCGCCCTTGTCGTCTACTTGCACGTTCTCGCGACGCCGTGGACTCAGCCAGGGAAGGAAGTAAAAGATTGCGGCAAAGCCGAGTGCGCCTTCAGTTAGACCCCAGCCGTATTTGCCACGAAACGCACCGATCGCTGAGACCACCGCCAGTCCAAGCGCGGCGAATAGGTATACGTGGCCGGTTCGTTGTCGTGGTAGCGGTGTGCCCAGAGTTGAAGCCATGAGCAATGTCAATCTCGCATGTCGGCGGCTCGTTTCCACCATTGAAATGCGAGCCCGGCTTTGCCGGCGTCACGATACACCGTCGCCAAGTTGAACGTTGCTGCCGAGTCGCCCGATCTAGCGGCCCGCCGGTCCTAGGAAGCGCTCGCACAACATCAAATGCCGGGCACCCCATAGTGCAACTTGGGGTGCAAATTAGTGCTAAATTTGGTTGCTTTAATTACTCTAAATATCACGTAAAATATTGATTTTATTGAAGTGTCCTGGTGCCGGCTGAGAGATTATTCGCGCTGCGCGCTCACCCCGTCGGGGTCGCCCTAGCGGGCGATCGCCGCCGCTGCGCGGCGTTGTCGAACCGTCTTGTTTCATGTCGGGGGTTCGACCAATTTGCTAGTTTGGTACCAAATTGCACCAAGACATTATTTTCTAAAATGGTGCCGGCTGAGGGATTATTCGGCCTTCGGCCTCACCCCTTCGGGGTCGCCCTTCGCGCGTTCAACTTGGCCTGCGCCCAAGTTGTCGAACCCTTCTTGTTTTATGTCGGGGGTTCGACCAACCTGCTGTTAGGCGCCAAATTGCCTTCAAACAATTTTTTGAAAAATGGTGCCGGCTGAGGGATTCGAACCCCCGACCTACGGTTTACAAAACCGTTGCACTACCACTGTGCTAAGCCGGCGCGGAGCAGGCTGCCATTATAGCGAACCTGGTTTGCCGGCACTGCACCGCCTTAGCTTGCGGCCGGCCGCCGGGTCATCCGCAGCAAAAGATGATCGAGGGAAACGACACCCGGACCTGCGATCGCGAGCCAAAGAAACAGCGCAAGATATTCAAATTCGTCGAACCCCAGCAGGGTCTCCAGGGAATCGACGTCGCTCCATTTGGCCGCCTTGATGGCCACTATCATCGTGATGCCCAGGGCTCCCGCCGATATGCGTGTGAATAATCCCAGCAGCAGGAACAGCCCCCCAAAGAATTCAATGCCCGATGTCAGGGGTGTGAAGAAGTGCGGAAAGGGGATTCCCCAGCCGATGAAATTCTCAGTTACCTGTGGAAGATTGTTGAGCTTGCCCCAGCCGCTCCAGAGAAATACCCAGCCCACCGTGATTCGTGCAAATAACGGCGCCAGCCACATCAAATGTTGTGCAACGCGCTTGGGCCAGGCAATCAGCCAATCGATCAGTAGCCGCATAGCTAAACTCCTAAGTGACCGAGCCGGTGTCCCTGTTTGCGAGAGTAATACATTTCCCAGCCGGTGACGGGCTGATTCGCAAGTTGCGCCAGCTGCCTTGGTTGCCTACACTTTTGGCTCATGAAGGATCGGCCTGCCAAAAGAATCCATAAATCTATCGGTGCTATTGCCGGGTTTGTCAGCGCACTGTCGGTCATCGTCGGTACTCTTGCCGCTCAGGCGACACCCAAGGGTTGGGGCCGCGTCACGATGGCGCTGCACATGACGAAAAAACCCTTCATCGTGAAAATAGCCCCGCTCATGACCGGTGTGTCGGTGGCGATTGTGACCGCGGCGAGCCTATTGGGATTCTACTTGTGGATTATCGACCGCAGCGACCCTACGCCAGGGGATGAGCCCGACAAAGAAACGTAATTATTTCGCCGCGGCCGGCGCCACCGCTTTCGCGCCCAACAGATCCACGGCCGCCTGGTAGAGTTTGGCTCGAACCAAAAACCGCTCATTTGCACGTGTGATATAGCGAACGGCGATTTCCACGCCGCCCACGACGGGCTTTACGTTGACGCCGGGTGTGCCGGAGAACACCTTGCCGCGTTGCGCTGGTACGGCTCGTTGCCACTCTTGCTCGGCTTGGTGAGCGCTGTCGGCAGTGGCCTCGAGCACTTGCTTGGTGATGGCATCGACAATCGGATAAGGATCGCGCCCGATGGGTACGACGACTTGCAACTCGTCCCAAAGCCATTGCCCCGATGTCGAAAAATTGAAGTAATGCCCTTCGATGGCAAAGCTATTGGTAAAGGTTACTCGTCTGCCGGTTGGGTGCCCGGAGTCGCTCCAATTGCCGGTCTCCAGAAGTACCGTGTGGAACATGCCGAGTTCCGTGACCTCGCCGCTCACGCCGTTGATTTCAACCCAGTCCCCAAGACGAATGCCATTGCGCCCCATCAGTACCAGCCAGCCGAAGAAAGCGACGATGAAGTCTTTGAGAGCAACCGTCAGGCCCGCGCCGACGATACCGATCGTGGTCGCAAATTGGCTCGGTACGCCCATGACGATGAGCAAAATGATCAGCACGGCGATGATGCGCAAGCTTACGCGCGTGATGCTGCGCAGGGTTTCAACTTGCCGCCGATCCAATTTTGGGCGGTCGAGCAGGTGCTGCACCCAAGCGTCGAGCAACAGCAAAACGATCGCTATGCCGATGATGATCAACACATCCAGCAGTATTCCATGCGCAAGAACTCGGGACTGGAGCGCCACCGCTGAGGCCCATTGGCTGTAGATGCCGGAGAGTTGGTTTTGATCCGCAATACGCCGGTTGAGCAGCGTCAAGATGGATTGGTCGGCCGCAATTGCTTTGGTGCGCCCGACCAGTGCTGCGGCGTCTTCGTGGCTGCGCTGGGATTGCGCTGTTTGTGAGGCCGCAGATTGTGAGGGCGCAGACGCATCTTTCACTGTCGCGGTATGGCCGACAAGTTCCGGGATGCCGCCTTTGGTGGCCTCGAGACCGCTTTCCAGAGCCGTACGGCGCGCGCTCAGGGCCTGAGCCCTCATTTGTGCGCTGACTCGGGCGGCCTCCAGCGCAGCCTCTTTCTGTCTCAAGAACCGCCAGTCGCGAAATTTGCCGATCGATCCGTGCTGATCGTCAAGCGCGGCAGCTTTGGCGACCAAGGTAGCCGGATGCGCCTTGGTTTGTGCGCCATGCTCCTGAACCATGGCGTCGATTTGCTGTCGAGGGTTGCCGCCGGCATCGACCAGATTTAGATTGGCCTCATCGAGTTCATCTTTGTCCAGTTCCAATTGCGACTGGGCAAGGTCCAGCTGATCCTGGATTCTGTCCTTCTGATCCGCCTTGGCCTGTGCCAGCGCGGCGGTGAGGTCATTCACGCGTTGCTGATCCGCTGCGAGCAAGCCTTGAGACTTCGTGATGCGTGCCTGGATGGCTGCGGCGGCGGAATTGAGCGCCGGCGGATGCGCTTCGGCATCGCGCAACGCTTGCGTGAACGCGAGGTCGAGTTCGTGGTCAGCCACCCTCAACGCCGATTGGCCGTAAGCCTGCTCCTCCGGGGTGACCGCCAATTGCGTCAGCCGTTGCGCCGTCGAGTAGGTGCCTTGGTCAACCAGATCCGTGGAAGTGATCGCCACCTGGATTTTTCGGGAATGCAGCGTGGGCGGAGCGGTTTTCCACCATGCGACGCCGGCCAAAATCAGCAGCAAGCCCAGCGCAACGCCGAGGATTCTTTCCGCCAAGGTAAATCGTTTCACGGCGTAGCCACCCTTTAAATGCTCAATGCCAGCTGCCGACGGCGTCGCGGGCCGCTTGATTCAGTGGCCGCGCGACCAGCCCGCTCTGAGAAACCTTGATCTCATACAAGGCGCCATCCGTCATGGGCAGAAAGGTGGCGCTTCCATATAACGCATCCATCCAAGGGACCCACGAGCGGTAGCGATGGATCAGTTCCCAGGGATCAACGCGGCCGGGCGCATGCAGTTCATAGACGGTGCGCGGCTGGGTACGTTCGTCCTCGACGTGCGAGTACCTCCCGCTGATTCGTTCCAAACGATAGGCCGAATCGAATCCGACGAGATTGGCGAAGGCATGCCATTTGAGGATTCTGGCATCGACCTGCCACTCATCGCCGCGCAGTGGAAAATTCGCGCGTTCACCGTCCGGGTAGCTCAAAACCGCATCGAACTGGCGCTCCCCGACGCGCGATAGTTGCAGTTCACCCGCGGGTTGCTCGTAGCTCAAGCGTTGGTAACTGCGCAAATTCGTGCCGATGAGCACAGCGCAGGCCGCTGCCAACAAGAATATGAGCGCCGCCGCCCCATGCGCCATACCGCCCATGACTCGTCGCCGCCGCAAGCGGCGGATCGCGGCAATGAAGAACAGCAGACCGAGGAGCGCGCAGACAACGATTAGTGCGGTGAAGGTCATGGCGGTGGATTTAACGGGAACCGGAACCGAACCTCATGGGACTAACAAAACACTTAGCTCGGTCCCGGTGTCTCGTTGCAGACGGGTGTAGTTTGCTTTGTTTCCAATGATTTGCAAGTGGTGTCGCTCTTAAGCGCACTGACTCGTGTTGATTTCGAGATCGGTATCGGCAAGTATGCTGAAAAGGGGTCATTCAGTTAATGTGGATCGTTCAAGTTGCGCTGCGGCGCCCATACACGTTTTTGGTGATGGCGCTGCTGATTCTCCTCGCAACGCCGCTTGTGCTGCTCAAGATGTCGACCGACATCTTTCCGGAAATCAATATCCCGGTCATCAGCATTGTCTGGACTTATAACGGACTCTCGGCCCAGGAGGTCGGTCAGCGAATTACGGCTGTCAACGAGCGCAGCCTGACCACGACGGTTAATGATATCGAGCATATCGAGTCGCAATCCTTGGCCGGTCTGTCGATCATCAAGGTCTTCTTTCAGCCCAATGCGAACATCCCGACTGCCATCGCCCAAGTGGTGGCCATCGAACAGTCGCAATTGCGGCAACTTCCCCCTGGTGCCTTGCCGCCGCTGGTCATCAAGTACTCGGCCTCCGCGATCCCGGTAATCCAACTCGGTCTGTCGAGCCCCACACTGACCGAACCGGCGCTTTTCGACGCCGCCTTCAATTTCTTGCGGCCGCGCTTGGTGACCATCCCCGGCGCAGCCGTGCCGTTCCCGTTCGGCGGAAAATCGCGCCTGATCTCGGTCGATTTGGATACATCCGCGCTGCTTGCCAAGGGATTGACGCCCAATGATGTCGTCAATGCCGTAAACGCCGAAAATCTCATACTGCCTTCGGGTACGGTGAAAATCGGCGCCACGGAGTACGCCATTGCACTCAACGGTTCACCCGCCACCATCGCCGGCTTAAATCGCATTCCTGTCCTCACCAAGAACGGCGCCACCACGTATTTGTCGGAAGTGGCGCACGTCAGGGATGGATTTTCGCCCCAGACCAATATCGTGCGCCAAAACGGCGAGCGCGGCGTTCTGATGCCGGTCATAAAAAACGGCGGCTCCTCGACGCTCGACATCGTCAGTACCTTGCGCGCGCTTTTGCCGGTTGTTTCCCAGATCCTGCCGAAGGATCTGAAGATCACGCCCCTCTTCGATCAATCCGGTTTCGTCAGGGCCGCCATTACCGGGGTCGTGCGCGAGGCAGCGATCGCTGCCTGCCTGACCGCCCTGTTGATACTGGTGTTCCTGGGCAACTGGCGCAGCACTTGCATCATTGCGGTCTCCATTCCGCTGTCGATTCTGTGCTCCATCATCACGTTGTACATTGCCGGGGAGACCCTGAACATCATGACCTTGGGCGGCCTTGCGCTGGCCGTCGGCATCCTGGTCGATGATGCGACCGTGACCATCGAGAATATCGAGCGCCATATCCACTTGGGTTCGGATTTGCACAAGGCGATATTGGACGGCGCCGGGGAAATCGCGGTTCCCGCGCTGGTATCGACCTTGTGCATCTGCATCGTGTTCGTGCCGATGTTCTTTCTCACCGGCGTGGCGCGCTACTTGTTCGCGCCGCTGGCGGAGGCCGTGGTGTTCGCGATGCTCGCCTCGTACGTGCTGTCGCGCACCTTGGTGCCGACGTTGGTGATGTTGCTCATGGATCACACCCCTCCGCATGCCGATGCACGCCCAAGCATATTGCAGCGGGTGTACCGCGCATTTGATGCTCGCTTTGAAAAGCTCCGCGCCGGATACAACGGGATCCTGGCGGCGGTGCTGGAGCGGCGACGCGTGTTTGCCGCCAGCTTTCTGGCGTTTTGTGCGCTGTCTTGCGGGCTGGTGTTTGTCTTGGGAAGGGATTTTTTCCCCAGCGTGGACGCGGGCCAGATTCGCATGCACATGCGATTGCCGTCGGGCACGCGCATCGAAGAGACCGCGCGCGTGGCCGATCAAGTGGAGGCCGTCATCCGAACAATCGTGCCGGAAAAGGAACTCGGTACGGTGCTCGACAATCTGGGTGTGCCGATCAGCGGCGTCAACAATACTTACAGCAACGCCGGTGCGTTTGGCACTTTGGATGGCGAAATTCAAGTGTCGCTCAACGATGGGCACCGTCCGACGCAGCGCTATATCGAGGCAATGCGCCGCGAATTACCGAAGCGCTTTCCGGGCGTGGAGTTTTTCTTTCAGCCGGCCGATATGGTGACGCAGATCCTGAATTTCGGTCTGCCCGCCGCCATCGACGTGCTGTTCACCGGCGCTGATGTGCGAACCAACTATGAGTTCGCCTCGAAGATCATGAAGCAGATCAAGCAAATTCCCGGCACGGTGGATACGCATATACACCAGAGATTGGATCTGCCGACCGTGGCGCTGCAAATGGACAGGACCCAGCTGCAAATGTTGGGCTTGACCGCCAACGACGTGGCGCAGAACTTGCTCATATCCACCGCGGGCACGACCCAGACCTCGCCGGGCTTCTGGCTGGATCCATCCAACGGCGTGGTCTACAACCTGTCGGCGCAGTCCCCGCAGTACGCAGTGGACAGCGTGGAGGCGCTGCTGCGTACGCCCGTACGCGCGGCTTCCGGAACCTCATCGCAGCTGCTCAGCAACTTGGTCAGCGTAGCACCGGCGGCCCAGGTTGCCGTGGCCTCGCGCTACAACCTGGCCCCTGCGATCGATGTCTACGTCAGCGTCCAGGGTCGGGATTTAGGCAGCCTCACCACCAAGATCAAGGCGCTGGTCGATGACATGCGCCCGCATTTGCCGCGCGGATCGACGATAATGGTGCGCGGGCAGGCACAGACCATGCGCACATCATTCATCGAGCTGGGGGTGGGGCTCGTGATGGCCATCGTGATGGTGTATTTGTTGATCGTCGTCAATTTCCAGTCCTGGATTGACGCCTTCATCATCATTACTGCCTTGCCCGCGGCGCTGGCGGGGATCTGTTGGATGTTGTTTCTAACCGCGACCACCTTGAGCGTGCCGGCACTCACCGGCGCCATCATGACCATGGGCGTGGCCACCGCGAACAGTATTTTGATCGTATCGTTTGCGCGGCAACGCATGAACGAAGGCTTGGATCCGATCAGCGCCGCCCGCGATGCGGGTGCGACCCGCATCAGGCCGGTTTTGATGACGGCCTTGGCCATGATCATCGGCATGATTCCCATGGCTCTGGGCTGGGGCGAGGGTGCCGAGCAAAATGCTCCCTTGGGGCGCGCGGTCATCGGGGGCCTGTTGTTTGCCACGGTCTCGACGTTATTTTTCGTTCCGGTCATTTACGCCGGTATGCATCGGCGTCTCGAACAGCGCAAACGCGCGCGTGGGATAATTTAGTATGTCAATGCCACCGCCGGTGCCGGCCGTGAAGCGGGCAAAGTTCATTGTCGGCGCAATCGTAGGCGCGCTCGTCCTAGGCGGCATCATCATTTTTGTGGTGCGAAGCTTCGATGCATCTGCGCTCGCCGCGTCCACTGAGATTCATGCAAAGCAATACGTCACCATCGTCACGCCGAAGGCGGGTGGCGACGGGCTCCCATTGACGCTGCCCGGCACGCTGCAGGGCATCAACGAAGCCACGGTGTACGCGCGCAGCAATGGCTACGTCGTGCGCTGGTTCAAGGACATCGGCAGTTCGGTGAAAAAGGGCGACCTCTTGTCGGAGATCGCCGCGCCGGAAGTAGACCAGGAACTGTCGCAGGCAGTGGCCGCACAGCAGCAGGCGGCTTCCAGCGAGAGTCTTGCGAAAAGCACGGCCGAGCGCTGGCACAGTCTTCGCGAGAAAGACGCCGTGACGCAGCAGGACCTGGATGAGCGGCAGAGCACCTACCTTCAGGCGCAGGCCAATCTCGCCTCCGCTCAGGCGAATACCGCCCGGCTGCGCAATTTGCAGGGCTTCAACAAGGTCGTGGCGCCGTTCGATGGCGTCGTGACGAGCCGCAACATCGATGTGGGCGACTTGGTCGATGCGGGAAACGGTGGTGTGGGCAAGGCGTTATTCACGATCGTGCAGATCGATCCTCTGCGTCTTTATGTGTACGTGCCGCAGGTATACGCGCAGCAAGTCAAGGTTGGAGACGCGGTGACCGTGACTTTGCCGGAGCATGATGGCCAGGAATACAAGGGCAGCATTGCCCGCACCGCCCGCGCGATCGACACCGGCACTCGAACCATGCAAGTCGAGATCAGGGTGCCCAATCCCAACGATGCCCTGGTGGCGGGCGCGTACGTGCAGGTGAATTTGCCGATCAAACAAGATGGAGCAGCGCTGCTCGTTCCCACCAATGTGCTGTTGTTTCGACCGGATGGCCCGCGAGTCGCGACGGTCGATGCGGCCGGGCGGGTGCGCTTGAGTGCCGTCAAACTCGGCACTGATTTTGGCAGCACCGTGGCCATCTTGAGCGGTCTTAAGTCCGATGATCGCGTCATTCTGAACCCGGCCGACTCGCTCGCCGACGGCGACGTCGTGACCTTGCGATAGTGATGCGTGCTCGACCCCCCATGCGGGCACTGGGCATGACGGTACTGCTCGCCGGCTGCGCCGTCGGACCCGACTACCACCAGCCTTCCGCCGATCTACCGTCGGCGTGGCAGCCGGCAGCGCCGTGGCACGAAGCGGTGCCCGGCGATACCGCGCTGAAGGGCAATTGGTGGGAATTGTTTGAGGATCCCGCTTTGAATCCGCTGGTGGAGCAGGCCCTTGCCGCCAATCAGAATCTGCGCGTGGCGGCCGCGCGCCTGGAGCAGGCACGCGATCAGCTGACCATCGCCCGATCGGCCCTATTTCCCACCGTCGATCTTTCTGCGTCTGCACTGCGCAGCAAAGACTCCGCGAATCGTCCGCTGGCGGCTTATTCGGCGCGCAATCAGTCTACGGTGCAGAACGACTTTGCGTTTGGACCCTCCGTGGGCTACGAACGGGATCTTTTTGGGAGAGTACGGCGGGAGGTGGAGGGCGCAAGAGCCACCGCGCAGCAGGCCGAAGCGGATTTTCAAAACACACGGCTGCTGTTGATGGCAGCACTGGTTACCAATTATTTTTCGCTTCGGGAGATCGATGCCGAGATCGAGGTCGTGCGCCGTAGTCTGGATCTGCAACGCGGCGCACTTACCTTTGTCTCCTCGAGGCATGACTTGGGATTTGCCACGGGGTTGGATCTCGCGCAGCAGCAAGCACTCCTCGATGCCAGCGCGACGCAACTCGAGCTGCTGCAGAATCAGCGCGCGCAGTTCGAGCATGCCATAGCAACATTGATCGGTACGCCTGCGCCGAGCTTCTCGCTGGCGCCGGATGCCACGGCGGCGCCATTGCCTGCGTTGCCGTTGGGACTGCCCTCCGACTTGTTGCAGCGGCGGCCCGACGTGGCTTCCGCTGAACGCGCCATGGCGGCGGCGAACGCTCGCATCGGCGTGGCGCGGGCCGCATATTTTCCCAGCATCAATCTTGCGCCAGGCTTGGGCGTGCCGAGCATCGGATGGGAGAGCAACGCGTTGGCGAGTTTATTCACAGCACCCAGCCAGCTTTGGTCGATCGGGCTTTCCGCCTCCCAGACACTGTTTGATGCGGGCAAAACACGCGCGATTGTGCGCTTTGCCGACGCCGATTACGCGGCGGCAGTGGCCATGTACCGGCAAACGGTGCTGACGGCGATGGAGGAGGTCGAGAACGGCATCACCGGTTTAGCGTCGCTGGAACGCGCGAAAGTCCAAGCGAACGCCAGCGTGCGCAGCGCCCAACGGGCGTTTGATATTGCGACCGACCGCTACAAGGGCGGTGTCGATACGTACCTGGATGTCATCACCGCGCAGCAAACGCTCCTGACGAATCAGCGTCAGGCGGTGCAAATCCAGGGGCAGCAATTTTCCACCGCAGTGTTTTTGGTCAAGGCACTTGGCGGCGGCTGGAACCGGTCCACGCCGCAGGACTCGTCCCGCAACTAGCCCTTGGCGCTCGCCTTGTTCACGGTGTCGATGGCGGCCGCCGGCGATAGGGCGTTCGACTGCACGAAGTCCACGCCCAGGGCGGTCAGCCATTCCTGTTCTGCAGCCGTATCGGTGTGCTTGGCTACCGTGTGCATGCCGAGGACGCGCGCCATCTGCACCACCCCTGTGATGGCCGCCTGGGACACCTTGTCAGTGCGCATTTTCGCCGTGATCTCGGGCGCCAGCTTCACGTAGCGGACGCCGGGCAGGCGCAGCAGCTCGAAGCATTCTGTGCGCAGTGCAAAGTCATCGAGTACCAGCGGACAGCCCAGGCGATTCAGTGCGGTGGCCACGTCGCTGATTTTGTCAGCAAGCGTGAGCGCCGTCAGCGCATCGACTTCAAATGCGATCGTTCCCTTGGGCAGCGAAGACTTGACCAAGCACAGCTCGACAAACTTGATGAAATGTTCATCGTGCAGCGCCGTGGTCGTGAGGTTCACCGAGAACATGATGGGATTCGCCTGCCACGTATCGGGATGACGAACCAGCCAGCTGATCAGTTCCGTGATCACGCGGCGGTCAATCATGGAGCCTAGGCCGTTCTCGACAGCGGCCTTCAGCATCGCATGCGGTGCGGCGTTCGGTGCGTCATCGGCTCCGGAGCGCAACAATACTTCGTAGCGCCTCATTTGGCTGCCCTTGCTCAACGGCACCAAGCGTTGCACATGCAGCGCGATGGGGCTCTTGCGGATCGCGGCGTTCAGCCGATCGATTTCCGGCGGGATACCTTTTTGCAGCTGAGGCTTTTCCGCTGATTCAGGGGGTATCGCGGGAGCAGGCGCCGCAGGCCGTGCGGGTGCGGCCGGTCGCGACGGCGCGGCCGATTGCACCGATG
>JALYIH010000070.1 GCA_030775865.1 Pseudomonadota bacterium | reverse complement strand
GGGTGCATACCCAACTTCGTCGACTCCGCCTCGACTGAAGGCAAATCCGTCTCGCTCGCGGCCACGCGGAATACTCAGACAGGCTCCTGGGATTCCTCGGCAGAGTCCGAGTGCAACTGATCTTCTGCAGTCCCGGGTTCGTCCGGAATTTTGTGCTGCTCGGTGAGCCAGGCACCCAGATCGATGAGCCGGCAGCGATCGCTGCAGAACGGCCGATATTGCGATGCCGGAGACCATTCCACGTCGCGCCGGCACGTGGGACATTTGACAATCGCTGCCATCCTGCGTTGAACCCAACTTTAAGCGCAGCAGGTCAGCAGAAACGCCACATCGGCTTCGATGTGCACCGGACGCGCGGTGGCATCCAGCCAATTCAAAAAGCGAATGGTGCAGCGATGCTGGTTGCCGCTCATCTCGGGAAACAACTCGGTATCGGCAGGCAGAGTCACTCGAACCAGTTGGCAGGGATTCTCGCGATCGAACTGCAACTGGAAAATGCCGCCGATCGCCATCTCGGACTTGCGCTTGGCATTCTGGCGGGTGAGCCACAGCAACTCGGAGATGCCATCGCACAGCGGCCGTATCAAAGCCAGCCAACTGTCGAATTCAGCAGCACGAATGTCCGCCGGGCGATTCAGCCAGTAGGAATAGTCAGGCAGGTCGAAATCGCAGGTCCCCCCGGGGATGGCGCTTCGGTGTTTTACGGCGCTCAGGAATTCGGAATCGCGCAGAGGCGCCATGAAGTTCCCGCCGATGGACGAAAGATCGCCGCGCAGCTTCACCAGATTCGACATCAGCGACTTGAGCCGTGCCGGATCGACACCCGTTTTGGTCTGGTATTCCTTGAGGATGTTCACCTGGCGTTCGAGTTCTTTGAGCACATCGCTGCGTGAGTCGCCGCGGGCGGTGATGGCGAGGATCTCGAGCAAACTGGAGACGGCAGCCCGCGAACTCCAGGAAGTGGGTGACTCGCTGTGATAGGTGGCTTGCGTGTAGAGAAATTCGAGGCGCAAGAAGGTGCGCATGCGCTCATTGAGGGGCTGCTCGTAAACGACCGGCGCCGCCTCAGGTTCTGCCTCGGAGGAAATGTCAGGGTAAGAGTTCATGCTCCTATTGTGAGCCAACCCGAGCCCTAGGGTAAACCTTGGATTTAGGTTAAATCTGTCAGGTAAGGCGACGTTTGCGCCAAGTGTAAATATTTCTCATGTAGGCGATCGACTGCCTGACGCAGATCCGCGACGCTTCCTGTGTTCAGCAGCACGTCGTCGGCGGCTGCCAAACGCTGGGTGCGGCAGGCTTGGGATGCCAGAATTGCGCGGGCGTGGGTTTCCGAGCTGCCATCGCGTGCCTGAACCCGCTGCATCTGCGTCGCCTCGTCGGCATCCACCACCAAGACTCGATGCACGCGCTCGCGTGCCTGTCCGCCCTCGATGAGCAACGGAATGGCCATCACCAGGTAAGGTCCCTTCGCTGTGGCTGCTTGCCGTTCCATGTCAGTCCGAATCAACGGATGGAGGATGGAATCCAGCGCCTGCCGCGAAGCGGGATCCTTGAATATAAGGGATCGCAGCGCGGGCCGATCCAGGTTGCCGTGCTCGTCGAGCACGCCCGGCCCGAAACGCCGCACGACCTGCTCGAGCCCCGGTTTCCCCGGCTCAACGACGTTGCGCGCCGCCACGTCAGCGTCGATGACGGGAACGCCGAGTTCGGCGAAGCGTTGCGTCACCGTGCTCTTGCCGCTTGCGATGCCGCCGGTGAGGCCGATTCGCAGGCGAGAATTCATAGCTAGTGCTTGAGACCAGAAACGCGCAAGTAGCCATTCACCAGCGAGTCCCCGTACATCATGGCAATCCAGCCGGCCGCAGCCAGGTAGGGCCCAAAAGGCATCGGCGCGCTGCGGTCTCGGCCACGCAGCACAATCATCAAAATTCCGAGTACCGCCCCGGTGGCCGCGGACAAGATGATGACCAAGGGCAGCAACTTCCAGCCCAGCCACGCACCCAAGGCCGCAAACAACTTGAAGTCGCCATAACCCATGCCTTCCTTGCCTGTCACCAGCTTGAACGCGTGGAAGACCAGCCAGAGGCTTAAGTAGCCCGCGGCGGCGCCGATCACAGCATCCTTCGCCGACACCGGCAGAGCGGCGCCCACGACCGGGCCGATAGCGACCGCTGCCACCAACCCCGCCCACATCAGGGGCAAAGTAATGTTGTCCGGCAGCAGCTGATGATCGATGTCGATGCCGGTCAGAGCGATCAAGCTCCAGGCCACGAGCAGGGCACATGCCGCCGGCCAGCCAAAGCCGAAGTGCCAGGCCACCCAGGCGGAAAGCACGGCGGTCGCCAGCTCTACCAAGGGGTAGCGGGCGGAGATCTTGGTCTTGCAGGCAGCACAACGCCCGCGCAGCACCAGCCAACTGATGATCGGGATGTTCTGCCAGGCTTTGATGGGCGCCTTGCAGTTAGGACAGGCGGAGCGGGGGGTGCTTAGGGTGAAGCGATCCGGCGCAGGCGATGTCGGCGTTGGCGGTGGGCCGCTACCCGGAGCAGCGGCGTCGGCCGAAAGCACATCGGCCGCTTGCGATTGCCACTCGCGCTCCAGCATGATGGGCAATCGGTAGATGACGACATTGATAAAACTGCCGACGATCAGACCCAATAAAAAAACAGACGCCGCGAAAAGTGCGGGGCTCGATGAATAAAGCAGAGCGACGTCGTTCAGCATGGGCTAAACAACAATAGCGGGCGGATGGCCGAAAGACGACTTAAATCGCGGCGCCGAGCTTGAAGATAGGCAGGTACATGGCGATGACCATGCCGCCCACGAGGACGCCAAGTACGGCCATGATCATGGGTTCCATGAGGCTGGACATGCTATCCACCGCGTTGTCGACTTCGGCCTCGTAAAACTCGGCGACTTTGCCAGACATTGTGTCCAGCGATCCGGATTCTTCACCCACCGCTATCATTTGCACCACCATGTTCGGAAATAATCCCGTGTTTTCCATGGCGCGCTGTAAGCGTTGGCCCGTGGCTACCTCGTCCTTCATACGCAACGTGCCTTCTTCGTAGACGATATTGCCCGTGGCGCCGGCCACGGATTCCATGGCCTCGACTAAAGGCACACCCGCCGCAAACATCGTGGATAGCGTTCGTGCAAAACGAGCGATCGCCGATTTCACCAATATGGGTCCGATAATTGGAAATTTAAGCGCCGCGCGATCTATCGCGCGGCGCATATTTCTGGATCGTTTATGAAAATACATGAACGCATAGATCGCGCCACCGGCCACGACCCCGACGATCCACCCCTGATGTTGCATGAACTTCGACATGTTCACGACCATTTGAGTGAATGCCGGCAAATCGGCGCCGAATCCCTTGAACAACGATTCGAATTGCGGAATAACGAAAATCAAGAGAATCACCGTCACAATAATCGCAACAACGAGCACGGCGGCAGGATAAAAGAGTGCCTTTTTAATCTTCTTCTTCAGCGCCTCCGTCTTCTCTTTATAGGTCGCAATCTTATCCAGCAAAGTCTCCAGCGCACCCGCGTGCTCGCCGGCCTCGACCAGATTTACAAAAAGATCGTCGAAATAAAGAGGATGTTTTGCAAGTGACTCGTGCAGCGTGCTGCCGCCTTCGATGTTCGACTTGATATCAAGTACAAGCTTCTGCATCGACGGTTTTTCATGGCCATTGCCGATGATTTCGAAGGCTTGCACCATCGGAATGCCGGCTGACATCATGGTCGCGAGCTGACGGGCAAATACCGCGATATCTTGCGCTTGAACTTTGCCGCCACCGACCCTGCTCTGTGTTTTGACCCGAGTAGCTGCAACGCCTTGTTTTCGCAAGTCCGCACGCAGCGCCTGTTCATTTGCCGCAAGTGCCTTGCCGCGCACCTTGTGGCCGCGTTTGTCCTTTCCCTCCCATATGAACTGGACGTCTTTCTTACTTGCCGTTGCGGATATCGCCATAAATCAGTTCCTCTCAGCCATTCACTATTCGATGGTGATGCTGTTTACTTCTTCCAAACTGGTCAAACCGACCTTCACTTTTTCCAATCCCGAACGACGCAGATTCCACACCCCGTCCTTGACGGCCTGATCATTGACGTTCATGGCACCGCCGCCTTCCATGATGATGCGGCCGATCGTTTCCGTAACCGGCATCACTTGATAGATGCCTAATCGCCCCTTATAGCCATCCGTGCATTGGCCGCAGCCCACGGCTCGGAATACTCTTATTCCGTTCGAGATGTCCGCCGGCTCGAAACCCTCTTTTTTAGCGGCTTCCGCCGGAATATCGATGGGCTGTTTGCAGTTGGTGCAAAGCTTACGTGCCAGGCGCTGCGCAATGATGAGGCTCACCGATGTTGCGATGGCGTAGGGCTTGACCCCCATATCCACCATGCGGGTCAACGTCTGCGGCGCGTCGTTGGTGTGCAGCGTTGAAAGAACTAAGTGCCCTGTCTGTGCCGCCTTGATGGCGATCTCCGCAGTTTCCAGATCGCGGATTTCGCCGACCATGATCACGTCGGGATCTTGACGCAGAAAGGCCCTAAGCGCCGATGCAAAGGTGAGCCCAACTTTGTTGTTGACGTTTACCTGATTGATACCGGGCAAATTGATTTCGGCCGGATCTTCGGCGGTCGAGATATTGGTATCCTCGGTATTGAGGATATTCAACCCCGTATACAGAGATACCGTTTTACCGCTGCCCGTGGGTCCGGTGACCAAGATCATTCCTTGCGGCTTCGCAAGATACTTGAGGTATAGCTCGCGCTGGAAGGGTTCATAGCCGAGCGCATCAATGCCCAGCATCGCGCTGGAGGGATCCAGAATACGGGTGACCACCTTTTCCCCGAACAGTGTCGGGCAGGTGCTGACGCGAAAATCGATGGCGCGATTCTTGGAAAGCCGCATTTTGATGCGGCCGTCTTGTGGCACGCGGCGCTCGGCAATATCAAGTCTCGCCATGACTTTGAGCCTGGCCACGATCTTGACCGCCAGTTGCACCGGGGGCACGGCTACTTCTTTAAGAACACCGTCCAAGCGTGTTCTGATACGAAACAGCTTTTCATAGGGCTCGAAGTGGATATCAGAGGCGCCTTTTTTGATGGCGTCGAGCATGATTTTATTGACGAAACGCACGATCGGAGCGTCTTCGACGTCGTCGCGCCCCAGCGCATCAGCATTGGGGTCCTCATCACCGCCGGTAACCTCGAGATTTTCAAGGTCGAAGTCATCATCGGTCAAGTTGGGCATGACCGCTTCGGCTTGCTCGATGGCTTTGGTCACCGCAGCCTGAAGCTTATTGTCCTCGACGACCACGAACTCGATGCTCATGGAGGTTTGGAAGCGAATTTCGTCTAGGGCATGCAGATTGGTCGGGTCGGCGACCGCCAAGAACAAGCGCTTGCCGCGCTTCATCAAGGGTAAGACGCGGTGTTTCTGCATGAGCTTGTCGCTCACCACCCGAACCGCGTCCGGATCGATGGCGACCGAATCCAAATCCAGCAATGGCACGCCAAACTCGTTGGAGGCGGAAATGGCAATATCACGCGCGGTCGCCAGATTCATCGATACCAGGTGGGTGACCAGATTGGTGCGCTTTTCCTTTGCTTTGACAAGCGCGTCCTGCATGGCGTTCTCATCCAAGAGGCCATCCTGCACCAATCGCTGGGCAAGGCCACCCAGTGCTACACGACTGGTGCCGCCAACCGACGCTATTGCGTTGTCATTCATGGACTTACACTAAACCCCATGCCTGTCTCTATTCTACTATTCGTAGCTTGCAGAGCAATTGTCAAATCATCCGCGGATACTCGCACATTGCGGCTGTCCCGCTCGTGACATTGATCGCAAAATGAGGCTTCTTGGGGGGCTACCCAGCAGACTCCCCAAAAAAGAAGCCCCTCCATGGGAGGGGCTTCGGTGCTGCTTGGAAGGCGCTGAAGTCGCGCTAGCAGCCTATCGTCATTACTTGCAAGACGCAGGCGAGTAACGGCCGTCCAAGTTACCCAAGGTAGGAAGCGTCAAGCCGTTGGCTAATGCTGCTTTGGCCGTCAGGGTCCCGCAGCCCCAGTCAATGCTGCCCGTCAGGTTGGTCGCCAACACCGCGTTGCCGATGAAGGGCTGCAAGACCAACGTTTTGCCGCTGATCTGCGGGACGATGGCTGAATACGCGACCGTAATGAGGCCGGTGCCTCCAACAGTGACCGATGTCACGTACTTCGTTGCCGATGCGGTCGGGATCCAGCTTGCCGCTAGAGCGGTTACGCCCTTCATGTCACCCGACTGGTAGGCCTCAGCTACGGCAGTCTTCGCCGCATCAGCAAGACCAATACCTTCCGTCACCTTCGCGCGAATCGTGTAGTCCTGATAAGCCGGAATGGCGATCGCCGCCAAAATACCGATGATCGCAACCACGATCATCAATTCGATGAGGGTAAAACCCTGTTGCACTTTCTTAATCATTTTGACTCCTGTTGGATAATCTTGAACAACGGCCGATGCCGGTGATGTGAAGAAAGCAAGCGGTGTGCCAATGCATCATCATGCGAGCTAAGCTAATGAAATTGCATGTATTTAACGCATATCTGTGGGTGTGATTTGACATAGAATCGTCGTCTTCTGGCGCCGCCGTTGGCGCACACGGTCACAGACTGACATTTTTTGTCACGGACCCCGGAGCTTTCTAGGCTCGAAGTCCCTTCAACGGTCCGATGAACCTTTCGTAGTGGCGCCAACGCTGCACTGAGCGACTGTAAATTTTCTGCCGCACCTGCCAGGCGCTGGCAGTATTTACGGAGCGTTCCGTCTTGTCGAACGACAGGCAACGATCGTCCCACTCGAGTTCGAGGAAATCCAAGATCCTATGAGTCCAGGCGACTTGGTCGGCGACGAGTTCTTCGTAAGGCACCTCGAGTACCGTCCCCGCAGGCAGCGCCGTGAGCCAATGTTTCATCAATCGCTGGTGTACCCGATAATAATCCGCGAGGTCGGCCAGATCCATGCTGAAGCGCATGCTCGCCGAGAAATTCTGGAAATAAACCGAGAGACAGGTGTCAATTGGGTCTCTGCGCATGTAGATGATGCGCGCCTTCGGAAAAACCGAGTGCAAGAGACCTATATAGTCGCAATTGAAGTTGCTCTTATCGACGACGCGCAACGCGTCTGGACCGTGGAGCGCGAGAATCCCCAAGTAGTTCTCGGCTAGTTTTTTCCTGACCGGCTCGCCGAGGATTCCATGCCGTAGCTCAGCGGCGTTCGCGCGTCCGGCATCGAGCCAAAACTGCAATTCTCCCGCCCCGGCAGCCGACGGATGTGAGGCAATGATTTGCTCGACTAGCGAAGTGCCGGAACGCGGCATTCCCAGGACAAAAACGGGTTTCGTGGAGGCAGAGCCGCCATCTGCCGTCCGCGCCAACGCCTCTCGCGAATGACCGCGAATCATGTCGTCCGCGAAACTAGACTGCGTTTCTCGATCGTATTTTAGCGCCACGGTTTTCAGCAACTCGTTGGCGCGTCTGTAATTCTGGAAAGCTCGTTCAAAATCCTCCACGTCATCGCAATACTTGCCCATCGAAAAACGCAGCTCGGCCTCCTGCCAAAGGGAGATCCCGCTTGCGGCAATCTCCTCCGCCCCTTTGAGCCAGTCGCTGTCGGCAATGGTCATTCTGCGAATGCCATTCATGGCAGCCCAGGCGCCCGGCAGTTTGGGTTCGACTTTCAATGCGCGATTGATGAAGGATTCGGAGTCTGCGAAGCGCCCCTCCATGCGCGCGATCTGACCCAGACCCAACAGGGCCTCAGCATGACGCGGATCAACCTTGAGTACCTTCTGAAAGGCGGCCTTGGCTTCGCGCAGCCGGCCCCCGAAGGCGAGAGATAAACCCAGCTTGCTGCGTGCATCGACGTATTTCGGATTTAACTTCAGGGCTTGCCGCAGAAATTTCTCGGCTTCCGGCGGGTCATGTTGCAGTACCGTCGCAAGATTGCAGAGGGTCGATGGGGACAGGGGGTTGATTTCCAGGCTCTCCCGATAGCAACGCTCGGCCTCTTCATAGCGCCCCAAGCTAAATAAGGCCACGCCGAGGTTGGCTAGGGCCTCCGCATGGTGAGGCTGAAGCTCTAGCAATTGCTGATAGTGGATCACGGCTTGCGCGAATGCACCCTCCGTACGGCACCTGTCGCCTTGATCAAGTAGATGCCGCATTTTTGCGGGGTCGACCCGACGGGGCGCTGTGTCGCTGCTCTGGGCTTTGGGCTGATCCTGGGAAAGATGCAATATCAACGACTGGGTCAGTCCATCGGCAATCGAGGGTTCGACGCCATTCTCGATCAATCTCCACTTAAAGGAGTTCGCAAACTTGGCCTTCTTGTAGAAATTGAGACGCAAACCACGTACTTCGCGGTCGGCTCTCTGAAGAAGCACGTGCAGTTCGTCACCCTGCTTGCGGGGGGCCGATTGATTGGCGTGCATGCCGGCACGCGTCGCGTTCTGAGCTACGAATTGGTCGGCCAACTCAGCACCGATCTTAGCGGCTTTGCTCGCATCGAACCATTCCAGAATCATTGTGTTCTTCCCGTGTTAAACCCAGTTATTGCGTGGCGCCTGAGGACGATCAAGGTGCCTCGTCTTGCCACTCTAGAGCAGTTCCTTCAAAGTAGCGCTTTGCCTCGTAGAACGCCGCGACCCCGTTAACAATCATCGGCTTGCTGCCAAAACATGCGCAAAATAGACACCGTTGCGTTTGCCGCACTCGAGCCGCAACGGCGCCTTCGCCCAATCACTCTCGCTGCCGACGTCAACGGGCCCCTGGGGGCGCATTTCATCGCTGAACTTTACCCGTCCATAGCTTATCGTAGCCACAATGTCGGTGGCTCCATAGACCCGTCGCCAAGAGTCGCCAAAACGCAGGCTGAGCATACGACGCGGCTGAAAGAGCCTGGGACACGCGTCTTCGAGGTGGTCGAACGCGAGATCGGCGGCTCTCTGACGTGCTTTTAGCGCCGCTAGATCGGCCGTGTCAGGCACTACGCGGCAGGCTTCCACGTAAGTCGTTTCGCGGTTTTGCGGTTCTAACGGTAATGTGCCCTGAACACGGATCTTCATCTCGGGGGGAAGACCGTGCACGGTTATTGTCGCGCAGTCGCTCAGGTCGGGACGCAGCCCATACCATTGCAGCTCAGAATCGAGGAGAGGCCCTTGTTGGGCATTTGCGTTTGGCTCGTCAGTAAGAAATGCAAGCCTCAGGTTGGGCTTAAATCTTCGAATTAACTCTCTGATGCGCACGCCGTTTGCGCCCTCTGGATCCAGTGCATAGAGGTTGACGAACCCTGAGCTTTTGGCAAGAAAGGGTTCCAGGAATGAATTCGATTGCGCGCCGAGAGTCAGATACAGGCCGGATTCCGTTTTAAGCCTATCGGGTACGGACACGTCAAACCACTGCCCACCCCAGGGCACCCCGTTCCAGCGATATTCCGCGCCCATATACAACTGCACAGCCTGAACGACAAAAAAGATCGCTAAAATGTAGTTGCGCACCTTCGGCCGAGATTCGAATAACCGAAATAAGATCCCGGCGATGACGGCAGCCGCAACGCAGGCCATCGTCAAGGCATAGCGGCCATTGCCGGAACCTTGCAGCCACAGTATCCAATTCAGGCCGAGACCGCACCCGAGCGCCGCAAGAACGCGTGTGGATTCATTCAGTTGCGGATTGCTAGGCGGAGGCGGTGCCTTGCGAAAGCGCCCCCAACTCCAGCACAGGACGAGCAGAATGACGAGGGCGATGAGCAAGGCGTAGCGTAGGTCCGGCGCGCTGAGTTCCTCGTGCACCATCCGCACGGGATCGATCATTGCGAACGGACGCCACAGCGCGTCGCCAATGGACTCGGGAATGAATCGAAAGGTACTCGCCCCCGGATCCGTGGATGCTTCCGGCGAGCGAAAAACGCTGTTGAACATCGGAAACATCGGGTTGCCGAACGCCTTCGCGAGACGAAACGACCATGGTGCGGCGACTACGGCAAAGCCGATGCCGAGCGAAATGCCGTAGAGCAAGCCTTGGCGGATTTTGCCGAGCCAGCCCAGGGGCAACATGGCGAGCATCGCCAACGCTGAAATTGCGGCCAGCGCATTGCTGAGCTTTAGAGCGCTCGCGGCACCGAGGATCAAGCCAGCACAGATGACCCGCGATATCCGCGGCATCCGCACGGCACTTGCCAACAGCAGCCACCCGCCAAGCGCTAGTTCTGCTGTCGTAATGTCGGCGAAGCATGAGCCGATCTGCTGCATCAGGATTGGGTTCATGAATGCGAGCGCGACCGCGCAGCATCCTGCAAAGAGACGGGTGCGTCCATCCTGGGATGGGCAAACGGTCACACCGAGCTCGAAAGTAAGCCAGAGAATAACGCTATGTGCAGCCGCAAATATCGAACAGATCACGAGTGCAGGAAGGCCGGCGCGAACCATTGCGTAGAACGGTATGTAGGCATACGGATTTAGGTACGCTAGGGCGCCGGCCGCGAAATAATCTTGACCGAAGCGGTTGTTCAGGGCGCTGAACCCTGAATAGAAGTGATAGTTCAGCGTGTCCCAGGCCATGTCCTTCCCGAGGACGTAATTACAGGCAAGAGCCAGAGCGACGCAAGCAAAATACACTTGCCATCTGTAGCGAACTGCCACGCCGTCGAGCAAAGTGATTCGCGCTAAACGGCCGGACCTCGTTTTTACCGGATGCTCCGCGATACTCATGCCTCAAGCCTTTCGGTTCGTCGACGCCAGTCGAGGGAATCTCTGTATTTGCAGAGTCATTGCGACTACCCAACAACCGACAGCCCCTGCGCATATCTTTTTGAGAGGGTCGATCCGCTGTCGGCTGCTTTACCCGCGATGCTTAGCTTTCCAATAGTCTCGCATCGCGAATGCACATTACATAATCCGGCGATTCCGCTTTGTGCTTTGAGTCACGAAATTGTTACTCGATACCCAGCTTCTTAATGCGATACCGCAAGGCCCGGAACGACATGCCCAAGATTTTTGCCGCCGCCGTCTTGTTATATCGACTTTGTTCCAGAGCCCTACGAATGGCGTCGCGCTCGATGTCTTCCAGATGGTCCCCCAGTGCTCCTCCATTTGGGGTGTTGGCGGCCGCGGGTGCGTCGCCACGGGTTGGGCGCAGTTGGATATCGGCGGCGCTTATTTCTCCGCCTGTGCTCAAGGTAATCGCGCGCTCGAGGATGTTTTCGAGTTCGCGCACGTTACCGGGAAAGGGGTAACTTTCGAACGCAATCAGTGCATCCTTGCCAAGAATTGGCGGCGAGATCTTCATGCGTCGCCCCAGCCGCCGCAGTATGGCCTCAGCAAGTTCTTGCACATCCTCTGGTCTTTCGCGAAGCGACGGTACGCGTAACTCGATGACATTCACGCGATAGAACAGGTCTTCGCGGAATTTTCCCTCCGCAACCAGCGTCGAAAGGTTCTTGTGCGTGGCGGACAGGATGCGCACATCGACGCCGACTTCGAGCTGCTCCCCCAGCGGCCGGACCGCCTTTTCCTGAATGACACGAAGCAGCTTGACCTGCATATGCAGAGGTAAGTCGGCGATTTCATCGAGAAACAGCGTGCCGCCCTCGGCGGATTGAATGAGACCTCTCTTATCGCTCACCGCTCCGGTGAAGCTGCCGCGTTTATGGCCGAATAGTTCGCTTTCCATGAGTTCCGTCGGAATGGCGCCGCAATTCACCGGCACAAAGGGAGCGTCGCGCCGCGGACCCGATTCATGGATGAGTTTCGCCACCAGCTCCTTGCCGGTCCCGGATTCCCCGAAAATATGCACCGGCGCCTGACTGCGCGCGACACGTCCGATCATCTCGCGCATATGCTGCATCGCTGCGGACGTTCCCAGTAAACGCGGCCCGAAAACGCTGGTGTCGCCGCTCTGGGTCGCCGATAGTTTGATGGCACTCGCGACTAACTTGCGCAGTCCCGCGAGGTCCAGCGGCTTGGATACAAAATCGAACGCACCCAGTTTGAGAGCGCGCACGGCGGTCTCCATATTGCCGTGCGCGGTGATCACAGCCACAGGCACATTCGGTGAGTACCGCTGTATCCATTTGACCAGCTCCAAGCCGTCGCCGTCGGGTAGCTGCATGTCGGTCAAGCACAAATCCAGGTGCTCGGTCTTCATCAACCGTTGCGCATCCGCGACAGTGTTTGCCGTTCGAGGATCGAGATCCATGCGCTGCAACGTAATTGACAGCAACTCGCAAAGATCGGGCTCGTCGTCGACTACCAAGACAGTGGGTTTCGGCATATCCCCATTGTAGCCTGCCGGCAACGCACCTGCGGAACGGAGCGATTTTCGTCTTTCCTTGAGAGGCGCAGGCGCGCCTCATCGCCTCGAAGCATCTATGCTCTCGGATTAGACAGTCCGTGTATCGACCGTCATTTATCCTCAACGGCCGGAGGCATTGCGATTTCATCGACGGCGATTTCTTCGTGATAAGACTCTTCGGCGTTGATGTTCCAGATTTCCTCTTTCGGTGTTCTCTTTGAGATCGCGTCTACCGCGGCGTTGGCGGTCAGCATAGAGTGGTCCTGATTGTTGTACCGGTGCATTCCATTTCTACCGATCGGGTACAGGTTGGAGAATCGATCCAGATAATTGCGCAAGCCTCGAAATTGATTGTATGCGCCAAAGTACGCCGGATATGCGCGGGGGACCCGTACAAGAGTGCTGCCGATCACATCTTTGCGGTCAATCAGACTAATTTTCTCGAGTTCAGCGATGGCGAAATCGAGAAACTGTTCGTCCTCCATGATCCACAAATCGTCGCCTTGATCACAGAAATACTCCAAGCCGAGCCAGACGGTTTTCGGATCAGCAACCAGTGCGGGACTCCAGTTATTGAAGATCTGCAGTCGCCCGAGGCGCACCTCCGGCTCCTGTATGTAGATCCAGTTGTCCGATGGGACCGGCCGGCCCCGCATACCTTGCAGAAGCAGTCCGGCCGTCATGAAACTTCGGTAGGGAAGATCGTCCGCAATCTGCGCGATGCGTGCATCGTCAGGCTTCAACATCGCAACCAAATCTTTGACGGCAATCGTGGAGAGGAAATGGTCGCAAGGCACTCGCCGCACCGCGCCCGCAGCCTCATCGAAGACTTCGACGCTGACGACTTTGTCCCCTACACGATCAATGCCGACCACGCGTTGCCGCAAGTGAATCACTCCCCCAAGCGCGGTCACACGCCGGGCAACCTCCTCCCACATCTGGCCGGGTCCGAATTTGGGATACAGGAATCGCTCTATCAGACTGGTTTCCGTCCCCTTCTGAGCGGCGTCGGACGAGTCGCGAAAGGGCCTCGACAGAGCGTGTGCAATGACCTTCGCAACCGACAATTCTTTGATGCGCTGTGCGCCCCATTCCGCGGAAATCGCCCGGCACGGGACACCCCATACCTTCTCGGTGTAGTCCTTGAAGAAGGTGCGGTACAGACGGGTTCCGAAGCGGTTGGTGAGAAAATCTTCCAAGCTGATCTCAGGTGCTCGGGACGTGAGTTGCGCCCGACCGTAGCTCAATCCGATCTTAAGGGTCTCGACGAGTCCCAGATTCTTGACCGTACTTGCGGTCAGGGTCAGCGGGTAGTCGAAGTACCGGCGCCGATAGAAAATTCGCGAAAGACGTTGGCGAACCAGCATGACCGCGTCGGAAGCCGCCGGCGCAAACCCCTCAGGCGTCAAATCTCGCGCTTGGCCGTGGTAGTGGATGCGCAGCGCGCGCGATCTTTGTACTTCGCCTTCGGCCACCGGCAAAATCTCCTGCCACCATCGCATGACCCAATCCGACTTGGAGAAAAACCGGTGACCGCCGAGATCCATACGATTGCCGCGATAATTGATGGTCTTGGAAATGCCGCCCACCTGGGCGTCGGCCTCTACGACGATGGGCGCGATATCGGTGCGCCTCAACAGTTCAAGGGCGGCCGTCAGGCCGGCAGGACCTGCTCCGGCTATGACAGCAATTTTCTGAGCGTTATCGGTGGAAGACATGATGTGTGGCAATCAAGTCGTGCGACGTTGGGTGAAGAAGACCGGTGGTGCGACGGTCTTCATATTGCCGGCAGCGCCGATCTCACTTTTCGGCAGTCATAGAGGTTCCAATCCTTCCAAGCTCCAGTGTGTACGTGACGCAACGGATCGAATCCTACATTTTCCGGCGAAATGACAAACCCAAGCTGCAGGTCCGCGCAGACTGCGATCAAATTCTTAGGAGTAAGCGGACGTGGAGTGGCCTCTTTCTTTCGCCCACCGTCGGACTTGGCCCGACCAGACAGTATCTTCCAGTCCGGATCCATGATCGGAAGCAGCACTTCCGAACGGCGCCGAACTTCGAGCGAGGTCGTGCGTGAAAAGACCACGCCGCTGGATTGATCCAGCGCCAAGTAGTTCGGCCGCGCCAGCGTGAACCAAACGAACGCGCCCACATCACGTGGCGGCGCGACGAGAACCGTGTCGGTTGGCGGAATGACGTTCTCCCAATCTGCGAATTCTTGGATTTCCGTGGGGGTGCCCAGCGTGCGGGCTTGCCTGAATGCCGCCGGAAAAATCAGCAGCGAGAATGCGGCGAGCATAGCCGAGAGGACCCTGGGTACCCATTTCGTCCGCCGAGTTCTGACTCCCCACCAGACCAACGCACCGAGCAGCGCGGCCGGGATCTTTAGCGCGAAAATGTCCTGTACTTGCCCCAAGCCCGAAGCCGCACGTCCCGATGGAGAAGTAAGGGGCGAGACGATGGCCCAGCATTTCGCCAAAGTCCAAATCACGATGGCGGCGCCAAGCGCAACGAATACCCATCGAAAACGCGATGCCACCCGAGAACTCATATGTGCTCGGACCAACCAAAAGATCAAACCGATCGATGCACATGCCGTTCCATCGACCCCGAGCAATGTCCAACCCAATCCCATCAACAATGCGCAAAGTGGGCCGCACTTTTCATCCCGCCACACTTGGAAGAGCGTGAAGGGAGCCAGCGTAGCGCTCACGAAGACGCCAATCCATACCCACCGCCAGGCTTGAGTTTGCACGAGCAACGCGACCGGGCCGATCAGGCCGCTGATGAAAGCGACTGCGAAACCGGCACCGCCGACGAGGGCAGCTACCATGCAGAGTTTGCGTATTCTCTCGTCTGTTACAACGAGCGCGGTGAATGCCAAATAAATGAACGGGCGGGCGTTGACGGCCCAATCGCGAATCGACCAGAGTTGCAGAAACAGAAATTGCGATCGCTCTTGCACCACTTCCGTCCAGGAGGCATCCATGACGATTAGAACAGGCGAAAACGCCGGCGCGTGTACGGCGAGGACCGCAAAGACGAGTGTAACTAACACGCCGCCGATGGCGCCTGCGACGCTTACGCGAAGCGGCAGCCACAGACAAATGATCGTGAGCAAGCCGGGGAGCGCCATCAGCGGGTGAATGAATGAGGCCGCCAAAGTCAGTAATAACCCAAGTCGCTTCATACCGAGGGCGTGAAAGAAAAGCGCCGATATAATCAATGCTTCGGCCGGCAGACGTGCTGTCAAGAATGGATCCAATATTTGGAACACGCCGGACCCGCCATAGTCTCCCGCGACGATCAATAGAAACGCCACCGCCAACCAAGCAGCGTCGCGGCCGGCGACTGCGCGAGCAAAACCATACGTGGCGGCCAAGAACCAAAGGGTAAAAGTCAGTGTGAGCAGCCGTGCCGCATTCTCTAACCCCAGCAAACCGATGAACCACCCATACAGAGGCGAAAACAACGTGAATTGATCCTGCGAGGTGTTTTGCAGATAGAGATCGGCCGCGAGCTGTGGATGCAGTCTTGCGTAAGCCTGAAACGCATAGATCTGCCCATCCTCAGTGATGCCGTGATAGCCCTGCAGAGCCAACCAAAGCATCAGTGATAGCAGGGCAAGGGAGAGTTGGACGAATTTCGATTGAAGTCCGACGTTCGAAGACTGCATTGGCATAAGTCTTGTGTAAACTTGTTATTATGCACGAGGCGGCATGCGCAACTCCTTCACCTGCAGCATTTTGGGATACCCGTGCGCACCGTCCACCCATGGACCTCTTGCTTTCGATCGTTACGGTGAGCCTGAACGCGGCAGCTACGATTGAGCGAACGCTTGCCTCAATAGCCTTGCAACAGGTGACGTTCGGCGTCGAACACATTTGCGTCGATGGCGGTTCGAGCGACGACACCCGGGCGATTGTCGATCGCTGGGCGCTACTCAATCCGCGCATCACGCGCATCTATGAGCCGGACAAGGGGATCTTTGACGCGATGAACAAGGGCCTTAGGGCGGCTCAAGGGGAATACGTATTGTTTCTGAACGCGGACGATTTCCTGGTGGCGAGTGATACGCTGACGTGCGCGCTAGCGGGGTGCGTTCACGGCGGCGTCGACAACCCGGATCTAATCGTCGGCGACGCTGTCATGGGTAAAGTCGGGAGGATGGGCTTTTGGAGGCATCGTCGCGTACCCCGGTTGCTCGGCCGCGTCCGAGGGTTCGGGATGTATCCCGTGCATCAGGCGCAGTTTACCAAACGACGTCTATTGGAAGCCGTGGACGGTTTCGACGCCCGGCTACGTTTGGCGGCCGACATCAATCAGTACTACGACTTGGAGCGCCGATTCCTTCCGTCGACTCGCTTCGTCGGCGCTGACGTTGCGTTCATGGAGGCTGGCGGGACTGCAAATGCGGGGCTGCAGGCGGTGTGTCGCGGCACCTTTGAAGTCTATCGTCATCTGTCGGCCGAGGTGGGCAGCGCCAAAGCTGCGCTCATGGTATTGGTCAAGACGCTACAGTCAGTCTCTGAAATTCGATTTGGGCGCTGCCCGCACGAGCACTGGTTCACCTCGTAAAGGACCCAGGCGCTCATTGGTCTCGCTTGTAAATTTCCTCGACGTACCCTCGTCGCACCCAGGATGCGTTGCGCGCAATCCGCCTAAACCGCGGATACCGGCCGACCACCGACGGCACATGAACCTGAGGGACGCCACGCCACGGCGAGTACGCCTCCTGATTGAAGCTGAAGAAGAGACCGTCGACGTTGTCCGATCCCCACGTCAGATACCGCTCGACCTCGGCTTGCGGCATTTCAGGCATGGAGTCCTGGTTGATGAGCACGTTAGGGCGCAAATCGAGATCGGACAGCGTCCAATGCGGAATCAGTTCGATTCTGGACTCGCCCTTGCGCTTTTCCTCACCGAACAGCAGCAATTCCCTCGTCTCGAGCGACGACAGGAAATAGGCTTGCACCAGGTTGACCTCCGGCAAGTCGACGACAACGTAGCGATTGATTCGCGTCCCGAGCAGCCGGTGCATCCAGTAGCAAAGACCCCCATACCCGCCGCCGATTTCGACGATGTTGAGCTCGACCGACGAACCGATTTCACGGTCGATCGCGTCGCGCATTCGATGTGCCGTGTGGATCTGTGAGCAGGTTTCCGATGTCAGAAATCGGCCGCCGAAGAGGATGCCGCGGGCATCGCCCGTTCGCGGCGCCTCGATCCGCATGGAAAAGAATGACTCCAGCTGTTCGATCAGCCGCTCTTCCGTGTGCTCGTTGCGCCAATACGCAATTTGACCCTGCTCCGGACATTCGGCTCTCAAGATGCCGACGCTTTCGGCAAGCGTGACTACTGACAACTCGATCCCGACGGGCAGATACCACCAACGATGCGGAAACGAATCGTACATGCTGCCGGACGTGAAGCCGTTGACCGCCTCGGATCGGAATATCGTCGATAGATATCGGGCAAGCCCGCCGGTGTCGCCTTGTTCCACTAGGCGGCGCAGAGCGGCATATTCTTCCTGCAGAAACGTCCCCCACATCGAATCCTGCAAAGAGGGTACGAAGGCCCGCAGTTCCCGGAGCTTGATCTGCCGATGGCTGGAAATGATCCGGGCGGCGATCATTTCATCCGACGCCTTGTCTGGCGGCAGTCGCGGAGCAAATTCCGAAGGCAGGGGCTTGGAATAGCCGCGCAACCACTCGGGACGGCGAATGACCCGGGTCGCCACCGTGAAATCGAGGATTCCGTACGCCACGCGCAGCCACCATCGCTGCAGACCGAACAGCAGGCGGGGATGCTTGTGCAGCAGCCTCGACAGGGCTTGTGCGCTGCTCGTCAGGACGCTCATGGTCCCCGCATGGGTGTTCGGTTCATCGACGATAAGCGTATGCGCAGGTAACGGTCGACCAGCCAGAAAAACCATCGCCAGCGAGGCATTCGGTCGCGCAAGGCCGCCCTCACCCGCTCTTGGAAAGAGGGCAAACGCAAGGATTCGTCTATCTCGCCGGCCTCGGCTGACAAGGATTCGATCGCTCGCAATATTTCCGGCCGTTCACCGCGGCCGCGGTCCGCGGAAAAATACGCCCATCGAAACCAGAAGGTCATGTAATCCGCCATGCCATGCTGCAGGGCGCTCTGCACCCTCCGGTCCGATTGGCCGTAGCTCTTCAAGAAGTCCAAATAACAGGCAAGCGCATCGAACGTGGATCTCCAATCGGGCGAGTGGCTCGTCCCGCCCGGATGCAGCCGATACGAAAACATTTCCCCCGAAAGGGTCGCTTTGTAGGAGCCGCGCATGAGCTCGAGCCACAGCGCGTCGTCCGCAAAGATCAGCTTCTTGTACAGGGGGATGCCCCCGACGCGCACGTAGTCGGACGCCCGGAACATATATCCAGTCCCGTGCGAATCCCGTCGCAGGCGCAGCCTCGCCGCCAGAAAGCCCTCTGCGGTTTCACGGGCCGGCATTGGCAGGCAGCTTCGCAGCCGCCGCCCGTACTTGTCGATGAGTCGAAAGTGCGACTGGTAAAGACCGGCGTCCGGGTGAGCGTCGATCAAGGCCGACATCTGCGACAAGTAGCCAGGGTCGAGCATGTCATCGTGTCCGATGATGGTCAGGAACTCCGCGGACAGGTCGAGCTGCAGGATTCGAGCCCAATTCTTCTCGATTTCCAGCGGCGCCGGCGATTCCCAGACGCTGATCCTTGGATCGCGCAGCTGGCGCAGCCAGCTCGACGTATCGTCGGTGCTCGCATTTTCCAGCACCACCAGCCGAAAGTGCTCGTGAACCTGAGCCAGGATGCTGGCGACGCACGCCTTGAGATACTCCCCGCCGTTGCGCACCGGGAGAACGATCAGAAATTGCCGCGGCGATGAGCGCCGGCGGTCCGCGCTCACCTCGTCATGCCCGGTCGAAGCGGCGGGAGCCAGATGTTGCTTGCCGGGGTCTGACGATCATCGCGACAAGGTAGTACCATTTGCCGCCCGCATCAAGGCCGCATGGCGAGCTATGGCAGAACCCAACTTCATCTCTTATAGTGCGTCCGCCCGGGCGACAATGAGCAACGGGTGTGAATCATTACCTTTCGCGAGGGCTTACTCCGTGCGGTTTCGGCAAGCCGGCACCTGGATTGGCATCACGTTTACGCGGTGCGGTGTGCTCTGGAATAGAACGGAGTCGCCGAACTGAGCAGCCCGCGCGGCGCGCAACCCGAGACCGCCGATACGCCCGCGCGCGGCGCGACCTCGGGCCGCGGCGGACCGCGCATCTTCATCAAGAACTCGCTGGCGAACCTCGCGAGCGGCCTGTCGACCGCTGTGTTGAGTCTGCTGGTCCCGCCCTTTCTCGCTAGGTATCTCACGCAGCCTGAATTCAGCAGCTGGATGCTGATCGTTCAGCTGGCCGCTTACACCGCCCTGCTGAATCTCGGCATTCAAGGCGCAACCAGCCGTTACGTCGCGTTTTACGCGGCGCGCGGCGACCGCGATTCGGCCAGCGACATCGTTAGCACGGCGTTCTTCACTCTCATGCTCACGGCCATCCCCGCGGCCGCCTTGGTGCTCGCGGTGAGCCGGAACATCGACCGCCTGTTTCCCGCGCTGCCGACACACTTCGTCGCGGCCAGCAGTTCCGGATTGCTTCTGATGGGCTTGGCGTCGGCGCTGAGCATGCCGGCGGAGGCCATCGCGGGCGCATTCACGGGGCTGCAGCGAAACGAATTGGTGGCCGCCATTCAGGGCGGCGGCAGGCTCGTCCTCGCCGCCGCCCTGATCGCGATCGTGTTGTTGGAGGGAGGCGTAAGCTCGATGGCCGCGGCGTTTGCCGCGGTGACGGTCGCCATCTTCCTTGGCCTTTGGTGGACCAATCGACGTCTCGACGCCGTGGAAATCTCGCCGCGGCGCGCGCATTGGCGGTCGTTCCGCCAAATATGGGCCTATTCTGGCGCGCTGATCGTCTGGACGGTTGCGATGCTCCTTGTCAACGGCTTCGACATAGCCATCGTCGGGCGCGTGGACTTCCCGGCGGTGGGCGTCTACAGCGCGTGCTTCGGTCCGATCCTGCTGATTGCGGGCGTGCAGCAGGCGCTCTTCAGCCCGCTGCTGCAATTCGGCGCCGCCCGCGCCTCGCAGCTCTCCGATCATTCGCTGCCGCCCCTGCTATTGCGCTCGACGAAGCTCAGCACGCTGTTGCTGCTGTCGCTGTCCGTTCCGCTCCTGCTGTTCGGCAGGGACCTGCTCGGCTGGTGGCTGGGGCCGAAGTATTCTGATCCGGCTTTCACCATCTTCAGGCTGCTACTGATCGGAAACACCGTGCGGCTGCTGGCGACCCCCTACAGCATGCTGCTGCTCGCGACACTCAAGCACAAGCGCGCGCTGCTCGCGCCCATCGTCGAGGCGTCGACCAACGTGGCGGTGGCGATAGCCGCGGGATTGCGCTTCGGCGCTGTCGGGGTGGCATGCGGCGTCGTTGCCGGGGCATTCATCGGCCAGTTCATGATCATTTATGTCAATGCGCCGCGAACCGCGGAAGTCGTCGGCGATCTCCGGACGCTCCTCAGGAAGGGCGTGGCGCTCCCGGTCGCGTGCGCCCTCCCGGCGCTACTCGTTGCCGCGGCAAGCGACCGGTTACCGGCGTTGATCCACTGGCCGATCGCCGTCGCCGCATTGATCGCGAGCGCCGTGCTGGCGTGGAAGGTTTCTCTTGCGGCGGACGAGAGAGCCTTGATCCGCTCCGGATGTTCGGCACTGCGACGGCACGCCGGGCAGCGATCGTAATAAAGCCGGCCTATATGGAATGACCTCGGCGGTCGCTGACCAGCGGACGAATCGCCTTCACAGACGGCTTACTGACGGCACCCACGTTGAACTGGCGAGATCATAGTTCTTGACACATCTCGCCGGGTTGCCCACCAGCAACGAGTACGCGGGAAAACTCCGAGTCACCACCGATCGCGTCCCAACGATGCAATGCTCACCCAGCGTGACTCCCGGCAAAATCGAACTACCAAGACCAATGAAACAGTTTTTCCCGATACTCACTCTGCCCTTCGATTCGAGCGGTTGTTTCATTATCGGGCCGGCGCCCGGTTTGAGGCCATGCGCCGCATCCGAAACATAAACGAAATCGCTGAATACGCATCCGTCGGCAATGTCGATACCAAGCATGGCTGTAAACATACAATGCGCACCTACATACACGTCATCTCCGATGGTGATGCGGCCATCCAAGGGTCCTCGGCTGTCCGAAGAACACGCCTCCAATCTGCAATGTCGCAATATATGCGTATTTCGCCCAATGCTAATTTGCCTGGGATTCAATATGAACCGAGGCAATCGGACAGTTGAGTTGGCGCCCATGGTCATGCCATAGGGTCGCAGGAAAATGTGAGCAACAAGTAGTTTTAAATAATGGGCCATGCGCAATTGGCTTGAGGATGCTTGAATGATCGGAAACAATCAACGAACTGAGCAGCCCCTCCAATATTAGGCGCTTGCGGTCTAAATCGGGACTCCGGTCACGCTGCCGAGGTTGTGGTTTGCACATCGTAGTCTAGAATCGACTCCAATCATGATCGGACCAATGCGACTTCGCAGCATTCAAACGAGCGAGTCACGCGCCGTGGAACTAACCATCCTCATGCCCTGCCTCAACGAGGCCGAGACCGTTGCGACGTGCGTGCGCAAGGCGCTTGGGTTTCTCGAGCGAAGCGGTATCGAAGGTGAAGTGCTGGTCGCCGACAATGGGTCGTCCGACGGCTCCATAGAAATCGCGCGCGAGGCCGGAGCCCGAGTTGTACAGATTGCAGACAAGGGCTACGGTAATGCGCTGATGGGTGGAATCGGCGCCGCCTGCGGACGATTCGTAATCATGGCCGACGCCGATGACAGCTACGATTTTTCGCAACTCGATGCGTTCGTCGAAGGCTTGCGCGCAGGCAACACAATGGTCATTGGCCATCGTTTTCGTGGTGGCATCCGGCCCGGGGCCATGCCTTTACTACACCGGTACCTTGGGAACCCGCTGTTGAGCTTCGCCGGGCGCCTCTTCTTTTCTTCCGGCATCGGCGACTTCCATTGTGGCTTACGCGGCGTCGATCGCGAGGCGGCGCTACGATTGGGCTTGAGTGCCCCGGGCATGGAGTTCGCGAGCGAAATGGTCGTCAAGGCGACTCTCGCCGGCTGGCGCATCGCCGAAGTTCCCACGGTGCTTTCGCCCGATGGACGCTCGCGTGCACCGCACCTGCGTAGCTGGCGCGATGGCTGGCGTCACCTGCGATTTCTACTCATGATGAGCCCGCGGTGGCTGATGCTATATCCAGGCGCGTGCCTGATTGGAATCGGTGCAGCAGCCGAACTCGCGATCCTGCGAGGACCGATCGTCATCGACGGCGTTGGTTTCGACATTCACACAATGCTCTACGCCGCCGGCGCGACCATCCTCGGAGTACAACTCGTGTTGTTCTCGCTTCTGGCACGGACCATCGGCGTATTAAAAAATCACTTGCCCATATCCCCAGCGCTGGCGCGCTTTCTGCGTTTCTTTACGCTTGAGCGGGGCATTTTGCTCGGTTTATCGCTCGGTCTAATTGGATTGGGAGTGGCGGTCTACTCGGTAGACGCCTGGGCGCATGCGCGTCTTGCGGCACTCGACCCGTCGACTATGATGCGCGTAGCGATCCCCTCAGTTACCTTGATGCTCGCGGGCGCTGAGATTGTTTTTGCGTCGTTTCTGCTGGGATTCATCGATGTCCGCACGACGGGCGCGAGCGATTCATGAGTCCGGCCGCGGGGGCGAGTCCGAGCTGCCGCCCGACAGTGCCTGGCCGGAATACGAGAACATGACTCGCTTGATGCCTGGCAAATCCTTCAACACCTGCCGTTGATCCTTCGGGCCTAGATTCCACTCCTCGACGCCGAGTCCGCGCTCGACCAGCACAGCCGTCGGCCAGTTCTGCCGCACCAGTTCGGCATCCGACACATCTCCGCCGCTGAACAAGATTAGATCGTTGTCGCGAAGCAGCGGGTCCGATTGAACAAGGTCTGCGCGGTAAAATCCGCCGTTACGAACGAAATAGACGTTATTGCCCGGTCTTCGTGGCTTGGGCAGTTGCGTCGAGTGACGGGAGATGATGCTGTCGATTTGGATCATTTGCACCGGGAGCACGAGCATTAGATTTAACATTGCTGTGGCCCCAGCAAATGCGGCGAGACGGCCGTTCGATTCCGGCCGGGCAGTCATGGCGCAAGCGGCCAATATCGGAGCCACTCCCCAAGCGGAATGAAAATACCGATATCCCCACCCGTGCCCCTGGTCGAAGATAAAAAAAACATATCCGACAAATGTCAGTACCGCAGATTGGGTCAGGAGTCGAACGGGCTGGTCATCGCCGCGACGCAGACGCCCAAGCGCTGCCAAAAGAAACAGGCAAGGAACAGCCCAAATCCACATTTTTACTATCTCGGCCACACGTATGTCGATCATCGACTGATCGGGGAGCCTGAAAACGGCGTTGATGTTTTCGCTTATGACGTTGAAGCCGGAGTTCCCAGAAGTGACGATTTCACGCAGATACAGCCAGCCGGCACCCATCAGAATTGTCAGCGGCAGATAGCCGAGAATCAACGCAAAAAAAGATAGCCGCTGATCTTTTGAGCGCGCGAATGCAATGATCCAGGGTGCCGCGAACAGTACGTGTGGATACGGATTGTGTAGCACCAGAGCGAGCGAACCTACAACACCGGCCCCAAAGGCGCGATACGGAGTGGGCTTCAGCAACAGCCAAACGAACAACAAATTCGCAGTCAGGTGGGCCTGCATTGAATAATAGGAAATCGCATAGGCTGCGAAAGCCCCGGAGCCAAGGGTGAAGAGCACGGCCCAGCCGGCTGCGCGCCGATCGTCTGTGATCTCGAGCGTGATGCGGTGAATCAGAAAAAGCGAAACTCCAGCCAGGCTTGAATTACAAAGCCACGGGATGCCGAGAAATTCGAATGGAGCGAGGATCAACGAGAAACCCGGCCAATAGGCCTCCATTGCCTGGCCCGTCGTGCGCGAGGCTACTAGAAACGCCCCATTGAATCCCGGTGGGACCAGCCAGTTGACGACTGACGGCGGCAGTTGCGCAGTCAATCGCCCCGCCGCGAAGGTCTTTGCCTGAAAGACCGCCGCATACTCGTCCATGGAGAAAGCGTTGTTGTGATAAATGAAAACCGCACCGAGCGCCAGCAGTGCGACGGTCGCCGTCACTACCGTGGTTACGTGCAAGCCGACGAAATCGATGACCTTGAGAAGCGGCATGGGATTTTTCCAGAACGCTGCCATTATGCAAACGGCGAGCGTCAGCCATGCCGTCTTGGAGTCATCCACCATCAACAGATGCCGAAATATCGGCGTCGTTCGTCTCGTCGAGAAAAAGTAGTTGTCGGTTGCGTAGAAATACGCCAGCACGATCGTTGTGAAAAGAACTCCCAATTCGACGATTCGTCGTTCAGCTGTATACGGCGAGGGGGATCTGTGCGAAGTGCCTTCAATCACTACAGGCTCAGTCGTGCGGTTTGACAGTCGACGCATGCACGGTAATTTATACTAGGTTAGGTCAGACTAATGACACATATGCTCAATTTACACGGACTGAAGCGGGTACCTAGCAAACCTACAGAGAGGCCATGCGGCGACGATCTGCGGGTCATGTTCGACCCGCAGATCTTTTGTCATCAGAGGTTCGGTGGAATCTCGCGGTACGTCTGTAACATCGCGTTGGAGATGCACCGGATGGCCGGCGTCACGCCGCTGATCGTTGCGCCGTTTCACTTTAACGAATATCTGGACCGGCTGCCACGGTCCCTTGTCCGGGGAAGAAGGGTGCGCTGGCTGGAGGGCCTGACGGCCCTGGCTTACGGATCGAGCGTTCTCCCCGGTAAAATTGCTGCGCGCGGTTTCAAGCCCGATATCTTGCACAACACCTACTATTTTCCGATCAAGCCTCCCTCAGGTACCCGCGGTATCCTGACCGTTTACGACATGATCCACGAGAAGTATCCCAAGTACTTCGCTGCCAGCCCCTTCATCACCCGAATAAAGGCGGCGAGCGTGGCGGCCGCGGATCACGTGATTTGCATCTCGGAGAGTACCCGGCGTGACTTGCTCTCTACTTATGACATCCCGGAAGAGCGCGTGTCGGTAACGCACCTCGGGTTCGATCCGTTGGAGTCGCTGCTCACTGGCGAATCCTCGAGGGACTTCAAGGTGCGAGCACTCGGTGCGGATGCCCCCTATTTTCTCTATGTCGGGAGCCGAGTCAGCTACAAGAACTTTCTTGGACTGCTCGATGCCTATGCGGCCTCGCCATCGCTGCGGGCGAATTTTCACTTTCTTTGTTTCGGCGGCGGCGACTTTACGGACGCCGAACGGGCCGCAATATCTAATGCAGGGGTCGAAGGCCGCGTCAAATATCTGGGAGGGTCCGATGCGGTACTGGCTGCCTGCTATGCCCACGCATCGTTGTTCGTTTGCCCGTCCTTCTACGAGGGATTCGGCATACCGGTACTCGAGGCCATGTCGCTCGACTGCCCCGTGGCTTGCAGCAACTCCAGCTCGTTACCTGAGGTGGTCGGCGACGCAGCTAGGCTATTTGAGCCTGCGGATCGCGACTCGATCCGCAGCGCGTTGGAATCAGTTTTGGATTCGCCGACCGCAGCGACCGCACTCAAGGAGCGCGGCCGAATCCGCAGGCAGCTGTATTCATGGCGGAGCTGTGCCGAAAACACGATAGGCATCTATCGCCGGGTTCTGAATACTTGAACGTAGTTGGCCAGGATCGGTCCGGCCGATCGGGCAGACTCTTACGCGATACGCTGGAAATCCACGGTAGTGGGGCCAACCGAATTTTCCTGCTCGCACTTGACCAGTAACTCGGCCAAGCGCCGACCTTTATGTCGAGCCTCCCAACCGAGTTTTTCCCGCGCCTTTCGGGGATCGAGCCGACTGACGGATATGTCGAGCGGGCGCAGCAATGACTCGTCTATCGTAACGTGATCCTTGACGTCGAGCCCAACAGAGGCAAATGCCGCGGCCATCAGGTCTCTGAGTGTGCACGTCTCGCCCGTTGCAATGATGAAGTCCTCAAGCGATTCCTGCTGCAATACGCGCCACATGGCATCGGCATATTCAGAGGCGAGCCCCCAATCACGCTGTATCGACACATTTCCCAAACAAAGTTTCTCGCCGCTTCCGTTTGCTATTCGAACTGCCGCAGCCACGATCTTTCTGCACACAAACCTTTCCGGGCGAATTGGCGATTCATGATTCGACAGTATCCCCGAACAAACTTGTAAGCCGTAGGCGTCTCGATAAGTTTTTACTGCCCAAAACGCCGCGGACTTTGCCATGCCGTAGGGGCTGCAAGGACGAAACGGAGTTTCTTCGGTTGCCGGCTCGTCGGTATCACCGAAGCACTCACTCGATATCGCGTTAAACATGCGCAAGGGAAGCTTTACGTAGCGGATACACTCCAGGATATTCAGCGTGCCGACGGTGACACTTTCAAAAGTTTCGACAGGTTGATCGAAGGAGAGCACGACGGAGGACTGGCCTGCCAAATTGTAGATTTCATCCGGTTCAACCATCGTCAAGATCGACAGCGTGCTTCGAAAATCCGAAAGCGAAGCGGAATGCAGTTGTACCTGGTTTTTGATGCCTAGGCGCGTCAGATTGCCGAAACGCAATGCCTCGGCATCGCGTGAGGCCCCGTGAACGCGATAACCCTTCGAGAGCAGCATGTGCGCGAGATAGGCTCCGTCCTGTCCCGAAATGCCGAATATTAGAGCCGTTTTTTTAGTCACGTTTCGGAGAACCTGTTTTGCGCGCACACACTCTAGTTCGAACCCAGTATAGATTACAGTGCATTTGCATGCGTCAACCATCGCGCCAACCGAGCTGGCAGGAACACCTCAAAGCACGCCAGGTGACTTTACATGTGCTCTACTCCTCCCAGCGCTGTGGATCACTGAACACGATTCTGAAGACGCTGCCATCACTGCCGCGTGGCTCATAGAGCAAAATAGCGCGGTTGAGCTGACACAACTCGCGAGCGATAAACAGCCCAAGTCCGGTGCCGCCTTTTCGGCCCGTGAAGAAAGGCTCGAAAATGCGGTCTATCGCCTGAGGCTCAATCCCCGGTCCGCGATTCGAGACTTCCAGATACGGTCGATTGCTGGGAGTGAGCCGGCCTAGATTGATCTCGACGCTGATGCCGTCGCGTGCTTCGCCGTACTTCATGGCGTTGTCGCACAGATTCCAAACGACCTGGTGCAGATGGCTGGGATCAAATCGCACTTCCAAGTCGCCATCCGCTTCGTGAATGCCTATCTGAGTTTCGCGAACTTGCATGGTCTCGCAGAATTCCTCCAAGAAATCTTCCAGCCAATCACCGAGCGATAGGCGAGTCGGCTTGGTGGCCTCCCGGCGCGACAACTGCAAAACGTTGTTGATGATGGTGCTGACGCGTTCGGAGTTGCTTTGAATGATGTCCGTCAACCGGCGCTCGTCCGCCCCGATGTTGCCGCTCTCAGCCAGCAACTGCCCGGCATGGCTCATGGCTCCCACGGGGTTGCGAATCTCGTGCGCAATGCTCGCGGACAGCCTGCCGAGCGCGGCCAATTTCCCTTGCTGCACGCGCTCGGCCATGAGGCTGGTGTCTTCGAGAAAAATCAGCGTGGGGCCGGGCGCGGCCCCGAGTGGAGCGAAATGCGGCTGAATCACCCGGGCGCCGTCGGCCGCCACGAAGCTCGACGGAGAGCTATCCCCTTGCTCGCGCTGGCGCCAAGTGGACAGGGAATACAGCAGCCGCGGCGATACCTCACCGACCAAGGCGCCGGGGACGGCATGATTGTCGCCCAGGATCGCCGCCGCGGACTCATTGATGAGGCGAATCCTATCCGCGGCGTCCACCACCAACAGGCTCTCGCGCAAGTGCTGCACGATGTACTGGGAGAGCTCCGCGAGATTGGCAAGATCCACGTCCTTCTGGCGTACCAAATTCTCGCTTTCGCGCATACGGCTGGCAGAGAAGCTCGCGGCAGCTGCGATAGTAAACAGCACGACGCCGAGAAGGCCGGCGGTCGCATAGGAAGCGATGTCGGTGTCGCCATGCAATTGCAGCCAGGTCGTATCAGACAGTATGGCAATCGCAGCGACGGCTGCCAGGAAGAACGCCGTGCGCGGCGTTAGCAGAAATGCGAGGCCGCCCACGGGCAAAAAGAACAGGATCCCAAGTCCGTTGGCGATGCCGCCGCTGGCATGAAACAGGACGATCAACACGACCATGTCGATCGAGGCTTGCAGGATAGTTTGCACGGTGGCACTGGCGAACCGGCGCCGCACGAAGATCACGCTGCCAAGGCCAAACAATAGGTAGAAGACGGCGGTGCCAAGGAACAACTGCGGCGTCTTGACCCCGATGCCGCGCCCCCCTCCCAAGGAATAGAGCCCCAGAAGCACCAACGGGACCAGAACCCGGTACAAATTGAGGACGGCGAGGACTCGCCAGCTCAAGGCTGGATCGCGATCGATGCTGCGGTCAAGTTGCGGGTTCAAGTTATTGTTGTCACTTTGCGCTGCCCTCAAGCTTAATTCAGAATAGCGCGCCTTACGTGACCAGTTCGGCACTGCAGGTACAATTCATGAATTTGCTCGCTTTAGGCTCATTGAGGGGAAGGATTTGAGCCCTCCGAAGCAACTGCGCTGTGTCATGGCACAGCTCAACTTGGTTGTCGGCGATGTCGACGGCAACACCTCGCGCATCGTGGCGGCTGCCAACGAGGCACGCGACCGGTACCGGGCGGACATCGTCATGCTGCCGGAGCTCGCGGTGTCGGGCTACCCGCCGGAGGACCTGTTATTTCACTCCGGCATGCGTTTGCAAGTGGCGCGCTCGCTCGAGCGGCTCAAACAGGAGGTGCGCGGCATTACGCTGATCGCGGGTTACCCGGAATACGCGGGTACCAAGATCTTCAATTCGGCGATTGTGATTCTCGATGGCACGGTGCTCGCGAACCACCGCAAGGCCTGTCTGCCGAACTATCGGGTATTCGATGAAAAGCGCTATTTCACGCCGGGCACCGAGCCGACGATCATCGATGTTCAGGGCGTGAAGGTCGGCGTGCTGGTGTGCGAGGATGTCTGGGACTCAGGTCCGGCGCGCCAGGCACGCCAAGCGGGCGCGCAGCTGCTGTTGGTGATCAATGCCTCGCCCTACGAGGTCCATAAGCAGACGCAGCGCGAACAGCACGTGGTGCGGGAGCGAATACGCGAAACCGGCGTGCCGGTGGTGTTCGTCAATTTGGTCGGGGGCCAGGATGAACTGGTGTTCGACGGCAATTCCTTCGTCATGGATGCGCAAGGCACCGTGACGCAACGCGCACCCGCCTTCACGGAGGGTATGTACGTCGTGGACTTGAGTCTCGATGCATCGGGCACCGTGCATCCCATTCCCGCGGACATCGTGCCTCTGCAAGGTGAGGAGGAAAGCGTATACGGCGCGCTGGTGCAGGGTACTCGCGACTATGTCACCAAGCATCGCTTTCCGGGCGTGGTGATGGGTTTGTCGGGCGGCATCGATTCGGCGCTCACCTTGGTACTGGCCGTGGACGCGCTCGGTGCGGATCACGTGCATTCGGTGGCCATGCCCTCGCGCTACACCTCGCAAATGAGCAAGGATGACGCCGCTCTGCAGGCGAAGATTCTGCACGTCAAACACAGCGAAATTTCCATCGAAGGGATGTTCGAGGCGACGCTGGCCGCCCTGAAAGACGAATTTGCCGGCCGTGCTCCGGATACTGCGGAAGAGAACATTCAATCGCGATGCCGGGGCGTGCTGCTCATGGCCATTTCCAACAAGACCGGCAAGATGCTGCTCACCACGGGCAACAAAAGCGAAATGGCGGTGGGCTACGCCACCTTGTATGGCGACATGGCGGGCGGATTCGCGCCCATCAAGGATTGCAGCAAAATGTTGGTATACCGTCTGGCCCGCTGGCGAAACGCGCAGTCGGAAGTGATTCCCGCCCGGGTGATCGATCGGCCGCCCTCCGCCGAGCTGCGCTTCGACCAGAAAGACACCGATAGCCTGCCGCCGTACGAAATTCTCGACCCCATCCTCGAGGCATTCATCGAGGAGGACCTATCGGTCGATCAAATCGCTGCGCGCGGCTTCGATCGCGCCACCGTGGGACGAATCCTGGATCTGGTGAAGCGTAATGAGTACAAGCGCCGCCAGGCACCCCCGGGCGTGCGTGTGAGCGGGCGGGCATTCGGCCGTGATTGGCGTTACCCGATTACCAGCGGCTACAAGTCGCACTAGTGGGCACGGATGGCCATTCTCGCTCTACGGCGGTGATCGCGTACTTGACCTCGATTGCCGCCGGTTCCTCGGGACGATCCTGACCCGGCTTGGCCCTGGCGGCTAGAAAATACGCCGGTACCACGCCTTTTTGTGCGCAATTTCCTTGGTCGAGCCGGGATAGTTGGCGGCATACACGCGCTCGGCATTGGCCGCAAGATCGGTCATGTTGAGGTCGTAGTAGGCATTGACAATGACTTTCAACGAATCCTTCACCGCCGGCGCGCCGTCGTAATTTTCCACGCAGTATTTGGCGCGGTTGAGCGCACCCACATACGCACCGCGGCGCATGTAGTACTGGGCCACGTGCAATTCGAAGTCCGCCAAGCGATTGCGCAGGTAAATCATGCGCTGCTGGGCATCACCGACGTACTGACTGTGCGGGTATTTCTCGATCAGCTGCTGAAGCGAATCAAACGCCTTCTTCGCATTGAGCGGCGGGCGCTGCGATAGATCGACGTTGAAGCGGCGTTCCAGCCAATTGGATTGGCGTTCGAAGTACACCAGTCCTTTCATGTAGTAGGCGTAGTCGATCCGGGGGTTGGTCGGGTTTTCGCGAATGAAAGTATCGGCGGCATCGACCGCCGGGTCGACCTCATGATTCTTGTAATAGGCGTAAATCAAATCCAGCTGTGCCTGGCGGGCCGGTTCGCTGAACGGAAAGCGCGACTGCAGTGCCTCGAGCTGTTTGACCGCTTCGGCGTAACTGCCGTTACGGATGGCCTTCTGCGCCTTGGCGTAGATCTGTTCGGGCCCCGACTTGGCGTCGTCGGCACGGTGGCTGCGGCAGCCCGTGGCCAGCATCATGACGCCTAAAGCCAAGAGCAACACACGGCTCGGTCGGACAAGATCACGCAGTCTCACAAGCGATTCCTTACAATGGGGACCTTAAGTAGGCGGGGCCCGAAAGCGCGGCAGTATACCCGATGCCCCGACGGTAGCTTCGAGTGCCCTATGACCCCAGAGTTCCAAGTGATCGATCTTAAGATTCCGCCGGAATTGGCAGGTTTTCGGCTGGACAGCGCTCTGGCCCGCTTGTTGCCGCAGCATTCGCGCACCCGGATCAAGGGGTGGATCGAGGAGGGCGCGGTGCTGGTCGGGCGGCAGCGGCGCAAACCCCGCGACCTCGTGGAGGCGGGTGCCCATGTCCGCGTGCAAATGAGCGTGGAGTCGCCAAAGCCCCAAGTGCTGCCCGAGGCGATTGCACTACGCTTAGGTTACGAAGATGCGGACGTGCTGGTCATCGACAAGCCGGCGGGTTTGGTCGTCCACCCAGGCGCTGGAAATCCGCGCCATACCCTGCAAAACGCCTTGTTGGGATGGGATGCTGCCCTGGCGAGGTTGCCGCGAGCAGGGCTCATTCACCGGCTGGACAAGGACACCAGCGGACTGCTCGTCGTCGCCCGCAGCCTCGAGGCGCAGACTTCGCTGTCGCGACAGCTCATGGCGCGCACCATGTCGCGCGAGTATTTGGCGGTGTGCGTGGGCGTCATGACGGGGGGCGGCACCATCGATGCGCCCATCGGACGCAATCGCAGCGATCGGCTGCGGATGGCCGTGCGTGAGAGTGGGCGGCCGGCGGTGACGCACTATCGGGTGCTGGAGCGCTATCGTGCTCACACCTACCTGTCGGTGCAACTCGAAACGGGCCGAACCCATCAGATCCGCCTCCATTTGTCGCATCAAAAGTATCCCATCGTCGGCGATCCGGTGTACGGTGGCCGATTTGCGCAACCGCGTGGCGCCGCGCCGGAACTGGTCGATACGCTGCGTGCCTTCAAGCGTCAGGCCTTACATGCGGCGAGCTTGGGATTCGATCATCCGCGAACGGGCAAACGATTGGTCTTGAACAGCCCCGTGCCGGAGGATTTCAGGCAACTGCTGCTCGCGCTGCGCGACGACGCACATCCGGCCGTGGCACAGATCGGGCGTGTGCGGTGAAATCTCTGTGGTTCGAGCCTGAGTGGCCGGCGCCGAAAGGCGTACGTGCGCTGTCGAGCTTGCGGGGCGAGCCGGCCGGCGGCGGTGCCAGCCAGGCGCCGTATGCGTGGTTCAATCTTGGGCGTCATGTCGGCGATGACCCGGTGGCGGTGGCCGAGAATCGGCGACTCTTGAGGAGCCGTGCGGGGTTGCCGGCGGAACCCTCGTGGTTGGCACAGGTGCATGGGGTTACGGTCGCCGATCTCGACGCGGCGGGTCTCGATGCACCGGGTCTCGATCCGGCAGGTACCCGAGGGCCGGCCGATGCGGCGACCACCCGCCGGTTGGGAATTGTGTGTGCCATTCTCACGGCGGACTGCCTTCCCATCGTTTTTGCGACGGACACGGGTGATGCGGTGGCTGCCGCGCACGCGGGTTGGCGCGGGCTGGCAGCCGGTGTGATCGGGGCAACGGTGCGCGCCATGGGGGTGTCACCTTCGCGCCTGATCGCGTGGCTGGGACCGGCTATTGGCCCCAAGCATTTCGAAGTCGGCGCCGAGGTACGCGAGGCGTTTTTGAGCGTTGATGCTGGAGCCGGCGATGCATTCGAGGCTACGCTTACGGGTAAGTTCATGGCGGACCTCGTCATGCTCGCGCGCCGGCAGCTCAAGGATCTCGGCGTGAGCCGCATCTACGGGCGCGGCGACTGCACGTATGCGCACACCGATCGGTACTTTTCGCATCGGCGCGACGGGGTCACGGGCCGGCAAGCCACGCTCATTTGGCGAGAACAGTAAGAAAAACGGTTGAATTGGCGGCTTTCCACCCCATTCCCTGAACATTCCGAGCCTTTCTCGAGGGATACCTTATGCGAATGGACAAGCTGACGACCAAGTTCCAGCAGGCACTGGCCGATGCCCAGTCCCTGGCAGTGGGTCGCGACCATCAGTACATCGAGCCTATGCACTTGATGGCGGCGCTGCTCGACAGCCAAGGCGGTACGGCTCGCCCCTTGCTGGAGAAGGCCGGCGTTCAAGTGGCCAAATTGCGCTCGGATCTGGCTGGTGCGCTGGAACGACTGCCCAAGGTTGAGGGGGCCGGCGGCGAAGTGCTGCTCGGCAACGATCTCAACAAACTATTGAACGTCACGGACAAGCTGGCGCAGCAGCGCGGCGATCAATTCATTTCAAGCGAGCTGTTCGTGCTGGCGGCATGCGACGATCGCGGTGAGCTCGGCCGTCTCCTGAAAGCGAACGGCGCGACGCGCGCCGCGCTGGAAAAGGCCATCGATGAGGTGCGAGGCGGCGCCAAAGTGGAAGATGTGGGCGCAGAGGAAAATCGCCAGGCGCTTGAAAAGTACAGCATCGATCTGACGGAACGCGCGACCCAGGGCAAACTCGATCCGGTGATCGGACGCGATGATGAGATTCGCCGCACCATCCAGGTATTGCAGCGGCGTACCAAGAACAATCCGGTGCTCATCGGCGAGCCCGGCGTGGGCAAGACCGCCATCGTGGAGGGTCTGGCACAACGCATCATCAACGAGGAAGTACCTGAGGGCCTGCGCAACAAGCGCATTCTTAGCCTGGATATGGGCGCGCTCATCGCCGGTGCGAAATTTCGCGGCGAGTTCGAGGAGCGGCTGAAAGCCGTTCTCAATGATTTGGCGAAACAAGAAGGCCAGGTCATTCTGTTCATCGATGAATTGCACACCATGGTGGGCGCCGGCAAGGCCGAGGGTGCGATGGACGCGGGCAATATGCTCAAGCCGGCGTTGGCGCGCGGCGAACTGCATTGCGTGGGGGCTACCACCCTTGATGAATATCGTAAGTACATCGAGAAAGATGCGGCACTGGAGCGCCGCTTCCAAAAAGTACTGGTGGATGAACCTTCGGTGGAAGATACCATCGCGATCCTGCGCGGCCTGAAGGAGCGCTACGAAGTGCATCATGGGGTCGAAATCACGGATCCTGCCATCGTGGCGGCGGCGACGCTGTCGCATCGCTACATCGCCGATCGGCAACTGCCCGACAAGGCGATCGACTTGATCGATGAAGCCGGATCCCTGATCCGCATGGAAATCGATTCCAAGCCCGAGGCGCTCGACAAACTGGACCGGCGCATCATTCAGCTCAAAATCGAGCGCGAGGCGCTCAAGAAGGAATCGGACGAAGCATCGCGCAAGCGCCTGAGCACGCTCAACGACACCCTGAAGGCGTTGGAGAAGGAATATTCCGATCTGGAGGAAATCTGGAAGGCGGAGAAGGCCACGGTGCAAGGTGCTGCGCATATCAAGGAGGAATTGGAGCGCGCGCGGCAGGACCTCGACACGGCGCGGCGGGCGCAGGATTTGGCGCGCATGTCTGAGCTGCAGTACGGCCGCATCCCTGAGCTGGAACAGAAACTGGCGAAGGCGTTGGCGGTCGAGCAGAAACCCAATCAATTGGTGCGCAATTCGGTGACCGAAGCGGAGATCGCGGAGATCGTGTCGAAGTGGACCGGCATTCCGGTGTCACGCATGCTCGAAGGGGAGCGCGACAAGCTGCTGCGAATGGAGGAAGTGCTCGGCAAACGTGTTGTGGGCCAGCAAGAGGCCGTCAAAGCAGTGGCAGATGCCATTCGCCGCACCCGGGCCGGGCTGTCGGATCCGAACCGGCCGAGCGGCTCGTTCATGTTCTTAGGCCCCACCGGCGTGGGCAAGACGGAGCTGTGCAAGGCGCTGGCCGAATTCATGTTCGATACCGAAGATGCCCTGATACGCATCGACATGTCGGAGTTCATGGAAAAGCACTCGGTTGCCCGCCTCATCGGCGCGCCGCCGGGTTATGTGGGCTATGAGGAGGGCGGGTATCTCACCGAAGCGGTACGCCGCCGGCCGTACAGCGTCATCCTGCTCGATGAAATCGAAAAAGCGCACCCCGATGTGTTCAACGTATTGCTGCAAGTGTTGGACGACGGGCGCCTCACCGACGGCCAGGGACGCACCGTGGATTTCCGCAACTGCGTCGTGATCATGACCTCGAACCTGGGCTCGCAGGTCATTCAGGAGCTGTCGGGCGAGGCGAATTACGCCAAGATGAAGGATGCCGTCATGCAGGTGGTGACTCAGCATTTCCGGCCGGAATTCATCAATCGTGTCGATGAGATCGTGGTGTTCCACTCCTTGGGCCGCGAGCAGATTCGAGCCATCGTCGATATACAGTTGGGACGCTTACGACAGCGACTCGCGGAGCGCGATATCACCCTGCGGTTGGACGATGATGCACGCGACAAAATCGGCGAGGCGGGGTTCGACACCGTGTACGGTGCCCGGCCGTTGAAGCGCGCCATCCAATCGCAGATCGAGAATCCGTTGGCACAGCGGATACTCAAGGGCGATTTCGTGGCCGGCGATCGGGTGATCGCGAAACTGAAGCGCGACGCGCTGGTGTTCGAGAAGGAACGCCTGCACTAAGTTCGGTGCGGGCGATGGTTTGGCGCTGCGATAGTTCGGCGCTGCGATGTGGGGCGCCGGTCGCTATACTTCGCGGCGCCAGTCCTTTTGAGGGAAATACATGCCTTTTTACGAATATGAGTGCAAAAGCTGCGGCCACGAGCTGGAGGCCATGCAGAAGGTCAGCGACGCGCCTTTGAAGAAATGTCCCCACTGCGGCAAATCGCAGCTGCAGCGGCTGATGTCCGCACCGGTGTTTCGTTTGAAGGGCGCCGGCTGGTATGAGACTGACTTCAAGGGCGACAAGGAAAACCAGCGTAATCTTGCCGACCGGCCGGAGGCGGATGCGTCGAAAGATGCCAAGGATGCGAACGGAAAGGGCAAAGAAGAGAAGGGCAAGGACGACAAAGGCAAGGACGGCAAGGAGGATGGCAAAAGCACCGAGACCAAGAGTCCGGACACAATCGCGGCGAAGGACACGGCCGCTGCCAAAGATAAACCGGCGGACAAAGCGGTGGAGAAAGCCGTGGCGACGGGGGCCGGCTCGAAGCCGGCAGTTGGTGCTGAAAAGAGTGCGACAGGCAACGGGAAATCGGCGGCCAGTCGGTCGAGCGCGAAGCGCCCGGCCAGGAAGGCTGCCGCGAAGTCGAGCCGCCGGCGCTGATTGCCAGGATGGGCTTGCCTTAGGCTCTCGCTAAGCCTTAGCATCCCGCGCTTCCCCCTTTTGGTTGTTTTTGAATATGCGCACACATTATTGCGGGCGGGTCGATGAGTCACTGATCGGCAAGTCCGTGACGGTCGCCGGCTGGGCCCAGCGTCGACGCGATCACGGCGGCGTCATTTTCGTGGATTTGCGCGATCGCGAGGGTTTGCTGCAAATCGTTTTCGATCCCGACAAGGCGGACATCTTTGCCGCGGCCGAACGCGTGCGCAATGAATTCGTACTCAAGGTGACGGGGGTCGTGCGGGCTCGGCCGCCGGGAACCGCAAACGCCAACTTGAAATCCGGGCAGGTCGAAGTGCTGTGCCAGGATTTGGAGATTTTGAACCGCTCGGAGCCGCTGCCCTTTCAGCTCGACGAGACCGTCAGTGAGGAGGTGCGGCTACGCTTCCGTTACTTGGATCTGCGCCGCGACGAGATGCGCGAGCGCCTGCTGCTGCGCCACCGGATCACGCGCGCCATGCGTCAGTATCTGGACGACGCTGGGTTCATCGATATCGAGACGCCCATGCTGTCGAAGGCCACGCCGGAGGGGGCACGGGATTACTTGGTGCCCAGCCGTACGCATGCCGGGAAGTTCTTTGCCTTGCCGCAGTCGCCGCAGATCTACAAGCAATTGCTGATGATCTCCGGATTCGATCGCTACTATCAAATCGTGCGTTGCTTCCGCGACGAAGACTTGCGCGCCGACCGCCAGCCGGAATTCACACAGCTCGATATCGAGACTTCCTTTCTGGATCAAGGGGCGATTCAGGAAATCATGGAGGGTCTGGTGCACCACCTGTTCCGTCAGGTGATGGGCATTGAATTACCGAGCCCCATGCCGCGCATGAGTTACGCCGAGGCGATACGCCGCTACGGATCGGATAAACCCGATCTGCGCGTGCCGCTGGAGTTGGTCGATGTGGCGGACCTGGTCAAAGGCTGCGATTTCAAGGTATTCGCAGGACCTGCTGCCGATCCTCGCGGCAGGGTTACCGCCTTGTGCGTGCCGCAGGGCGGCAAGCTGACGCGCAAGGAGATCGATGATTACACAGCGTACGTCGCGCGCTACGGCGCGAAGGGCCTCGCGTACGTTAAAGTCAACGAGCTTGCCAAGGGCCGCGACGGTCTGCAGTCGCCGATCTTGAAATTCCTGAGCGACGCGGCGATCAGCGCCATCATGCAACGCGTCGCTGCCAAGGACGGGGACCTGGTTTTCTTCGGCGCCGACAGCGCCAAGGTGGTGAGCGATGCCTTGGGCGCGCTGCGCCTCAAGGTGGGTCAGGATTTGAAGATGGTTGCGCCCGGCTGGCGTCCGCTGTGGGTTGTGGACTTCCCGATGTTCGAGTGGGACGCGGAAGCGAAGCGCTGGCAAGCCATGCATCATCCGTTTACCAGTCCGGCCAACTTGGACTATGCGGCGCTCGCGGCGAGCCCGGGTGAAGCCACCGCCAAAGCCTATGACATGGTGTTGAACGGCTCGGAAATCGGCGGCGGATCTGTGCGCATCCACAATCAAGAACTGCAGTCCGTGGTGTTTGATTTGTTGGGTATCTCGGCCGAAGAGGCTCGCGTGAAATTCGGATTCTTGCTCGACGCCCTGAAATACGGGGCGCCGCCCCACGGCGGTATTGCCTTTGGACTCGACCGGCTGGCGATGCTGATGGCAGGAGCGGACAGCATCCGCGACGTGATCGCATTTCCGAAGACCCAGACGGCCGCGGATCTCTTGATGGATGCTCCCACGGAGGTCAGCGAGGCCCAACTCAGGGAATTGCATATTCGCGTGCGCACGCCGCCTCCCAAGATCGAGTGACCCTTGCAGCAATTGCGCCGGCCCGAATCCGTCTTGATCGTGATTTACACCGAGGACGGCGAATTTCTGCTGCTAGAGCGGCGCCGACCGCTTCAGTTTTGGCAGTCGGTGACGGGAAGCATGGAATGGAGTGAAACCGCCGATGCCGCCGCTCGACGTGAAGTGATCGAGGAGACCGGCATCACGCAAGGCGTGCTGGTAAATCTGCAGTGGACCCAGGTATACGAAATTTTGCCGGCCTTCGGCAAGGTGTACGCCCCGGGCGTGACGCTGAATCTCGAACATGCTTTTTCACTGCGATTGCAGCAGCGCGTACCCGTGACTTTAAGCGATTCGGAGCATGTGCAGTTCCGGTGGGCCTCGCATACCGAGGCCCTCGAAACGGTATCTTCCAGCACGAATCGCGCCGTGATCGCCGAGCTGCGCCCGTAGGATTTTAAGCGGTGAGCACGGTCGTTGTTTATGTACATGGCCTTTGGCTCACCGGCATCGAGGGCGGCATCCTGCGCAAGCGGTTGGCCAAGACTTTGAGCGCCGAGACGCGTGCATTTTCCTACGCCTCTGTGAACTCGAGCGTCGCTGCCAACGCGCAGGCACTGGCAAATTTCTTGAGCGAATTGCGCGCCGATACTCTGCACTTGGTCGGCCATAGCCTGGGCGGCTTGGTGATTTTGAAGCTATTTGAAAGCGACACCGCGCGGCTGCCGCCGGGGCGAATCGTGCTCCTGGGATCGCCGCTCAACGGCAGCCGGGCGGCTCGCAATCTCGCGCGCCTGCCCCTCGGCAAGAAAATTCTGGGGCGGGGCGTTGACGAGGAGTTGCTCCGCGAGCGTGAGCGTCGCTGGAAGGGACAGCGCGACCTCGGCGTGATTGCGGGAAGCTTGGGTGTTGGCTTGGGGCGCCTGGTGGGCGTGCGCGGCGACCTAAGCGATGGGACCATCTTGGTGGACGAGACGCGGCTGCCAGGCATGTCGCAACATTTGGTATTGAAGGTAAGTCATTCGGGCCTGCCGTTTTCCGCGGCCGTCGCGCGGCAGACCGGTGCTTTCTTGATGTCGGGAAATTTCCTCCGCTAGTGAGACTCGTGCGCTACTTAAGACTCGTCCCGATCGAGATTCTTCAAGCGGAATAGAAGGTCCAGCGCATCGCGCGGGCTCAAGGTGTTGGGGTCGGCCGCACGCAGCGCTTTCAATGCGGCTGACTCCTGAACCGGCACTGGTGCCGCGGTTGGCGCGAACAGGGGCAGCTCGCCCTGAGGCGAGCTATGACTTCGCAGCGCGTCGCGCTCGCGTTCCAGTTCGGTTAAATAACGGCGTGCCCGCGCCGTCACGGATTTCGGAATCCCGGCTAGCGCCGCAACTTGCAAACCATAACTCTGGTTGGCAGGTCCTTCCTTGACGCTGTGCAGGAATACCAATCGATCGCCATGTTCCACCGCCTCAACATGCACGTTTACGACGCCAGGCGCTTCGCCGGCGAGGCTGGTGAGTTCGAAGTAGTGGGTGGCGAACAGGGTAAAGGCGCGGATTTTGGTCGCAATGAAGGCCGCACAAGCCCACGCCAGCGACAGTCCATCGAAAGTGCTGGTGCCGCGGCCCACTTCGTCCATCAGCACCAAGCTTTTTTCGGTGGCGTTGTTGAGGATGTTCGCCGTCTCGGTCATTTCGAGCATGAAGGTTGAACGGCCGCCGGCCAGATCATCGGACGCGCCGATCCGAGTGAATATGCGATCCACGGGGCCCAGCACCGCGCGGCGGGCCGGCACGAAGCAGCCGATATGCGCGAGAATCACGATAAGCGCGGTCTGGCGCATGTATGTGCTCTTACCGCCCATGTTCGGTCCTGTGATGATGAGCATGCGGCGTGAATCATCAAAGCGCAGATCGTTGGGGATAAAGGGTTCCCGGCCGGCGCGCTCGACCACCGGGTGACGGCCGCCCTCGATATTGAGCATCGGCTCGTCGACCAATTCCGGCTGCGCACACTGCAAGGCCGTGGCCCGTTCGGCAAAACAGCTCAACACATCGATTTGCGCCACCGCACTCGTGCTTGCCTGCATTGCCGGCAGATTTGCGCAGAGCTGATCGAGCAACCCTTCGTACAGGGCCCTCTCCCGCGCCTGCGCGCGATCGCGCGCGCCCAATACCTTGTCCTCGAAGGATTTTAGTTCCGGCGTGATGAAGCGTTCGGCCGATTTGACCGTTTGGCGGCGCAGGTATTCGGCGGGGACCCTGTCGGCTTGGCTGCGGTTCACCTCGATGAAAAAGCCTTGCACCCGATTGAAGCCAAGCTTCAAGCTCGAGAGGCCGCTGCGTTCGCGCTCACGCCGCTCGAGCTCCACCAGGAACTGCTCAGTAT
>JALYIH010000069.1 GCA_030775865.1 Pseudomonadota bacterium | reverse complement strand
GGTGAATTTGGCATGGCACTGGCGCTCATCAGTCACGACCTTGCCGTGGTGGCGGGCCTCGCGGACAGAATTCTGGTGATGTATGCGGGCAGCGTCGTGGAGAATACGAACGCGCAAGAATTGTTCCGCCGTCCGCGCCATCCGTATACTGCCGAGCTGCTGAAGTGCATTCCGAGTGTATTCGGACCGCGTCCCATGCGATTGCCGACCCTGGCCGGACAGCCGCCGCGACCCGGGGAGGTGCTCGAGGCGTGCCCCTTCGCGCCGCGCTGCCCCCGCGCCGCCGAGCGCTGTCGCCTCGAGCGCCCGCAGCTCATGGGCACTTCGACGAGCCAAGTCGCCTGTCATTTCCCATTGGCCTCATGAACAATCCTTTGCTTCGGGTCCGGGATTTGTGCGTGGCCTTCGGCACCAATCCGGCCGTACGCGGCGTGAATTTCGATCTGTTCGCAGGCGAGACCGTGGGGCTCGTGGGTGAATCAGGATCCGGAAAATCGACGCTGGCGCGAGCCATCTTAAGGTTGCTGCAACCCGTGCGCGGCAGCGTGGAGTTTCTCGGCTTGGATTTGCTCAAGTGCTCGGGCGCGGCGCTTCGCGCGCAGCGCCGAAACTTGCAAATCGTGTTTCAAGATCCACTCGCGAGCTTGAATCCGCGCATGACGGTGGGCGAGGCGATCGGCGAACCATTGCAAATATTCGAACCCGGACTGACCCCGAGCGTGCGCCTTGCGCAAGTGAGCGCCATGTTGGAACGGGTCGGCTTGGACGTAAGTATGGCGGACCGCTATCCGCACGAATTCAGCGGCGGTCAGTGTCAGCGCGTCGGCATCGCCCGCGCCATGATCCTGAGTCCGAAGCTTCTGATTTGCGATGAAGTGGTCAGCTCCCTCGATGTGTCCATCCAGGGACAAATCGTCAACCTATTGGCTGATCTGCAGCGTGAGGCTGGAATGGCCGTGCTGTTCATCAGCCACAATCTTGCCGTGGTGAGGCACCTGAGCCATCGCGTCCTGGTCATTTACCTGGGAAAACTGGTGGAAATCGCGCCGTGCGATGCTCTGTTCGCGTCACCCGTGCATCCGTACACGCGCGCGTTGCTGGCCGCGGTGGCGCACCTGCCGAGTAAGCCCGTCGCCGCGGCGCCGGCAGTGGCCGGCGTGCCGGCGCTTGTCGCCGAACCGATCCCGCCGGCGCGCTTGATGGCCTCCGGATGCGCCTATCGCGACCGCTGTCCTTATGTGCTGCCGATATGCGAGACCAGCGATCCGCCGCTCATTGAGGTCAGTGCTGGGCATTGGGTGGCTTGCCACCGTTCGCACGAGACCCTTATTCCGTTATCCTTCGCGCCATGAAACAACGAAAGCCTGTGCAGCCCAGCGAGGGGCTCGCCAATGTGCGCTATGAGATCCGCGGCAAACTGGCGCGGCGCGCTCTGGCGTTGGAGCGCCTGGGCTACGACATCGTCTCGCTCAATATAGGCAACCCTTTCGCATTCGGATTTCGCACGCCGGAAACGATGCGATTGGCCATGATCGAGAACCTGCGCAACAGCGAAGGTTATGTGCACCAGAAAGGGATCTTTCCCGCGCGCGAAGCGGTGGTCATGCAGCAACAGGAACGCGGCGTACGCGGAGTCACGGCCGAAGAGGTTTTCATCGGCAATGGCGTCAGCGAGCTGATTGATCTCGCGCTCCGTGCGTTGTTGAATCGCGGGGATGAGGTCTTGGTACCGAGTCCCGACTACCCCCTGTGGACCGCGGCGGTCAATTTGAACGGCGGCCGTGCCGTGCACTATCCCTGCCACGCGGCGCGTTCGTTCATTCCCGACCCCGACGAAATCGAAGCCCTGGTCACGAAGCGCACGCGCGCCATCGTCATCGTGAATCCGAATAATCCCACCGGTGCCGTGTATCCAAGGGAGACGCTGACCGCGATCGCGCAGCTCGCGGAGAAACATCGTCTGGTGGTGTTGTCCGATGAAATCTACGACCACATCCTCTACGATGATGCCGAGTTCGTGCCCATGGCGACCTTGGTGCACGACACCCTGTGCTGCACCATGAGCGGATTGTCCAAGGTCTATCGCGCTTGCGGTTATCGTGTCGGCTGGGCGTCCTTCTCGGGCGACATCGAAAGTGCGGGAGAATACTTGAGCGGTTTGGAATTGCTGTCCTCATTGAGACTCTGCAGCAATGTTCCCGGCCAGTGGGCGGTACAGACCGCGCTCGGCGGCTATCAGAGTATTTTGGAGCTGACGCGTCCGGGCGGCCGGCTGTACGAATCGCGGCAGGCCATTCTCGACGGAGTCGCGCGCAGCAAGTATCTGAAATTGGCGCGGCCCATGGGTGCCTTGTACGCATTTGTGGAAGTCTGCAGCGACGCGCTGCCGGACTTCGATGATCAGGCCTTTGCGCTTGACCTGCTGGAAAAGAAACACGTGCTGGTGGCGCCGGGAGTGAGTTTTAACGTGGCATATCGCAACGCCTTCCGCATCACCAATTTACCGGAACCCAATGTCCTCGCCACTGTGTTCACCCGCGTCGAGGAACTGCTCGATGCGAAAGCTGCGGAAGGGCCCGACCTTGAAATCGTCTCTTCCACCGCCCAGGTCCAGCAACACTGAGCGCGGCCCACCTGTCTCCCAGCCTGCTGGCCGCCGCTGCGGCCGGCCGCACCGTTCTTGCGCCGAATACAGAGTTGGCCACCGCGCTGTTTGATGCGATCGAGCGTGCACACCGCGATGCCGGCGATGCGATTTGGCCAACGCCGCGCGTGCGCGACTTCGCCGGCTGGTTGCGCGAACAATACGTGCAGGGACAGCTGGCAAATGCCGAGTCGCCGCGCGTTTTGAGCGAAGTGGAAGAGCGCGAACTGTGGCGGGCGGTCGTCGACACGGCCGATCGGGGACAGGACTTCCTCGATCCTGCCGGCGCCGGTTTAGATCCGGAATGCAGATCCAGGCGCGAAAGCCCTCATGGGCCAGGTTTACTCCCGCCCACTGCGCGATGGCTGACAGTTCGGCCGCGGGTGATGGCGCATGAACGTGCG
>JALYIH010000068.1 GCA_030775865.1 Pseudomonadota bacterium | reverse complement strand
GTGTTTCATCCGTGTTCAATCCGTGGCTAAAGATCGTATTCGAGGCACTCGTGACTTACCGCCGGTCATATTTTTGTGTCGCTAAAAAATCCGTGTCATCCGTGCTATCCGTGGTCTCTTCTTGTTTTTGGTTCCGGCCGCAGGCCGGGCTGGGTGTTTCGTGATTCCCGTCTCGTCGCTCGATAAGCGATGAACCACGAAAGACACGAAAATGCTTCAACGAAAAAAGTCATCCACAGATTTCGCAGATTTCCACAGATAAGTCCGCCTTTCCGCACATCTCGATTGCATTATCTGCGAATTTCCGGCGGCCTGCCAGCCGGCGGTCCCGTCTGCGGGGCGTGTCGGGCCGCGGTCAGCGGCCATAGTTCTCCGAGGGGTGGCGTAGCAGTTTGAGGATGGCGTTCTGCACGGGCGAGAGTTCTGTGATAAGAACATTCGGTGGTTGACCGGCCAGTTCCAGTGAATGGCGCTGCACGTTTTCGAACGCATCGAAGACGCGCGGGGCGGTGGGATAACGGCAAGGCCGGCCTTCGGGATACAGCGGCAGCGTTTTGACGCGCGAGGCTTGCATCGCCTTCCGTAATTCGCGTTCGAGGAGTGCTTCGACCAGCAGCGCCAGGAAGTAGACGCACAGAAACGAGACGATCCGGCTGGCCGAGTGCAGGTGCACTGGCGCCACCGAGAAGTCGGTTTTCATCTGCGAGAACCGTTTTTCGATCGTCGGTTGCTTCTTGTAGGCCCATAGCAAATCACGCTCGGTGGCGTCCAGGACGTTGGTGATGAGCGGGAACACTCCGTCCCCGCGCCGGTCGAGGTCTAGCGCCGCCTGGTCGACTGCGTAACTCAGATCGAACCGCGTCTTGACCTGGCGAATGTACTTTGTCTTGGCCGTAGGACGACCGCGAGTCGCCTGTCGGTAGTTCTCGTCCTCATGTGAGCCAACTTGCACCTGAATCAGGTGCTTGACGCCACGCTCGGAAAGGATCTGTTCGATCGCCTCCCAAACGCGGCTGACGGTGCGATAACGGGTGCGCGGAGACATCAGCTTCTGGCGTAAGCCGGCCAACTCCGAGAATGCGCGTTCCAGTTGCGCGCCGCGGGCCATAGCGTCCCGTTGGGCCTTCAGGCTGCTATGGTACCAGATCACGCGGTATCCCTCGCTGCTGACATGCCCCGTGTCGCAGACCGCAAACCGATCCAAGACTTCTCCGTCCTCGTCGGTCTTGTTCCATAAGAACTGCCACTTCACTTTGTCGCCGACCAGCGCCTGGCGGAATTTCTCATCCTCCGATCGCGTGCGCGGCAAGACGGTTAAGAACCGTCCGCCGCGCTGGTGGATGTAGGCCATGTTCTCTCGCGTGGCCAGCTTCGAGTCGGCGACGTATAGGAAGTCGCGCCGCCCGCTGAGCTGGCACAAGAGATCCCAGGTTGTCTGGTGCGTCTGGTCGTCGGTCGTATTGCCGCTTTCGACCCGGAATTGCACGGGCACGGCGCCGTCCGCGGTGACCGTCAGGATATACAGCACCTGCTTCAAGTCGGGGCGATGGTCTTTATTGTGTCCCCAGGTGATGGCCGGAGTGCGCCGGCCGCGCACGACTTGTTCCTCCTGGGCGTCGGGATACGCGCCGTGGAATGTCACTGTGGTCGAATCGTTGTGCAATTCATCGAGCGACACCTGGAACGCACGGACTGCGGCCGCGGCCACGCGCAGGGCCACGGCTCCGCAATCGGCGTCAAACAGGCGGTCCAGACACCGCCCCATGCGATCGTCATTGAAGCCTTGAATCTGTCGGGGCGTCAGTCCCAGCAGGTGGGGGGTTTGCCGGATTCCCCAATCAGCCACACCATACAGCGGCTCTCGTGAGAGGAGTACGTTCTTTAGTAGCACAATGAGGCCCGTCGCCGCCGGGCAGACAACCCGCCGGTCTTCCGCAGGCAAGAATTCCTGCAGGTGTTCCCGCAGTTGCAGCCGCTGCAGGATGTCGTTGATCAGCGGGAGCGCCCCCACGCTGTGCGATTGCAACGTGTGTCCAGCAGCCTGGGCCACCAACCGGGCCCGACGCGCTTCGGGCACCGGCTTCTCGACGCGACTTGTTCGTTCACGACTCATCACGGTTCCTCCTGAACAGGTGATCGACAAGGACCACCGCATCCGGCGCGGTGGTTTGAATGTGGTCAGGATCGTGTCGAGTCTGACAGAGTCAACCGAAAAAAAATATTGAAAACAACTTGCGACGCGCGCCTTTGACGTAAAACGAGCGGCGCTCAACTTACGTCAAAGGCCTTTTTTGCAAGTCATTGCACACTCCACGCCAAGCGCTAACTGGACATTGCCGCGGCATGATACAGGGTGACAATCTTATTCGTGTGGAGTCACCAGAACGGCGCTCCCGAGACTATTCGTGCCCAATGATTGGAGGATTTACGGCCGCTGACGCGGCCCGAACCGCCCAGCAGACGCGACCGCCGGCTGGCAGGCCGCCGGAAATTCGCAGATAATGCAATCGAGATGTGCGGAAAGGCGGCTGGATTGGATGCATTTGGATGGAAACTGCGCTCCTATGAGGATTATCGTGGGTTTGGCAGCGACGCGAGACCGTGTTTCAGGGCATTTGATCTGGCCGTCGATTGGGTGCCAACGCGCGGGTTGCGGCGAAACCGTCGGACCTGCGCTTCTTTGGGAATTTTGGAGTCCTTAGGGAGATTCTCGGGGATTCTCAAAGAATTCAGAGCGGCTGG